>JAUHZF010000095.1 GCA_030426145.1 Polyangia bacterium
AACGTCTCCACCCCGGCGCGATCGAGTGCGCGCAGGACCCCCTCCGCACCCGACCAGTAATCGTGGTTGCCGAGCACCCCCACCGTGGGGGCCTCGAGCTGCGAGAGCACCTCGGACAGCTGCTCGAGATAGGCCTGGCTGTGACAGACGAAGTCGCCCGTGATCACCACCAGGTCGGGGTGGGCGGCGTTGGTCAGCTCGACGGCCATCTCCTGGATGCGCAGCGGCGTCACCCGCCCGAAGTGAAGGTCGGTGAGGTGCGCCACACGCAGGTGGTCGAGCTGCTCACGGTGGGCATCCGGGCCAGCGAAGCGTCGAACCTCGATCGGAGGTCGTCGTCGCTTGCTCGACGCGGAAGGCGCTTCTGCTTCGCTCGCGGTGCGCCGACCCACGGCCCGACGCCACCGGCGAATCTGCTCCACCTGTGGTCGTTCCGATGTCACCTGCACAACGTAACACCACCAGCCGCCACGTCGAGGGCGCACGATGGTGGCGATGCGCGCCATGGCCGGCTATTTTCAGCCCCATGCGTACGTCGTTGGCCACCCTCGTCACCCTCTGTGCCCTCGCGCTCGCGCCTTCGGCGCGGGCTCAGTCCGCGGGCCCGGAGGCGGGGAACGACCGCGCCAAGACCCTCTCCGGGCAGCTTTCGAGCCCGTTCTGTCCGGGCAAGACCCTCGACGGCTGTACCAGCCCCGCCGCCGCCGAGTGGCGCCAGGACATCCGCACGTGGGTGGACGAGGGCGTGTCGAGCGAGGAGATCAAGCGACGCCTGAGCGAGCGTGCCGGCGGCCAAGACCTCATCGCCGCCCCGTCGTCGGGCTTCTCGAGCGGTTGGATGATCTTGTCGATCGTCGGATCGCTGCTGGTGTTGGGCTTCGCCTCCCGGAAGATCTTCACCCCTAAGGGTGAGCAGGGGGCTGAAACGACCCCTGGCGAGGACGAGAGCGAAGAAAAGATCGACAAGAAGTACGATCAGCGCCTCGATGACGAGCTCGCGCTCCTCGACTAGGCGAGCTGTAGCGGACGGATACACCCGCCCAAAGTTAGACAGGCGCTACCCGGCGGCCAGACGCTGCCTGGACGAACCTGACGTAACGACATCTGCCCCGGGTGTGCTCGCCCATCGCATCACCCGAAGTAGGCGAAGTGCGCCTCCTGAGGGCGATTGTTGATGGCGCTCACAAACGTAGTCTCGATGGTGGGCCAGGAGCCGCTGCGCTCGGGCCGAGGGAGGATTTTCGAGATGAGTTTGGACAACGTGATCAACGAGGTGCAAAGCGCCGTCCCCGAGTGTGTCGCGGTCGGTGTGGTCGACATGGGCACGGGCATGCTGCTCGGCGTGAAGACCGTAGACAGCCACCCGTCCGAGGTTCTGGACCTCGTCGCCGCGGCCACCGGCGATCTCTTCCAGGGCGACAACGTGCGCACCATCGAGCGCATGTTCCGCGAGTCACGTGGCGTGGCCGAAGACGGCCGCAACTACTTCCAAGAGATCCTCGTGATGTCCGAGAACCTGCTGCACGTCTTCCAGCGCTGCACGCGTCGCCAGAACGTGGTCATCGTCACCGTGTGTCGCAACAAGGTCAATCTGGGCATGGCGCTCAGCAAGACCCGTATGATGCTCCCCAAGATCGAATCCGCCGTCTGATCGGTCCGGGGGGCATGCACTTCACGGCATCACTCGAACGGGTAGCCTCATCGGGTTGGCCCTACGATGGATGACGGCCCCACCCCGGTGGTCATCGTCTTCGACGGCCCCGCGAGCGCGGGCAAGACGAGCAATCTGCGCCGCATCTCGGAGTCGATTCCGGCCGAGACACGAAGCGAGCTCGTCTCGCCCGATGAAAAGGATGGCGAAACGCAGCACTTCGACTGGCTGCATGTAGACGCAACCGATTCGACCGATGAAACCACCACCTCCGCGCTGCTCTTGGCCGTCCCCGGCCACGGGACCTACCGGTCCCGTCGGCAGGCTCTGCTCGCGCTCGCGGACGTGGTGGTCTTCGTCGTCGACAGCACGCCCCATCGATTGCGTTGGGCCGCTCCCATGTTTCGGGAGCTCCCGACGCGATTCGGTGCGGCGACCGAGCAACGGGTCATCGTGCAGGCCAACAAACAGGACCTCGACGATGCCCTCGCGCCCGACGAGGTGGCCGAGTCGTTCGCCAAGCTCGCACCGCCCGTCCCCGTCTTGGGGGCGTGCGCGAAGACCGGCGCCGGCGTCGCCGACACCCTCGCCACGGCCATCAAAACCGCAGTGCGCTTTCGCAAGACCGGACCGCGCACCTCCCCATCTCCTCGCACCCCGGAAGAGCTGATGCAGTACCTCGCCGCCACGACGCAGAAGATGGAAGACAGAAGCAAGACGTTGGTTCCCGTAGGCCCTGGAGCGTCCCCTCCTCCGTCGACGGCGGGCCAGCCGCGTCCGCTCCGTCGCCCATCATCCACCGCCATCACGCCACTTTTTCCGCCCCGAAGCGAAGTGCCGCCCGAAGGGGATGAGCGACCCACCGAGCCGATGCGCACCTATTCGGGTGAAGTGCCGGTCAACTTCGCCTTGCCCAACGGCACCGAGCCGACGCCGCACCTCTGGCCGGCGGTGAAGGCGCGCCAATGGCTGAAGAACCTCGAGCAGCCGCTGCATTTCGTCAAGCTGTCGAGCGGCGACATCGAGGGCCTCACCGACGAGGCGCGCTTTCGCACGCGTGAGGACTGGCGCTACGACGACCTCCGCGGGGCCAAGCTCGCTTTGCGAGCGCGGGCGCAGACCGCAGTCGCGCTCGGGGACCGAGGTCCGGTACGCGAAGCGCTCGTGATCGTCGACGATGGGGAGCGTGGCCATCGCATGTGGCTGATCTCGCCAGCTTCCGAGAGCCCGATGGACCGTCTCCAGGACGCAGAGCGTCGCCACGACGCCATGGCCTCGGCGGGGCTGCTGGTCCAGCTCGTGGGTGCTCTGGTCGACGCGGATCATCTCGCTGTACAGGCCGAGCTCACCATCGACCCCGACATCAGCAACTACGCCATGGACGACCGCAAGCTGCGCTACGTCGGCACCGTGGCCGTAGGAGGTGAGGCGCCCCCGAGCCTCGTCGACGCGGCCCGGAAGACCTTCGCGATGCTGTCGCCCACGCTGCAACCACAGTGGCTCGACGCGCTCGCCGGCGCCTTTGCCAGCCTCACGGGCGAGCGGCGAAAGCGCATCGGCATCGAGACCGCCACCCCCGATC
Source organism: Polyangia bacterium (assembly GCA_030426145.1). Lineage (GTDB taxonomy): Bacteria > Myxococcota_A > Polyangia > Polyangiales > Polyangiaceae > JAPYTK01. The sequence continues at coordinate 3,234 of JAUHZF010000095.1, forward strand.
GTGACGCCATCTATGCCTGGCTCCACGCCGACTCGGCGCAGGACGCCGGATGACGGCGGCGCCGCACCCCACGATCCGCGCGCAACTCTCATTCACCGCCGAGGCCAAGCCTCTCATCGGGCCCTTTACGGTCGCCGTCGACACCGGGGCGGTGGTCGCCATCATGGGCCCCGGCGGCAGCGGCAAGAGCGCGCTGTTGCGCGCCCTTGCCGGGATCCCCGCCCGCACTGGCATCGAGCACCGTGGTGAGGCCACGGTCTACGACCTCACGCCGGAAGCGGCACGGCGCGAGGGCCGCTCGATCTACGTACCGCAACCCGGGCATCCATTGCCCTCCGACGCGAAACCACCGCCCACGGTGGATGAAGCGCTTGCCGGCGCACCGGTCGTCTTCCTCGACGAACCTCGGATCACCGACGACCTCGGACCGAGGTTGCGCGACCACGAGGGGGTCGTCCTCATCGTGACGCACCACCAGGCATTTGTGCGCCGGTGGTGCGACGCCCTGCTCTTCGTGCGCGTGGGAGAGGTCGAACCCGTCATCGCGCCCGAGCGCTTCTTCGATTCCCCCCCAACACTGCTGGCCTCTCAGTTCGTCGGCACCGGCACCTGCGCCCCCCCCGTACCTCCCTTGCCCCTTCCCAAGCACTTCTACTGGCTCGATGAGAACCGACTCGCGGGCATGGGCCTTCCCGGTCTCTCGCGCGATGCGGACGAAGACCTGGCGTCGATCGCCGAAGCCGGCGTCCGCGCTGTGGTCAACCTCACCGAGAGCGCCCTGCCCGCAGGACAGTTGTCGAGCCACGGGCTGCAGTCACTGCACGTGCCCATCAAAGACATGGGCGTGCCCTCCTACCAGGCCGCAGCGAGCGTCTGTCAGTACGTCGACGACCACCTCGACAACGACGCACCGGTCGCCCTGCACTGCCGGGCGGGGCTGGGTCGAACGGGAACCCTGCTCGCGGCCTATCTCGTGTGGAAGGGCAGCCCGCCCGACGAGGCCATCGCGCGGGTGCGGGCCGTGCAACACCACGCGATTCAGACCCGGGGCCAGGAGACCTTCATCCGCTCGTTCGCGCGTCGCTACGGCGGCGTGGCCTGATCGGGCAGCGACCCCGCGTCCGACCGGGGCGTTGCGCACGACAAACGGCTGTGCGACGACGCTGCGATGAGGTTTTGGGCGCTGTTGGCCCTGTTGCTCGGCTTGGTGAGCTGCGGCAAGGGCAAGGAGACCGGAACGGAAGCGAGCGGGACCCTCGCCGAAGGGGCGACGAAGATCGCCGTCATCCCGAAAGGCACGACCCACGAGTTCTGGAAGTCGGTTCATGCGGGCGCCGAAAAGGCAGCCGAAGAGCTGAAGATCGAGATCGTGTGGAAGGGGCCGCTGAAGGAGGATGACCTCAAACAGCAGGTCGATCTCGTCGAGTCGTTCACCGCCCAAGGTGTGAGCGGCATCGTGCTCGCGCCGCTCAACGACAAAGCCCTCGTCAAGGTGGTGAAGGACGCCAAGCGCGCGAAGATCCCCACCGTGGTGATCGACTCGGCCCTGCAGGGCAACGAGCACGCGAGCTTCGTCGCCACCGACAACGTGGCCGCGGGCAAGCTCGCTGGTGAGCATCTCGCCAAGCTGCTCGGGGGCAAGGGCAAGGTGGTCGTGCTGCGGTACCAGGAGGGTTCGGCCAGCACCGGCAACCGCGAGAAGGGCTTCATCGAAGCCGCCAAGGCAGGCGGCCTCACGGTGGTGAGCGACAACCAATACGGCGGCGCCACCACCGAGAGTGCCTTCGCGGCCAGCGAGAGCCTGCTGCAAGCCCAGAAGGCCAGCGAGGGTGGCGTGGACGGGGTCTTCACCCCGAACGAGTCGACCACCTTCGGCATGCTGCGGGCCCTTCGAACGGCCGGCCTCGCGGGTAAGCTGAAGCTCGTCGGCTTCGACGCCTCCGAGAAGCTGCTCGAGGGCCTGAAGGCCGGAGACATCAGTGGTCTCGTGCTCCAGGACCCCTTCAAGATGGGCTACCTCGGGGTCAAGACCATGGTGCAGGTCCTGAAGGGCGAGAAGGTCGAGGCGACCGTCGACACCGGGTCGATCATGGTCGACGCCAAGAACGTCGAGCGTCCCGAGGTGAAGCGACTGCTGTCGCCCGCGCCATGAGCGACGCGCTGCTGTCGGTATCCGGCGTCGAGAAGGCCTTCGGTCCCACCAAGGCCCTCCGCGGCGTCTCCCTCGAGGTCGAGCGGGGCGAGGTGCACGCGCTTCTCGGCGAGAACGGAGCCGGCAAGAGCACCCTGATGCAGGTGTTGTCGGGCGCGCTCCGTCCCGACGCGGGACGAATGCGCTTCGATGGCATGCCCTACGCGCCGCGCACGACCCGCGAGGCCACCGCCCGTGGCGTGGCCATGGTCTACCAGGAGGCCCCCCTGTGTCCCGACCTCGACGTGGCCGAGAACGTGTTTCTCGGCCGGGAGCCGAAGAGGGGCCCCTTCGTCGATCGCGCACGAATGCATGAAGAAGCGCGGCGCGTGACGGCTCGCCTGGTGGACGGTGGCCTCGACCCGACGGCTCGTGTGGGTGCTCTCGCGCCCGGCGACCAGCAGCTGGTCGCCATCGCACGTGCGCTGTCGCAGAACCCCAAGCTCCTCATTCTCGACGAGCCGACGAGCCGCCTCACCTCGCACGAGGCCGAACGACTGTTCGCCGCCGTAGAGGAGCTGAAGCAAGAGCTGGGGGTCGTCTTCATCTCGCACTTCCTGGAGGAGGTCGAGCGGGTGGCCGATCGATATACCGTTCTCCGCGACGGCGAGACCGTAGGGCGAGGGGTCATCGGCGAACGGGCCATGGCGGACGTGGTCGAGCTCATGGTCGGAAAGGCCGTCGACGATCTCTTCCCTCGCTCCGAGCGAACACGGGGCGACGTGGCGCTGTCGCTCACGGGCGTCGCGGGGCACGACAAACCCCGCGACGCGAGCCTCGAACTGCACCGCGGCGAGGTGCTCGGCATCGCGGGTCTGGTGGGTGCAGGACGCACCGAGCTGCTGCGGGCCATCTTCGGCCTCGACCCCGTCACCGCCGGCAAAATACGCGTTGGTGCATACCTCGGTCCCGCATCGCCGGCCCACCGGCTGGCTCAGGGCATCGGCCTGCTGTCCGAGGACCGGAAAGGCGAAGGTCTGGCCGCGAGCATGAGCATCGCCGACAACCTCACCCTCTCCAAGCTGACGGGGCTCGGTCCACCGGGATGGCTCTCACCGGCGAAGCAAGGCCGAGCGGCGCAAGCCTGGGTCGAGCGGCTTCGGATCCGCTGCCGGGCCGTCGAGCAGCCGGTCCGAGATCTCTCGGGCGGAAACCAGCAGAAGGTCGCCCTTGCGCGGTTGCTTCACCACGAGGTCGACGTGCTGCTCCTCGACGAGCCCACGCGCGGCATCGACGTGCGCAGTCGGGCCGAGATCTACGCCGAGATCGATCGGCTCGCGGCCGAAGGCCACGCGGTGCTGGTGGTCTCGAGCTACCTACCCGAGCTCTTCGGGATCTGCGACCGCATCGCCGTGATGCGCCGGGGCACGCTTGGTGAAGCTCGGGCGGTGGATGGTTTGGATCAACACGCAGTCCTGGTGGAGGCCACGGGAGCATGAAGGAGCAAGCGCGCCGGATCATGACGAGCGCCTGGTTCGGGCCACTCGTCGCCCTCATCCTCACCTATCTGCTCTTTCTCGCCCTGGTGCCCGAGACCTTCGGGCAGACGCGCAACCTCGACGCCATGGCGCGGCAGACGGTGGTGGTCGCGATCTGCGCGGTGGGCATGACCCTGGTGATGATCAAGGGAGGGATCGACCTTTCGGTGGGCTCTCTCGTCGCGCTCACCACGGTGGCCATGGCCTATGCCATGCGCGAGGGATGGTCCCCCGGAGCGGCCATGGTCGTCGGGCTGCTCGTCGGCACCGTGGGTGGCCTGATCAATGGCGCCCTGGTCGCAAGCCTTCGCATCACGCCCTTCATCGTCACCCTCGGCACCATGAGCATCGCGCGCGGCGCCGCGAAGGGCGTGAGTGACCAGCAGATGATCAGCGTCGATGCGCTGTGGCTCGAAGAGCTGATGAGCACGCCCATCGATGCGCTGAGCTGGCTCGTCCTGGCCCCCGGCGTGTGGCTCACGCTCATCGTGGCCGGCCTCGCGGGGGCGTTGCTGCGGTTCACCCCCCTCGGTCGCCACATCGTGGCCATCGGCTCGAACGAGCAGACGGCGCGCCTCTGTGGGATCTCCCTTCCTCGGGTCACCGTCTTCACCTACGCCCTCGCAGGTCTCCTGGCGGGACTCGCGGGCGTGATGGAGTTCTCCAAGCTCACCGTCGGCGACCCGGCCGACTCCATCGGCCTCGAGCTCGACGTCATCGCCGCCGTGGTCATCGGTGGGGGCTCGCTCAACGGAGGTCAGGGCTCGGTCCCTGGAGCCCTCCTCGGCGCGCTCTTGATGACGGTCATCAAGACCGGGTGTACCTACGTGGGGCTGCCCAACTGGGTGCAGGAGATCCTCACCGGCACGATCATCGTGGTCGCGGTCGCGCTCGATCGCTTCCGTCACCGTTGACCCCAACCAAGAAAGACAAAGCCCATGCGACTCAAGGACAAAGTCACGCTCATCACCGGTGCCAGCCGCGGGATCGGCCGCGCCAGCGCGATCGCCCTCGCCAAGGAAGGCGCGACCGTCGTCGCGGTGGCACGCACCCAGAAAGACCTCGATGCCCTCGTGGGTGAGATCGAAGCGGCTGGCGGCAAGGCCAAGGCCGTCGTCGCCGACGTGACCGACTCGGCTCAGGTGAAGAAGAGCGTCGACGACACCGTGGCTGAGCTCGGCCGTATCGACATCCTCGTCAACAACGCGGGCATGGGCGGCTACCGGCCGTTCCTCGAGTGGACCGAGGAGGACTACGACCAGATCATGGCGACCAACACCAAGAGCACCTGGCTCTACTGCAAAGACGTCATCCCCCACATGCTGAAGGCGGGTGGGGGCCAGATCATCAACGTCGCCAGCGTGGCCGGATTGCAGGGCTACCCCAGCGAGGCCATCTACTGCGCCTCCAAGTTCGCCCAGATCGCGCTGACCCAGGCCCTCGACCGTGAGTTCTTCGAGCGCAACATCAAGGTCACCGCCATCTGCCCCGGCGGGGTCGAGACCCATTTCGCCCTCGGCGATGGCCGCACCGCGGGTGAAGACAAGCTCAAAGGCTTCTCCACCGCTGAAGACGTGGCCGAGGCCGTGGTCATGGCCGCCCTTCCCCGTGAACGCACGCGCATCGTGAACATCATCATGCGCCCCATGAACGAGGCGAGCTGAGCCACCGAGCGCCTCCTCTCGAGCCCGGGTGATCCATCTCGCGTGCTCGTTCGTAGGCACACACATCCCCACCGTGGGGTCCCAGCCGCGGCTCGACGTCGTCGAGGACCACCGTCAGCATGAGCGCAGCCGAAGCAGCCAGACTTGGAGACGACATCGGGCACACCAGCGCGATGGCCGGGCTGCTGATGGGACTCGCGGCGGGGCTGGTGGTAGGCCTGCTCATCGTGGGCAGCATCGCGACCGGCGGCGCGCTCGCAGTCGCGCTCGGTGCCGTCTTCGTCGCCGGCATGAGCGCGACGGGCGGCTTGATCGGCATGGCCATCGGCCAAAGAAACGACGGCAACATAGCCGGAAAGATAGGCTCCGGCTCACCGAACGTATTCACGGTGGGCCGGAACCAAGCACGCGCCCGGGCCGACTTCGTCGAGTGCGACGATCACGGCACCAAGTACATCGCGACCGGTAGCTCGACCGTGTTCGTGAACTGCGAGCTGGCCGCCCGTCGCAGCGACCAGACCGAGTGCGACGCCAAGCTCCACACCGACCAGGAGACCGTGCTCTTCGGGGGGGAGACGGCGCTCGCCCCCGGCATGAGCGTCTCCCCTGAGGTGCCCGAGTGGTTGGTCGACACGCTCACGGTGGTCGCGTGGGCGGGTGGGATCGCAGGCGGACTGCTGATGATCCCCGTCATCGGCGTGGTGGGCGCCGCACTCTCCTTCGCGGGCGGGTATGTCGGCGGCGTCTACGGCGGCAAGGTGGGCCGTTGGATCGGGTCGCATTGGGGCGAGGAGGGGGCCTTCTGGGGCGAGCTCATCGGGGGCGCCACCGGCGGCATGTTGGGTGGCGCAGCTGGGGCCAAGACGGGGATCCGGATCCGGCCCCAGACGACGTACCGCATCGCGGCGCAGCCCGGCCGCAGCCGCGCCCAGATCGCCGCGCGGCGCGAGGTTTTGTGGCGCGAGATGCGAACGCCCGTAGGAAACTGGCGGATGAACCGCAGGACGGCTGCGTCGAAGGTGGCGGGCAGTGACCTCAGGCATCCGGTACGGGTTCGCACGCTCGAGCGTGACACGCAGTACCAGCAGTACCGAAACCAGGGTCAAGACGACTACGTCGGCAACTGGCAGGCGAGGGAGGGCACCCCGCCCGATCGCATCGGGCTGGCTGAGTACGGCTACCACCGCCAACGGCAAGAGCTACTACCCAAGGAGAGGATCAACGTCACCGTGAGGGAGGGCGCACGGGAGATCGAAACGACGGCCGCTCCCATCGGCGACACGTGGTCCGCCTCGACCGGAGGAAAGAAACCACGTACCGCCGTCCAACAAACGCGCGGCGGGGGCCAGCAGTTCTACGTGCACGACAAGTCCTACACGAGCGTCACCCCAGGCTCGGGGCCCCCTACACCCATCGTTCCCACCGGCCCCAAACCGACGCTGGGGCCACCTCCTCGCAACTGGATCCCCAACCGACAGGGCGGCGGGCTCTACGAGGGATCCTTCATCAATCCAATCACCGGGAAAGAAGCCGTCCCGTGGGGCGACGATGGTGACCCATGAGCGCCGACCCATTCGCCATCGCCAGCCGCAAGGCATTTCAAGCCTCGTGGGCCGAGGCCCGCGTGGCCGTGCAGCGCCTCGCCGAGGCTGAGCCGAACAACCCCCATTGGTTCCAAGCGGCGGGGCTGCTCGACGTGATGGCCACACAAACCGCCGGGGGGCGCGAACCGACCCTCGACGAGCGCCGTGCGGCCACGCTGGGGGCGCTCGTCGACCGCGAGCTCGAGCCCGCGCCCAACGCGGAGCTCGCCGCGCTCAACGAACGACTCAAGTCGCTCCACCTCTACTTCATGATCTGGCCCGACGACGGCGTCGACCCCGAGCTGATGCCCGAAGAAGAGCTCATCGTGCGGCTGTGAGACTCAGAAGCGCCCGCGAAGTCCCACGGAAGTAGGTCCGATCCAAGGCACGACGGCGACCTCGGATTCAGCATCGTGCGGCGCCAGGAGAAGCAGGGTCAGCCCCGTCGCCAACCCCACACCACCCACGACGAAACCCGCCGTGGTGACACCCCGCAGGGTGTTGTAGCGACCCACGTCCGACTCGCGCTCGGGCAGACAACGGTCCTCGAAGCAGGCCTCGGCGAGCTCGCCGTCGAGGCCGAGCAAGACGCCCCCCGCCACGCCCCCCACCACCAGGCCGGCGGCGCCGAGGCCGAGGCTCGCCCACCCCGCAACGACGAACGCGTGGGTTCCTTCGTCGGCAGGAGGGTCCACTGGCTTTGCAGGCGCCGGCGGCAAGGGGTCCGGGGCAGGCGGAGACGGCTCGGGCGCCTGGGGAGCCTCGAAGGTGATCTCTACGGTGTTGACCTTGCCTTCCACCGCCGTCAGCTCGCGCTTCTCGACCCGACCATCCGAAGCCTTCACCTCGATGTGATGAAGGCCCGGGTCGACCGCCACGCGCGTCCCCAGACGCGCCGAGGCGAGCGGTTCACCATCGAGGGTGACGATGGGGCTGGGATCCCCGTTCACGGTCAGCAACAAGTTGGGCAGTCGAGGCAACAGGAGCCGCCGCAGCTCCGCTGCATCGCCCTGAGCCTCTTCGTGGACTTCACGCTTCTCGTCCGGAAGCGGCAGGCGCGTCGCTTCGAGGTAGCGGTCTGCGGCCTCCACCCAACGGCCCATCTTCTCGAGGCAGCTCGCCGAAAAGCGCGCCAGGGTGGGTACGCGCTGGAGACGATAAGCGGCGTCGAGTTTCTCGAAGGCGGCGGCGTAGGCCTCGTCTCGGTAGAGGGCGGCTCCTTCCGAAGCCAGCCGGCGCACTTGCTCATCTTGGGTTTCGGCCGCTTCCGGCGGCTCGACGTCTTGGGCCTGAGCCGGCGTGGCGAATGCGATCACCACGACGAGGAACGCACCCGTCGCCCTCATGGCAGCGCCCCCCTCTCCGCCGGGAAGACGCCGAGCGCCGTCACCGCACCCGCCTCCACGAAAGCGTCGACCTGCGCCACGACGCCTCCGTTGGCGTCACGCAGGGTCACGAGGCAACGCGGGTCGTCGGTCAGGGGCACGATGACGTTCATGAACGCGAACTGGCCGTGGTCCGAGGTGGCGTCCATCGCGAGGGTCAACGGGTAGCCGAGGGCCGTTTGCTCGTCGCGACAGGTCTCCTCCACCTCGGCGGTGAGTCCCTCGGTGTGACCCTTGAAGTCGAAGGCGAAACCACGACAGTCGACGATCGACCCGCTGATGATGGCGCGACGCGCGTCGTACTCGACCTTCGCCTTGTTCCCCAAGGTCCGGGTGAGATCGTCGATGTTGGCGCGTGTTCCAAAAGGAGCGATGCCATCGGGCCCTCGATCGCGCCACTCGGGTCGGCCGCGCTGCAGAAGCCAGCGCACCGGTCCGTCGGGGCCGGCGTCCTCGAAGAGGAAGTAGCCCACGAAGCCCTCGTTGCCTCCGCCACTCATGGAGGCCGTATCCACACTGAGCGCCGCGATGCCCTCGCCATCCGTGGTCACCGGGTCGTCGCACTGCACGCCCCCCGTGCGCAGGTAACAAGCGCTGATCTCGCTTCCGACCCAAGGATCACTGGTCCGAAACTTCCGCGTGCGCAGGTAGACGTCGATCCGGTCGTCGGTCTCGGGGCTCGGCCAGCTGAACTGGTCTACGCATTCGAAGCGACGTCCGATCTCGCACGCTTCGCGGCAATTGGTGGCCGCGCACTGGTAGAGCTCTTCTTCCGGTGCATCGAAGACCTGGTCGATGGGCTCGAGATCATCGCGCACCGCGTCGAAACACGGCGGGGCGAACTGAGACCCCGTGCATTGGCTGTCACCCATGACGCGAGCCAGGCACTTGGGGTCGGCCTCACAATCGACCGCCGCCGAACAGCACCGATTGGCCATGCATAAGGCACACTCGGGGACCTCGAACACGGAGAGGATCTCCGTGAGCTCGGGACAGTAAGCGACCCGCTCCGACAACCTGCAGGAACCGCCGACTTCACATTCGCGATGGAGACAGGCCAAGAGTGCGCGGTCTGGCCTCGCCGCGAGCGGGTAGAGACCGGTTCCGCAGGCTTCGAAACAGTCGCGCTGGCTACCGTCATCGATGCAGTCGCGCACGCACCCGGCACGCGTGCGGCAGGCTTCGTCGACGAAACAGGCGAAGGCTTCGTCGTTGCAGGCGGTGCCGCATTCGTCACAGGTCGCGTCTCCGAAGAGCTGCGTGAGCCGGGTCTCGGTGAGGACCTCTTTGGCCGGCAAGGCACAGGTGGAGGTGACGAGGAGGCCGAGCCAGAGGCTGGTCGCGAGCGCTCGTTTCATCGCGTCAGAGGCCCATGTCGGCCGGAGGCAACTTGTCGCGCACGTCGACGGGGGCCGGGGCGGGGGTGGCAGGTCGTACGGTTCGTGGCGCGACGGGAACGGGGGCAATGGTCTCCGGCGCCGTGGCCGCGGGGGCGGCGGTCGTCGCCGGCTCCGGCGACGAGGCCGTGGGCATCAACACCGCCTCCGCCGGCGCGGTCGATACGGAAGCGGCCGATGTCGTCGCTGAAGGTCGCGCAGGTGCGGGGGCTGGTGTGTCGTCGCCCATCGTTGCGACGGCGCCGACGATACCCAGCGTAGCCGCGAAGCCGAGTCCGATGAGCCCGGCCCGGCGTGTATTGGACGCCGCGGGAGCGCGTTCGGAGCCGCCGAGCGTGCGTGCCTGAGTGAGCCCAGTATTCTCGAGGCTCGATCGCTCCAGGTCGTCGTCTTGGGTGTCCGGGGGCAGCGAAGAGCGGCTGAACGCCTGGTCGAAGGCACGGCGGGAGGCGGGCGTCGCCTCGTCGAGCAAGGCCGTTCGCAGGGCCGCCACGAGGTCGCGCGCGGTCTGAAAACGCTCGTCCGGGTCGCGTGCGGTGGCGCGCGCAAACCAGGCGTCGAAGTCGGGCGGCACGTCTCCGACCTCGGAAGGAACCGGCACCGGGTCCATGCAGATCTTCACGATGAGGTCGCCGAGGGTCTCCGCTTTGAAGGGACGCTCGCCGAGCAGGCACTGGTAGGCGATGACGGCCATGGCCCAGAGGTCGGTGCGGTGGTCGACGGCACGACCGCGCGCCTGCTCGGGGCTCATGTAGAACGGGGTGCCCAGCATGTGCCCGGTCTGCGTCGACGTCTCCGGCGGTGCGTCGGCGTGCTCTCCGGGCAGCACCTTCGCGATGCCGAAGTCGAGCACCTTGACCACCTCGCCGTCTTCTTCCGGCACCAGGTGCACGTTGCCTGGCTTGAGGTCGCGATGGACGATGCCGTTCTTGTGGGCGCGACGAATCGCCCGACCCATGCCGGTGAGTACATCCGCCGTCTCCTCGGAGGAGAGACGGCCCTGGCGAGCCAGACGACGCCGCAGCGACTCCCCCGCGAGGAGCTCCATCGCAATGTAGGCGCGGCCGTCCTCGACGCCGTAGTCGAGGACCTGCACCACATTCGTACTGCGAATCGCAGCCGCGGCGCGGGCCTCACGGAGAAAGCGCTCCGACGAGGCCTCGTCGGCCGTCACCTCTTCGAGCAGGAGCTTGATGGCGACCGGCGAGCGCAGCTTGACGTGCTCGGCCCGCCACACTTCGCCCATACCGCCCGAACCGATGGACTCATCGAGGCGGTAGCGGTCGGCTACCACGTAGCCTGGCTGCCACGGTTTCGCGCTCACCACCGGCCAGGGTACCACCCCCGAGGAAGGGTCACTCCTCCCAAACGATCTTGCGCTTCTGGCCGTACCAGTCGTCGAGCTTGTCGTTGAACATGTCCTCGATGGCCGTCCGTCGGATCTTCATCGTAGGCGTGAGGTGACCATCCTCGATGGTCCACGGCTTGCGGGAGACGGCGATGAAAGCGAGGCGCTCGAAGACCTCGACCTCTTCGTTGACGTGGGCGAGCAAGTCCTCGAGCTCCTTCTCTAGCTCGGCCTTGAAGCCGCTGTCGGAGAGCTTGGGCCCGAGCCCCTCGGCGAGCTGAATCACCGCGTAGGGTGCCGGGCGTCCAAGGCCGGAGACGCACGACAGCTCGACCCGCTGGTTGTTGTTGATGATGTTCTCGATCGGTGCCGGAACGACGAACTTGCCTTTGCTCGTCTTGAAGATCTCCTTCACGCGACCGGTGATGCGGAGGCGGCCCTTGCTGTCGATCTCACCGCGATCGCCGGTCTTGAGGTAGCCGTCGTCGGTGAAGGCCTCCTTGGTCTTCTCCTCGTCCTTGAGGTAGCCGACCATGTTGGTCGGGCTCTTGACCAACACCTCACCCGCATCGCTGAGCTTCACGTCGATGTCGGGCCAGGCCTCGCCGACGTAGCCGACCCGCGTGCGGCCCGGCATCGAGAGGTGCGAGTAGTTGAAGTTCTCGCTCATGCCGTAGCCCTCGAGCATCTCGAGGCCGAGGTCGCGGTACCACTGGATGAGCTCCGGCGGAATGGGCGCCGAGCCGCTGCCGCAGATGCGCACATCGGCGAGACCGAGGTTGGTGAGGACCTTCTTCTTGATGATCCCATTCACGAGCGGGATCTTCAGCAGCATGTTGAGCCGCTGCGGCGGCAGCTTCTGGAACACCCCGAGTTGGAACTTGAGCCAGAGTCGGGGCACCGACGCGAAGATGGTCGGACGGGCACGCTTGAGGTCATCGACGAAGGTCGTGAGCGACTCCGCGAAGTAGACGTGGTGCCCAGAGACCATGGGCATGGTCCCCCCGAGCCACCGCTCCATGGCGTGGGCGATGGGCAGATAGGACAGGTAGCGGTCGTCGGCGTTCACGTCGAAGGCTTCGACGATGGCCTCGCAGGCGTGCGAGATGTTCTTGAAGCTGTGCATCACGCCCTTGGGCCGTCCCGTGCTGCCCGAGGTGTAGATCAGGAGCGCGAGGTCGTCGGCATCACGCGACGGGTTGCCCTCGATGGGCTCGTTGTTCTTGATGATGTCCTTCCAGCTGTCGGCGTCGTCGGAGCCGACGTCCTTCATACTGAGAGGGTAGGAGGCACGCGGCAGGTCGGCGGGGATCCCGCGCTTCATCTCTTTCCAGGGCGCCTCATCGAGCTTGCCCACGAAGAGCATCTTCGCCTCGCTGTGCTCGAGGATGTACTCGACGGTCTCGGCATTGAGCGTCGGATAAAGCGCAACCGTGGTGTAGCCGGCCATCCAGATGGCGAGCTCGGTCATCACGAAGTGGGCGCAGTTCTTCGAGACCACGCCAATGGCGGCGCCGGGCTCCCAGCCCTTGCCCTTGAGGTAGCTGGCCACCCGACGCGCTTCGTCGAGGGTGCGGGCCCAGGAGTAGTCTTCGGTGCGCCCGTCGCCGATGGGCTGGGTCATGTAGACCTGATCGGCTCGGTTCTTCTCGTGCGCGTAGACGTAGTCCAGGAGCAGCTTTCCTTGGGGCATGTCCTCTCGTAGCACACTTCAGGGCACATCGAGGCCCTCAGAAGCGGCCCTGTAGGCTCATTCCGCCGCCATTGGGCCCCGCCCAGAAGCCGGTCTTCCATGGCGACGCTGAAGCCCCTCCGCTTCTCTCCCCACTGCGCCCGATGAGGACGGCGTCGCGAATGAGGAACCCCAGGGCCACGCTCCCCATGACGATGGTGCCGACCATGAATCCATCGGTGACCCCATTGAGGATCTCGCCTCGCTCACGCAGCGCCACCGCGTCCTCACGTCGCTCCTCATCGAGGGCCGCCTCGTAGCTGGATTGGGTGGTCAGGGCCCCGATGCCAGTCCCGAGCGTGACCGCGCCGAGCGCCCCCGTGATGCCGAGGAGGGCGATGGTCGGCACGGTGAGGCCGTCGAGCGACTCCCTAGGGGTTGAAGGTATCGAAGGCGGCTCCGGCTCGACGGGCGGCGGGACCGATAGCGTCACCGACTTCTGCTCCCCAGCCACCACGACCACCGACGCCGCGGGAGAGGAGCCCCCCTCCCCTTCGAGGTAGAGCTCGTGCTGCCCGGCGTGCACCACGAGGGTGATCGCGCCGCGCTGAACCTGGTAGCGGTTGATGGCCGGGGCCCCGCTCGCCGTCACCCTGCGATCGACCAGGGTACCCTGCGCCGGTTGGGGATAGATGATGAGGGTCGCGCTGCGCGAACGCAGCGTCTGCAGATCGGCCTCGATGCGCTGGCGCTCCGGTTCGTCGATGTCTGCGACCTGCCGCAGGTAGCGCTCGTAGGCCGAGATGGCCTCCCCATCGCGCTCGAGCCGCATCGCGCAGAGCCCGAGGTTGCTGAGGATGAGCGGAGACGGGGACGCCGAGTAGGCGCGCCGAAAGGCATCGTAGGCCTCGGCAAAGCGCGGCCCCGTGGGGTCGTCGAGGAGCTTCACGCCGACGTCGAACTGGCGTCGCGCCTCGTCGCTGACCGTCACGCCCGACGCAGGGAGAGGCTGGGCCACCGCCGGGCCCACGACACTCAGACCGAGCCCCACCACGGCGGTGACGAGCCAGCCCTTCACGAGCCCCCCTCCGGCACCGGTTCGAAGGTGTAGACGCTGTCGAGAATCGCGTAGTAGCAAACGAGCGATTCGGCATCGGAGGAGAGCGTGCACGGCATGTCGACGGGGGTGCAGGCGACCGGCGCCGTCGTCGTTCGGCAGCTGAGCTTCATCAAGTATTCACCCGCATCGCGAGACCAGGCGACGTCGAACGTGTCGCTGTAGAGGCGGTCCGTCTCGTCTCCTGCCAGCGTGAAGTAGAAGACCCCCTCGCCTGTGCCATCCTCTTCGATGGTCAGGAGGTTGCGTCGTCGCTCGGTCTCCGCCCCGTTCACGGTGAACCTAGTGTTGCGCCAGGCGCGGACCACAGCCGGCACCTCGAACGCGTTGGTGAAGCTACACCCCGCGAAGGCGCCCAGCGCGGCCATGACCAGCACGAGCTGCTTTCTCGTCGTCGAGACCTGCTGCATCACGTTCCCGTACTGCACGGACCGAGCCAACCCTTAGCATCCGCGGGCACGGCCGAAAATCCGTTCAACTCGCCTCATATCCCGCGACGAATGGGCAGTTTGCCCGAATTCGCAGGCGCCGATGTCCCAGGGACGGGAGCCGGCGTCGGCGATGGTCCCGGAGACGGTGCCGGCGCCGCGGTGGGCTCGGGCACCGGCTTGGGGGCGTCCGTCAGAACATGCGTGGGAGCGGGGACGAAGGCGCGGGAGGCCGAGCTCGGTGCCGTCGCGGTGGGCTCGGCCACGATCGTCGGGCCCGCCGGGGGGACCGCCGCCGTTTCCGTCGACGCAGGCTTCGGTGGTTCACTCGTCGCCGAGCGCGTCTCGACGCTCGCCGGTGTCGGTTCGCCACGGGTCGTCACCCATGCTGCGATTCCGACCGCGACGACGCCTGCCGCCACCGCCAAAGGCCAGCGCGGGGCGGGGGCGACGGGGACTTCGCTGCGCGTCGCCCCCTCGAGCGTGCCTGGCAGGTCGCTGCTCTGCGCCTGGCTCGGCCCCTGCTGCATCGGCGCATCGACGGTGGCGTCGTCGAGCTCGGGACGCATGACCGTGTCGTCGCTGTGGAGGGTGTCCCCGGTCGCGAGGTCGGCGCCCGGTGTGCTGCCCGAGGGCACGACCACCGCGTCGGGTCTGGGGGGCTCCGACCTGGGGTGGGGAAGATCGGCCGCGGCGACGAGCCCCTCCGACATCAAGCGAGCACTGGCGAAGCGGGCCTCGGGGCTCTTGGACAACGCGCGTCGGAGCCAAGCGTCCACCGCTGGCGGCAACCCCGCGTCGTCGACGGGAGGCATCGGCGTGTTGAGGATCTCCACGATGAGGCGGCCGAGCGTCGGCGCCTCGAAGGGGAGCCGACCCGCGAGACATTCGTAGGCGACCACGCCGAGCGACCACAGGTCGGAGCGGTGGTCGATGATCCCGGTCGCCTCGGCCTGCTCGGGCGACAGGTAGTAGGGCGTGCCCACCAGTACCCCCTCGGCGGTGGCCAACGAGCTTCCTCCATCGGTGCCGTAGGTGACCTTGACCACGCCGAAATCGAGCACCTTGTAGAGTGGTCGGCCGTCTTCATCGGCGCAGACGAAGATGTTGTCGGGCTTGATGTCGCGGTGCACCAAGCCGAGCTCGTGGGCTCGAGCGAGCGCGCGCGCGACGTGACGTACCATGGTCACAGTCTCCCCCAGACTGAGTCGCTGGCGACGGTCGAGGGTGGCCCGCAGGTCTTGCCCCTCCATGAGCTCCATGGCGATGAAGGGCACCTCATCGTGGTAGCCGTGGTCGATCACCCGCACCACGTGGGCGCTCTTGATCTTCGCCGCCATGCGCGCCTCGCGCTCGAAGCGCTTGCGCAGCCGCTCTCCCGGCGGCGGGTCGGTCTTCATCAACTTGAGGGCGACCGGCATCTCGAGGTGGATGTGCTCGGCCCGCCACACCGCACCCATGCCGCCCTCACCGAGGGGCGAGACCAGCCGAAATCGGTCGGCGACGATGTCTCCGGGGGCGACCATGGGTGTGTAAGAGAAAGAAAGCGCAGATCAGCTGGCGAGGCCAGATGCGTCACCATCTTCGGACAACCAGCGGCCCCGCGACAGGTTCGTCGAGAGGCCCCCCGTGATGCCGAGGCCTTCGAAGGCGTAGTCGGGCACCAGAAGGGCAAAGACCGCGGAGATGGCGGCACCGACGGCGACCACCATCCAGCGCCGGTCGACGTTGAGTCCTCCACTGGCCCAGAGGGCCGCGCCCGCCGTCGAGTGAAGCGCCACCGTTCCTGCCACGGAGACACCGAGGTGGCCGGCGAGAAGCCACAGGAAGGTGTACGCCGTGAAGCCGAGAATGGCCGTCGCCACCACGCGGCGATTGGCGCGGTTGACGAGGATTTCATCTCGTTTGATGGCGGTCGAAACCGTCAGCATCAGAGCGATGGTGAAGTTGACCCCCGCAAACCGTGTGGGGGTTACGTCGGCCAGACCATTGCGGTGTAGGTAGCCGGCGCCGAGACACCCCAGAACCCACATCACGCCCGTCACGAGCATGATCGTGCTTCGAAGGGCCGTCGTACCCGAGAGGTCGGTCTCGCGCTCGAGTGAGGTGAGCGCATCCTGCCGGTTGCGCCATTGCTCCACGGCCCGGTCGACGCGTGCTTTCACCTCGGGCGCCGGTTCTGGAAGCTCATCGACGAGCCGAACCGCCGCCCGGGGGGCACCGCGCGCGAGCTCGAAGTCGATCATGGCCTCGAGGCTGTCTTGCAATCCGGTGCGCGCAGCCTCGTTGCCCGGCCAGGCCTTGAGCGCCTGGCGGAAGCCGAAGGTGCACTCTCGAAAGCGGGCGTAGACCTGCTCCTTGTCGTCATCGCCGTCGGTGGTGAGCTCGTCCTGCAGCTCGCCGAAGTGGGCGGCGGCTTCGTCGCTCATGCGGAGCGACGTCATGTGGACCAAGAACTCTTCCAGAGCCTCGGCGAGCACGGCAGCGCTCTCGAAGCGATCTTCGATCTGCTGCGCCATGGCGCGGTGGCAGATGTTCACGAGGTCGCGCGGGACCCAGTCGGGGTAGTCACGTGGGGCGCTGCGGTAGCTGCTGGTCAGGGAGGCCACCAAGCTGTTCTTCTCGTGCGGCGCCTCGCCCGTGAGAATGAGGTGGAGCACCGCACCGAGGAGGTAGACGTCGGTGCGGGGCTCGAGGATCTCGCCCATGCCCGCCGCCATCTCGGGCGCCATGAAGGCAGGCGTACCCTCGATGCAGTTGACGTCGTTCGCCATCGGCGCGCCCCGCACGGCGCAGTTCGACGTGCCTACCGCGATCCCCCAATCGACCACATAGACTTCGCCGTACGCCCCGAGCATCACGTTGTCGGGCTTGAGATCACGGTGGATGATCCCCTTGTCGTGGGCGTAATGGGTGGCCTTGGCCACCTGGATCAGGATGCCGAGCTGCTCGCGGAGGTAGGCATCCTGACCCCGCGCATCGGCCGAAGCGTCGAGCACCTCTTGCCAGCTGTGACCCGTGATCTTCTTCATCACGAGGAGCGGCCCGCCGACCTCGTCGCGTCCGAGGGCGTAGACCGGAACCACGTTCGGATGTTCGAGAATCCCCGTGACTCGCGCCTCACGCAGGAGCTGCGGGCCGTAGGCGGAGGCCGGCCGATCGCCGCGCAGCGTCTTGACCGCCACCTCGCGATCGAGGGCCGGTTGCTCCGCGATTCGAACGACACCCATGCCACCTTCGCCGAGCAAGTCACCCATCACGATCTGAGGGTGCTCGCGCTCGTCGCCTCCACGCAGAAGCGTGGGGAGCGTGTCGACCGCGGAGCGGGCCGAGATGGGGCGCTCGTGGCTCTTGAGCACCGCCGTCGCTTCGATGAACGGGACGTCGGCCACGTCGATGCCGCGTACGTCCCAGGCGGCGGTGAGCTGTGCCTCAGCCTGCGCCCACGAGTCGCCCGACCCCTCATCGGGGTTTACGGCCACCGTTTGACCAGAGGCGTATGGATCGTCGGCGCTGCCGGGAGACGCAGCCATGCGAGCGTGAGCATAGCCCATCGCAGCGAGGAGCCCACCTCGCGGCAGTCGCGCCGGGGCGCTCACCGTGCCATGGGGTTCGACATGGACACCGGAGACCTGGCCCCCGGGACCCAGATCGGCCGCTATCAAATCGTCGACACCCTCGGCGTGGGCGGCAGCGCCACCGTCTACCGCGCCCAGCTGCAGAACATGCGGCAGATGGTGGCCCTCAAGCTGATGCACGAAGCGCATCTCGAGGGAAACACCGAGAGCCAGCGCTTCGCCCGGGAAGCCGAGGTCCTCCGCAAGCTCCAACACCCCCACATCGTCGGCCTCAAGGACTACGGGCGTGCCTCGGATGGTCGCCCCTACCTCGTCTTCGCCCTGCTCGAAGGCCGGTCGCTCAAGGAACGACTCCACGAGGGCCCCATGCCGCTCGAGCAGGTCGGAAAAATCTCGATTCAGGTGCTGCGTGCCCTCGAGAAGGCCCACGGCATGGGCATCGCCCACCGCGACATCAAGCCCGAGAACATCTTCTTGTCTCGGGGCGTGCTCGGAGAGATGGCCCAGGTCCTCGATTTTGGCCTCGCCAAGTCGACCACAGGCTTCGACGGCGGCCTCACCAAAGCGGGCACGGTGCTCGGAACGCCCCGCTACATCGCGCCCGAACAGGCGCGCGGCGAGCAGGTGAGCTTCCCTGCCGACGTCTACTCCTTCGGTTTGGTCATGGCCGAGATGATCACCGGCGAGCCGGTGGTCAAAGGCAGCGACGACGTTCAGATCTACATCCAACAGGGCAGCGACAAGCCCCTGGTGCTCGACCCGAGGGTGAAGGACGGCCCCTTCGGCGCGATCGTCGAGCGCTCCATCGCCAAGGAGCCCTCCATCCGCTACCGCCAGGCGAGTCAGATGTTGGCGGACGTGCGGGTCGCGGCGGAAAACGTGGGGTCGGCGCAGGCGCCGATGAGCGAAGCCGAGCTCGAGGCGACCAGAATGCTCGATCCGAGCATGGCCCTGCAGCTCAGCGCGCCCACCGAGATGTCGGAGAAGCTGCGCGCCGCTTTCAACAAGGCCCACAAGGGTCCCGCGTCTCCCGTATCCGAGCCGCCGCCGCACGCGCCCCCACCCGCGGTCGAGCCGGTGCGTTCCGAACCCGCGCCGCCGCCGCCAGAACCAACGGTCGCTCCGCAGCAAGCGCCGCGCACGGAGCCGGAACCGGTGCGCACCCCCACCCCGCAGCCCATGGTGGCGACCCCGACCCCACCGCACGTCGTGGCGAGCCTCCCCCAGCCCATCTCGACCCCACCCACCCCGCCGCCGTCGAGCTCCCCCGTATCTCCGCCCAGGCGCTCCAGGACGGGGGCCGTGCTGACCGTCGTCGTCGTGGTGCTCTTGCTCTTGGCCGGGGCCGCCATCGCCCTCACCCGAGCGCGCGTCACAGAGAGCCAGCCTGTGCCATCAGGATCATGGTCGGTCGTGGGCCAACGAAGAGCCTAGGCCCTCCCTGCCCGCCAAGCCCCCGAACCGTAAGGGCCAGCGCCTGTTGGCGCGAAGGCTGCATTCGTGACGTACATGTCCTGGGTGAAGACTTTCTCTAGCTTGCAGTCCCAAGGCCTCCTCCTGGCCGTTTGTTTGGCGGGTGCGGCGTGCTCCGCCGACCTGTCGACCTCCGAAGACGACAGGGGTGGGTTCACGTCCGGCGGGGGCGCCAATGGTCCGGTTGGAACGACGAGCGCGACCACGGGCGGAGGCGCGGGCGAGGTCGCGCCGGTCGCGCCGCCCAAAGAAGAGCCGAACGCGGCCAGCTGCGACCTGTTGGACGACAGCAAGCCGCTCACCCTCTTCGTCTCGGCCGACGACTCCAACTCCATGGCGTCTCCAGCGCTCGCGCGCGAGATGCTGACGCAGGGCAACGGCACGGGACTCAACGTCCGCACCTACGAGTTCCTCAACTACTTCCGAATCGAGTACGAACCCGCCGCCCAGGGCGACCTCAACCTCATCCCGCAGATGGCCCCGGCCGAGGCTGAAGGTGACTACGATCTGCAGATCGGCGTGCGCTCCTTCGACCTGGTGGAGCGTCGGCCGATGACGCTCACCCTGGTCCTCGACACATCGGGCTCGATGGGTGGGGAGCCGATCGCACGCGAGCGTGCCGTGGTGCGCGCCCTAGCCTCGAGCCTGGCCGAAGGCGACATCGTCAACGCCGTCATCTGGGATACGGGCCAATCGACCCTCCTCGATGGTCACATCGCCACCGGGCCCAACGACCCGGCCGTCGTCGCCCTGGCCAACAACCTCCAGGCCGATGGTGGCACCAATCTCAACGCCGGCCTGGTCAATGGCTACGAGCTGGCAAAGAAGTACTACGGCCACGATCGCCTCAACCGGCTCGTGCTCGTGAGCGACGGCGGCGCCAACGTGGGCACCACCGAGCCCGAGCTCATCGGCAAAAACGCCACGGACAGCGACCAGGAGGGCATCTACCTGGTGGGCGTCGGCACGGGGCCCGCGAGCGGCTACTCCGATGCGCTGATGGACATCGTCACCGACGCCGGTCGTGGTGCCTACGTCTACGTAGACAGCGCCGCCGAGGCGGATGTGATGTTCGGCCAGCGCTTCACCGAGGTGATGGAGGTCGCAGCGCGTGCAGTCCAGGTCGAGCTCACCCTCCCCTGGTACTTCCAGATGCACCGCTTCTACGGGGAGGAGTACTCGGAGAACCCAGACGAGATCGATCCGCAGCACCTCGCGCCCGGCGACGCGATGATCTTCAGTCAGGTGCTACGCGCCTGTGATCCTCTGATCGTCGACGAGAACGACACCATCACGGTGCGCGCGACCTGGACCGAGCCCCTCACCTACGTGAACCGAGAGAAGGAGATCACGATGACGGTGGGTGAGCTCCTCGCCGGCTCGAACACTCAGCTCTTCAAGGGCCGCGCCATCGTCGCCTTCGCCGAGGCGCTGAAGGCCAACACCAGCGAAGCCCTCCAGCAGGCCATGGACGCCATCGACGCCGCAGACCCGGATGGCGAGGACGCGGAGCTCATCGAGATCGGCGACCTCATCCGGCTCCACCCCGCCTACCAGGCGCAGTAGGTTTAGCCAGCGTGTAGGTCGCAGGGATGCGACATGCTGGCATCCACCCGCACGGTCTCGACCAGCTGCCCCGCTTCGTCGAGACCGAGCGTGACCGCCTGACGCGTGGCCTCTTTGGGTTGGCCGAGTCTGCGACAGGCGGTCTCGCCGTCTTCGACGTACTGCATCCGTCCACGCCCCACCGACCGAAGCTCCGTGGTGGCATCGGTGCCCAGGGTGCCGTTGAAGACCCGCCGCAGCTCGGCACCTTCCGCCACGAAGAGCTGGTAGCGGCTCGGGGTCTGCGCTCCTTCGCCCTCGGGCAGGCTGAGCAGGATCGCCTCCGCGTGCTCGTCGTCGCCCAATGAAATGACGCGAAGCCAGGCTTGACCGGCCGCCTCATTGGCGACGCGCGCCGGGATCTCGGCGCGCCCCTCGAGGCGCCCTACCTGCAACCGGCCGTCGGGATGGAGCGCCAGCGGGTGACGCGCCCCCCGCCACTCGACCTCACGCTGGAGGAGAGCTTGGACCGTGGGCTTGTCGACCGTGGACTCGACCACGATCGCCGCCGGACGGGCGCTGGGGCACACCGGCTCCGCGGCCGGGTCGGAGGGGCCACGGCAGGCGACTCCGAGAAGCGCCGACATCACCAAAGCGGGGGCTCTCATGCTCACGACGCAGTGCAACGGTGGACCGCCATGCGGCATTCCGCCGCCCGCTGTTTTTCTGATCAGGCCGGCCAAGCCTGACCTGGGAACGTCCATCCGAAGCGTTTGAGGTCGACCTTGCCCTTCAGGTCGAAGACCACCCCTTCTTCCTCCAGGCGTCGACGTTGCTCTTCCCCCCGCGCGGTGTCGCCCTTGAAGGAGATGAGCCCACGACTGTTGATGACCCGATGCCAGGGTACCTCGTCGCCGGGTGCGCACGCAGCCAGCGCCCACCCCACGTGGCGCGCCACCCGCGGCGACCCCAACACCGTCGCGACCTGCCCGTAGGTGGTGACGTGACCCGCGGGAACCTTCCTCACCACGGCGTAGACGCGCCCGTGAAAGCCCGGCCGCACCACACGCTCTTCCATCGGATCTCGCTCGGTCGCCATCGACTCTGGCTACCACAGCACGGTTTCGAGGTTCGGGGTTCCCGGTTCGAGGTTCGAGGTTCGAGGTTCGAGGTTCGAGGTTCGAGGTTCGAGGCCGAGACCGAGACCGGGCTCGCCATCCGCGGGGGCGAGGGGTATGAACCGAGGGTGACGAAGCGCAAGAAGACCGCCAAGCGCCTCACCAAGCGCGAGCGCAAGGCGTTGGAAGGCAAAGGCAAGAGCGGCCTCGACGGCCTCCACATCCACTGTGTGGCCTGTGGGGCCCACCTGCACGGCCATCAATTCACGGCGTCGCCCTCCACGGCGCGGTGGCTACGATGCAACCACGGCGAAAAGTTCGCCTCCTGCGTCGGGTGCGTCGACGAGACGCGACATCGTCTCGCCGAGCACGATCGGTCCGGCACCCCGGTGCAGACCGCAGCGGCCTGGCACTGAGCCTCAGAGACGTCAGGACGAGAGCAGCTCGACCACTTGCCCGAGGGTGGGTGCGATCGAGCTGCGCTTGGACCAGGCCGCGAGGATGGGGAATCGCTGTTGGTGGCCCCCGGGCGCGATGGCCACGACGCCGGCCCGGCGCGGTCCCTTCTCGTCCAGCCAGGGCACGATGGAGTAGCCCAGCCCCGCCGCCACGAAAGAAAGGATGACCTCGACCGAGGAGGCGGCGATGGTCCGCGTCGGCTCCCCGATGTGCTCGCGCACAGCCGCCATCTGCAGGGCGTGCTGATCGAACGCGGGTGGGTAACAAACCAGCGGCGTCGTCGCGAGGCTGTCGAGCAGGGCGGAGAGCCCTCCATCATGGGCATGGCCACGCGGCACGACGATGAACGGGTGCGCCACCGCCACCTCACGCGTGGTGATGTCGGGGGTCACCGACGGGAGATGGTCGATGATGAGGTCGAGCTCGCCCGAGCGCAGGCGGTCGAGGTCGGGGCTGTCGAGCTCGGCGACTTCGAGCTCGAGGTCATCGCGTGTGCGCCGCACGCGCTGCAACCAGCCCGGCAGGAGTCGATGAATGACGAGCCCCGCGGCTTCGACGCGCAACCGACGACGCTGTCCCTGCAGCGAGGACACCACATCGGGCAGGCCTTCGAAGAAGCTGCGACAGTAGGCGTAGAGCCGTTCTCCCGCTGCGGTCAGGCGCACACGGCGATAGCCAGAGCGCTCGAGCAAGTCCACCTCGAGCTCCTCCTCGAGGCGCTGCACCTGCTGGTGGATGGCGGGCTGCGTGATGTCACGCGGGAAGGCCCGGGCCGCCGCGCTGTAGCCGCCTTCACGCGCAACCCAGTAGAAACCCTCGAGCCGGTTGAGGTTCACCATGATTCGCAGCGCTTATTATATCTTGCACAAACACTATGTAGAACTGAGTACAAGCCGGCCCTAGCTTTCGGGTCATGTCATCGCGTCGCCTCTTGCCCCGGTTGTTCGCTCTACGTGCCCAGCGCTGGCCGGAGTGGCTGGACAACGTCGCCCTCGGCATGGTGCGCGGAGCCTTCGAGCTGGTCACGCGGGGTCTGCACGTAGCCATCTATGCGGCCGTGCCCGCGCTGGTGTCGCCCCTCCCGGCCGACGCCGCGAGCACCTGGTTGCTGGCCTTGTTGGGCTACGACTTCCTCTTCTACTGGGCGCACCGCGTGCACCATCGGTCCGGGCTCCTCTGGGCTACCCACGCCGTTCACCATCAGGCGACGAAGATGGACGTCACGGTGGGGTTGCGGGCCGCCCTCACCAACTCGGCCGCTCACCTGCCCTTCTTCTTGCCGCTGGCGCTGCTCGGGGTTCCGACCACGGTCTACGCTGGCGTGGCCATCGCACACCTCTTGGCCATGACCTGGCTCCACCTGGAGACCCGCCGGTCGTTCGGCTGGCTCGAGCGCATCATCAACACGCCTTC
>JAUHZF010000504.1 GCA_030426145.1 Polyangia bacterium
CTGGTGCTCGGGATGATGCTCAGCCTGATCGTCCTCAGCGGGATCCTGAGCGAGGTCGTGCTTCGCTTCGTGCGCGTCGAGCGCCGACTCCCCCGGCGCGCCTTCGCCGGCGCGCCCTGCCTCGTCGAGCTGACCCTCCACAACGGCAAGCGCCGCGCGCCCAGCTACTCGGTCGAGCTCGAGGACGTCGCGCCCGGCCAGCCGATCGAGCGGCGCGTCTACCTCCTGAAGGTCGACGCCGGCGAGGCCGAGTCGGCGAGCTACCCGCTGACGCCCGCGCGACGCGGGTGGTCACCACCGCGCACCCAGGGGCGCGCTTCGGTGTTGAGGTAGAACGGGCTCTCTTCGATCTCGAGGGCGGGGTTGGGCTGGTCGACCTTGATGGTCGGAGGCAGCACCCCGTGGTTGAGCGCCATCACGGCCTTGAAGAGGCCACCCGCACCGGCCGCGGCTTTGGTGTGGCCGATCTGCGACTTCACGCTGCCGAGGGCACACCATTGCTTGCGCTCGGAGGCTTGGCCGAAGGTGAGCTTGAGGCCCTGGAACTCGGCCGCGTCACCCGCCTTGGTGGCGGTGCCGTGGGCCTCGACCATCTCGACCGTCTCCGGGCCGAAGCCGGCGAGCTCGTAGGCGCGACGAAGGGCTTTGGCCTGGCCCGTCGGGCGAGGTGCGTAGACGCTCTTGGCGCGTCCGTCCGACGACGAGCCCACACCGCGGATGACGGCGTAGACGTGATCGCCGTCACGCTCGGCGTCGGCGAGCCGCTTGAGCGCCACCATGCCGAGACCCTCGCCGAGCAGCGTGCCGTCGGCCTTGTCGGAGAAGGGTCGACAGTCTCCGCTGTGCGACAGCGCGGGGGTCTTGCTGAAGCACATGTGCATCAGGATGTCGTTGAGCGTGTCGCAGCCGCCGGTGATCACCATCTCCGACTGGCCGAGGTAGAGCTCGTTCACCGCCATCGACACCGCCGAGAAGGCGCTCGCGCAGGCCGCGTCGGTGACGCAGTTGGTGCCGCCGAGGTCCATGCGGTTGGCGATGCGGCCGGCGACGACGTTGCCGAGAAGACCGGGGAAGGAGCTCTCCTGCCAGGGCACGTACTCGGCCGCGATGCGATCGCAGACCTCGACCACCTTGCTCTCGGGCAGGCCCGCTTCGCGCAGTGCCTTGACCCACACCGGACGCTGCAGCCGGCTCACCATCGAGGCGAGCAATTCCTGGCCGCCGGTCACCCCGAGGATGACGCTGACCTTCTCGCGATCGAGCCCCTCGAAGGGACCACGGCACGCGTCCTCGAGAACCTTCTGCGCCACGATGAGCCCCAAGAGCTGGGTCGAGTCGGTCGCGGGCACGATCGTCGGCGGGATGCCGAACTTCATCGGCTCGAAGTCGACCTCGTCGAGGAAGGCGCCGCGGTTGGCGTAGGTCTTGTCCGGCGCGCTGGGATCGGGGTCGTAGTAGTCCTCGATGAGCCAGTGGGTGGGCGGAACGTCTCCGACGAGGTCGCGCCCCTCGAGGATGTCTCGCCAGAATCCGGTCTTGTCGACGGATCCAGGGAAGAGGGCGCTGACGCCGACGACGGCGATGGGAATGGATGTCTCGGTCATGGGGCCACTTGAGAGGTCGTGAGCGGACGGGGACGGAAGTCGAAAGCAGCAGTCGGCATGGGGACGCCGAAGCTGCGAAGCTGTTGGGCGCGGGTCACCACGGCGGCGCCCTCGAGCAGGTTGAGCGCGATCTGAACCGCCTTGCGGTTCTCGGGGGCCTCGAGGAAGGTGCCCTTCACCCAGCGGTTGAAGGCGCCCATCGCAGGCCCGCACCAGATTTGGTAGTCGATGCGCCGCGCGCTCTCGCCCGCGATGGCCCACCGGCTCGACAGACCGAGGTACCAGCGGAAGCACAGCGCCATCTGGTGCTTTGGGTCCTGCTCGGCCTGGGCCAGCTCTTCGGGCTCGCGGCGGGCCCAAAAATCACGGGTCTCGGTCCACACCTGCTCCAGCGACATACGGAAGACCTCTTTCTCCAGACGCGCCTTCTCGGCGTCGGGGATGGTCTGCATGCTGTCGTAGGCGCGGTAGGTCTCGTAGAGCCGGTTGGCGCGAACGCCGAACATGGTGCCCCGCTTCAGGACCTGGAGCTTGACCCCGAGCTCGAACATGTCGGCCGCGGCGGCCATGGTCACGTCGGCGAGGTCGGCTTGGGCGAGCATCTTGCGGCCCTCTTCGCTGAGGCCCGACTCGACCGCGCCCTGGTTGACGGAGCCGGTGAGGACGAAGGCGGCGCCCATCGAGAAGGCAGCTGCCACCGCTTCTGGCGTGCCGATGCCTCCCGCCGCACCGACGCGCACGGGACGGGTGAAGCCGTGCTTGCGCACCAGCTCGTCGCGCAACCCCACGATGACGGGAAAGAGGGCGGTGAGCGGGCGATTGTCGGTGTGCCCTCCGCTGTCGGCTTCGACGATGATGTCCTCCGCCACCGGCACCTCGCGGGCGAGGCTGGCCTCTTCGGCCGTGAGGTGGCCTCGTTTCACCAGGGCCTGGAGCATCTCCTCGGGCGCGGGGGCCATGAAGGCGCCGGCTACCTCGGGTCGAGAGATCTTCGCGAAGACGTGGCGGCTGCGGAGAACGTCGCCTTGCGGGCCGCGCCGCAGACCCGTGGCCGCGTAGCGCACGATGGGCAGCGTGAGGTCCATGAAGGCCGAAGCCGAGACGCGCGGCACGCCGCGCTGGAGGTAGAGGCCCACCACGCTCATCTCGAGGTTGGGCTCGTTGGGGCTGTGAATGAGGTTCGATCCCCAGGCGAGCCCCGAGGTCCCCAGCGCCGCCACGAGCTCGTCGATGGCTTCTTCGACCCGGTGGTGCGAGAGACCGGCGGCTCCGAAGAAGCCCATCATCTCCGCGCGCGCCATCGCGATCACCAGCTCCGTGGTCGCGATGCCGTTGGCCATGGCGCCGGTCACGTAGGGGAAGCGAACGCCGTGCACGTCGTTGAAGCTGCGGTCTCCGAGCCACTCGGGGAACGTCGCAGGCAGCGACGCCAAGAGCGACCACGACTTCTGTCCGTTCACCTGGTCGGTACGGATGAGCTGGCCGGCGAGCCCCACGCCGACGCGGGTGCGCGTACCGGCGGCCTCGCTGAGCACGTGGGCAGAGCTTCGGACGTGTTGGGCGGCTTCGACGAGGGCGTCACCCGAGAAGGCTGGGGGACGCGGTCCGGGCAACCAAGCCCCCATCGCTGTCAGAGCGTTCGTCATGGGTCGTCGCTGTGGCGAAGTTGATGGACGTGGTCCGGCCACAGGCGGCGGGAGTATGAGGGACGAGCTCCGCCCTACGTTGTCATAATTCGACCAGATCGATGCTCAAGTAGGCGACATCGCAGCGGAACGTGGCGCAGCGCGTCACGGTTTGACCACAACGTCACGTCGCGTGAACGTCGTTCGACGTCGCGACGCCAACGGCTCGACCTAGGGGTTCACCGTGGCTTCACCGACCGGGGCCCGCGGCCGCGGGCCTCGCGGGTCACGGCGCCGAGCTGACGAGGCGGTAGGCGGCGGCGAACTGGCTGAGGGTCGCGCTGGCCGGCACGTTGTCGAAGACCTCGACCGCCTTCGCGACCATGCGCGCGGTGGCCTCGGGATCCTTGGGCGCGGGCTTGGCGGCACCTTCCCAACCGGGCTGACGGCGACCGTGTCGGTTGATCGTGGCCGGCGGCCGCAGCAGGCCGAGGGTGATGAGGATGCTGTGGATCGAGGTCCACCGGCCGATGCTCTTGATGTGCGTGAAAGGCATGCGGCGACGCTTCTCTTCGTCGGCGCGGCAGTTCTCGCGGGCGTGCTCGAAGGCTTCGTAGTAGCGCTCGATGCACTCAGAGGGATCGGCCCGTCGACGCACGCGCCGGGCGGCCGTCTCGGAGAGCGCCATGCGGCGCTGCGAATCGCGCATGAGGGTGAAGACCTCTTTGGCGAAGCGCCAGTTGGCCTTGTGCTCGTCGGGGCCGGGGGCGACGAGCACGCCGTCGACGCCGCTCTCGATCTGCTGCGCCACACCCATGCCGTCGTCGAGGGCGACCACGGGCAGCCCGCACCACATCGCTTCGCTCACCACCTGCCCGTAGGTCTCGGACAGCGACGTGAACACGAAGAGGTCCGCGTGCCGGTAGAAACGCGGGATGTCGGTGAGGCGATGCTCTCCCATGAAGAAGACCCGGTCCGAGACCCCGAGCTCTTCGGTCCGGGTCACGAAGTTGTCGAAGTCGGGGCCGTCGCCCACCAGGGTGAGCGTGGCGTCCGGGGTCACGGGGGCGATGTGGCGCGCGAAGATGTCGAGCAGCCGCATGATCCCCTTCTCGCGGGTCTGACGGCAGACGCACAGCAGGCGGCTGCCGCGCTTGGCGCCAGCGGGGAAGGGGTCTGCACCGGCGGGCCGGTCGAAGATGGTGGGATCGACGGCGCGTGGGATGACGTGGATGGGGGCGGTGACGCCGCGATCTCGCCAGTACTTCTCCAAGCCACGCGACAGCACGATGAGGCCGTCGGTCTGGTTGTAGACCTTGGCCGAGTGGCGCTCGATGTAGGGGATGATCCGCTCTTCGAACAGCTTGACCACGGCCTGGTTCGCCATGAGCTGGTCGGGCAGCAGCACGTTGTACACCTTGGGCAGGTGGATCGTGTTCACGCACATGTAGGGCACGTTCTGCCGCCACCGCAGCCACACGCCGAGGTCGGCCAGCTCGGACCCACACTGTCCGAGGGCCACGTCGAGCTCGAGCCGCTCCACCGCGGAAATCCCCTGCGGCGTGGGCATCGGCATGTAGAGCCCAGGGTGGTTGCGCATGGGCAGGCTGGGCAGGCACACGTGGTGTCGCGGCAGCTCGGCCTCGCGAGCGTCCGGGTCGTGGGGCCCGATGACGGTGACCTTGTGTCCCCGCTGCACGAAGTTCCGGTAGAGAAACTGCGACGCGAACGACGATCCGTTCGCATAGGGAATGCGGACGTAGTCGTTGATGATCCCGACGTGTCCGGGCCATCCCCGACGGGGCTCGGGGGTGGCGGTGTCGGTGGCGGCGCCCAAACGGTCGAGGCCGGGGAAAGCGACTTCTGGTAGACGTGACATGCCGTGAAGGT
The DNA here is from genome assembly GCA_030426145.1 of Polyangia bacterium. GTDB lineage: Bacteria > Myxococcota_A > Polyangia > Polyangiales > Polyangiaceae > JAPYTK01. Next base: position 5,120 of record JAUHZF010000504.1, read on the forward strand.
TCTCGACTTGGGAGAGTTCTACTCAGAGCGTGGGGGTGGGGTTCGTTCGTATCTGAGTAAGTTGGTGACGATGGCCGACGAATTGGGCCATGAAATCGTCGTGGTCGCGCCGGGGCCTCGAGACGAGGTGACCCGGGAAGGCAAGTCCGGGCGCGTGATCCGCTACGCTGCGCCTCGGATGCCCTACGACCCGACCTACCACTGGCCGTGGCGGGTGGATCGGATGCGGGCGATCGTGCGCGACGAGCGGCCGGATGTGGTTCAAGTGTCGAGCCCTTACATCCCCGCGGCCGTGGCGGCTACCCTTCGTCAAGTTCCAGTGCGGGCGTACGTTTACCACTCGGACCCCATCGGCTGCTACGTCACTCGCTTCGCACGCACCCTCCCGAGCCCACTCTTGTCGCGGGTTGTGATGGAGGGCGCGTGGACCTGGATGCGGTCGGTCTGCAACGCGGGGGATGTGACGGTGGTCGCGGGCCATTGGCTCGAAGACCTCCTTAAGCAAAAAGGGTGCCGCAATCCTCGTGCCGTTCCCTTTGGGATCCGCCACGCCGACTTCGGACCCGAGCGCGCGGACCCCGCGCTGCGTGCTCGGCTCCTCGGTCCGCACGCCGATGATCCCGAGGCGGTCCT
>JAUHZF010000096.1 GCA_030426145.1 Polyangia bacterium
CCCGGAAAGACGGAGCCCGGAAAGACGGAGCCCGGAAAGACGGAGCCCGGAAAGACGGAGCCCGGAAAGACGGAGCCCAGACCTGGTCAGCTTCGGCGACGCCTCGCCCACGCGAAGGCCAAGCCGGCGAATAGGCCCGACCAGGCCCATGGCGCCCCGCTGCTGCGGGGCGTGCTCGTTTGGGGCGCAACGCTGCACCCCCCGAGAGGCTCGACGCCACCGAGCGCCGCCCAGTTGTCGACACCGATGGCGAGCTTCTGCGCGCCGAGCGACTGCCCGCGATACAGCACGTCGACATCCACCACCCCGCCGCCTGAGCCCGCTGGCGCCGCGATGGCGAAACGGTAGAGGCCGCCGCGCACACGGGTGATCGGTTGGGTGATGATGCCCCCGTCGACCCGGAGCGAGAGGTCACGCTCCGGCACGCCCATGGCGACGAGCAGGTTGGCGTGACGCAGCTCGACCGTACCTTCCACCGACCAGCTCGGATCGGGGCGGAGGTAGGGGGACGACAAAACGTAGTAGCTCATCAGAGGATCGACCGGCCCGGCACCGACGCGGTCCTCCCATACCTGGAGGGTCGACCGGAGCTCGAGCTTGCCGGCGCCCATCTGCACGTCGTAGGCGACCCTCCCCGAAGGTCGCTGCGCCCCCGCCTGGAGGAGATCGCGGATCTGCGGCTGGGTGAGGTTGGGATCGCCTTGCAGCAGCAGCGCCGCTGCCCCCGCGACGAAGGGCGCCGACATCGAGGTCCCGCTCGTGAGTGCGTGACGCTCGCTCACGAGCATGCACGGCTCGTTTTGAGGACACGACGCCGAGTCGAAGATGCTGAGCGGCTGCACCCGCGGATCGGCGTCCCGGCTCATCGCCGCCGCCACGAAGCCACCCGGTGCCACGAGGTCGGGCTTGGTCAGTCCAGCTGGCGTGGGCCCTGCCGCGCTGAAGAAACAGGTGCTGTCATCGATCGCCTCCTGACCGCCAAACGAGCTGATCTCCAGCTCGGTGCCCGGTGGCCGAAGCGGGAACCACGTGGTGCGGTTGATGGTGCAACCGACGGCGATGAGCCCGGGGTCGGAGGCGGGCACCGCGATGGTCCCCTGCTTGGTGGCCTTCTCGAATACGAGCCCGAGCCCCGCCGCGCCAGGGCTCGCGCCGCCAGTCGGCGTGACCCAGAGCTGAGCATCTCCGCGTCCGCGCAGCGTGATCGCGAAGGTGTCCTGGGCGTCCCACTCGCCGGAGAAGAAGACGATGGCCCCGTTGGTATCGGCGGTGAGGCTACTGTTGTTGTCGAGGCGGTTGTTGATGACACCGCACTGAAAGCCATCCTTCTCGTAGCCAGCCTCGTCGCCGGGGCCGGTGAGACCGATGAAGCTCGCGCCGTCAGGTCCCTCGAGACCGACAGAGACCTCGTCGCCAGGCTGGAAGGTGACCCACACGAAGCCTGCGCCGTCGACGGGGCCATCGCCGCCGGCGGTGCGCATGGTGACGCGGGTCGTGGCGTTGGGCGAGACGTGCGCCTCGGTGTGGATCCCGAAGGGCCCCGCCCCATCGATGGCGTAGATGGCGCCGCTGTTGCCGGCCGCGACCACCATCGCTCGGCCCGGCTTGTCGGGACCGACCATGGCCGAGAGCCCTGCCTCGAGCACGCTGGTGCCGTCGTGGGGACCGAAGTCGGAACCGAGGCTGAGGTTGACGACCGCGGGCATGCCCATGGCCTCGGCCCGCTCGAAGACGAAGCTCGCCGCCCGTAGGATGTCGGCGTCCTCGAAACCGCCTCCAGGGCTCGGAGAGGCGACGATGATGGTCGCCTTGGGCGCCATGCCCACGTAGAAGGGCGTGCCCACCGAGGGCCCGCCGTTGCCAGCCGCGATGCTCGCCACGTGGGTGCCGTGACCGTCGACATCGAACGGGACGAGTTGCGAGCCCGCTCCCCGAAGCGCGTCGATGTCGGCGCCGCTCAGGATGTTGCACGCGTTCTGAACGGCGTCGCCGCAGCCGTACTGCGCCTCGAGCTCGGGCTGCAGACCCATCGGCACGCCCTGCTGGATGAGCCAGGCGATGCGTGTGTCTCCCACCACGCTCTGAAAATCGGGGTGGAGCGCGTCGATGCCGGTATCGATGATGCCGACGACCACCCCCGTCCCATCGAGCCCGGTCTGGTTCCGAAACGTGGGGCCGCCGGTCCACCCGCCGGACCGATCGAGCCACGCCCGACGCAGTGGCGCGACGAGCGGCTGGTGGCCGGGGTGATCCGTCACGAAAGCGAAGATCTCGTCGGGACGCATGCGCCGGGTCCCAACCCCTGGGGCGACCTCGAGCAGACCGAGGTCGGCCGCGCGCTCTCCTGGCCGAAGCCGGACCGTGACCGAAACGCGACCGTCATCGATGCCCCCCGCCAGCCCCAGCGCGGGCGCGCGGAGGTGCGACAGGATGGGAGCGCTCGCCCTCGCGCCCCCGAGTGTGCCCGTGGCCGGGGTCGACCTGAACAAGTCCATCATGCGCACAGCCGGGATGTCGCCCGACGCGCTCGATGCGGCGGTGATCACGGCGAGGCCGAACAATGCGGCCCCGCTCCACATCAGCCTGGCCCGAGAGCCCCCGGAATCGCTACCCACGTTCTCGACTCTAGCAGCGGTCGTGGCCGGGAACACGTCACCGCGGATAGCTCCTGGACCCCAGCGCCGGTCAGGACTCTAATCAACGCGTGCCGCCGAGCATGCTGCCCCGCGCCGGCGAGGTCTTCGCCGACCGCTACGAGGTCCTCGAGCTGATGAATCGAGGCGGAATGGGGTCCATCTTCAGGGCGCGGGACCAAGAGGGAAACACCTGGGCCCTCAAGGTGATGCTGCCCAATCACTTCGACCAGGAGCAGCTCCGCGATCGCTTCCGACGCGAGGTCGAAGCCACGCACGCCATCTCGAATCCCTACATCGTGCAGGTGGTCGACGCGGGCGTCGATGCCACCGGGGGCCAGCCCTTCATGGTGATGGAGCTCCTCGAGGGGCGGGAGCTCGCCACCTGCTACGCGCCGGGCACACCGATCGGCCCGGTGGAGACGTTGCGTTTCATCGCCCAGGCCGCCGTGGCCCTCGACGAGACGCACGCCGCCGGCATCGTTCACCGCGACCTCAAGCCGGAGAACATCTTCCTCGTCCATGGACCGGAGGGTCACCGCGACGTCAAACTCCTCGACTTCGGCCTCGCCAAGTTCGTCGACGCCAACACCGTGACCGATGGGATTCTCGGGACCCCGCTCTACATCTCCCCGGAGCAGATCCACGGGCAATCCAAGGTCACCTCGGCGAGCGACATCTACGCGCTGGGCATGCTCGCCTACACGCTCCTCACCGGCGAAGCCTACTGGAGCCCCGAGTACGACGGGAAAGACCTCTACCGGTTCCTGATGGACGTGGTCGATGGCCCGAGCCAGTCACCGCGCGCCAGGGCCGCGGAACGGGGCGCAGGGGTGCTGCCCCTCGCCTTCGACGACTGGTTCGGCACGGCCACGGCCACCAAACCCGGCGACCGCTTTCGTCACGCGGGCATCCTCGCCTTCGGGCTATCGCAGGCGCTCGGCCTCGCCTGGCCCACGGATGTGCCCGCGCCTCGGTCGCTGGCCCGGGCCGCAAGCTCGGCCCCTCCCTCCGATTGACCTACCTGCACGCGGGTTGTGGCTCACCTGAGCACAGGTGTAGACTCGGCCCGAGCGTATGTCCGTCACGGCACTGGTCCCCGGTGCCCTATTTGCCGAACGCTACGAGGTGGTGCAGTGCATCGACTTCGGCGGCATGGGGGCGATCTACGAGGTCATCCACCTCCAGACCAAGCGTCGACGTGCGCTCAAAATCATGCTCCCGGACGTCGTCGAGAACGACGACCTGCGCCGGCGTTTCAAGCTCGAAGCCACCGTCGCGGCCGAGGTCGAGAGCGAGCACATCGTGGAGACCTTCGACGCGGGCGTCGACACGGCCACGGGCTCGCCCTTCCTCGTCATGGAGCTGCTGCGAGGTGCGACCCTCAAGGCACTGCTCAAGCGCATCGATCGCCTCGATCCCGGCAGCGTGCTCCACCTGTTGCGCCAGGTCGCGATGGGGCTCGACAAGACCCATGCCGCCGGAATCGTTCATCGCGACCTCAAGCCCGACAACGTGTTCCTGATCAAGCGCGACGACGGTGCGCTCCGGGTCAAGATCCTCGACTTCGGCATCGCCAAGGTCGTCGCCGCGGTCACCCACCCGTCCAAGACCAAGGTCATGGGCACGCCCCTCTACATGGCGCCCGAGCAGCTCACGGGCGATGGCAGCGTCGGCCCCCCCGCCGACCTCTACGCGCTCGCGCAACTCGCCTTCACGCTCCTCGCAGGCCAGGCCTTCTGGCAGAGCGAGGCCGACGCGAGCGAGAGCATCTTCAACTTCCTCCTCAAGGTGATGCAGGGTGAGCCCGACCCCGCCTCCGAGCGTGCCGCCGAGTTGGGGGTCGAGCTCCCTGACACCTTCGACGCCTGGTTCAGCCGAGCGACGGCCAAGCTGCCGGCTGACCGACCCGCAAGTGCCACGGAGCAGGTCGAGGAGCTCGAGGCTCTCTTCCCCGACGTCGGGGTCAAACCCAGCGAAGCGGTGATGGCGGCCTTCGATCAGACCCTCGAGGAGGCGGATGAGAAGCGGAGGCGCGCTGGCGCGACCACCGCGGTCCGGGACGCCGTTCGCGAGGCCGACGATCGCCCGAGCAACCCCCTCGACACGAAGCCGAAGCGCAGTCAGCCGCCTGTGGCGGGGGTTTCGAGTTCATCGGTGAGTACCGACGCGGGCGCCACCCAGGTGGGCGTCACGGTGCCCGCTCAGCAGCCCCGCACCAAGCAGGCGCTTTGGGTCGCCCTGGGCGCCGGTGCGGTCATCGCCGGCGCCGCTGCGTTGGGGGCGTTCGCCGACGAGCCCGCCCCCGCCGCGCCCCCCGTGGCCCCCGCCGCCAAGCCCGAGAAACCCGCCCCCGAGCCGAAGGCCGAGAGCGAGCACGCAAACGAGGCCGAGGCCGAGGCCGAGAACGAGCACGAGCACGAGAACGAGGCCGAGGCCGAGGCCGAGAACGAGGCCGAGCACGAGCCCAAGAACGAGGCCCTGCCCGCACCAAGCGCCAAGCCTCTACCGAAGGCACCCGTGCCACGCCCATGGCCTCAAACGAAGAAGCCCCCGCCTCCGCCTCCGCCCCCGCCTGAACCGGTCGATCCGCTGAAGATCCGCTGATGCGCCCCCTTTTCCCGCTCGCCCTCGGCATGGTCTTGGGCTTCGCCTCCGCTGCGACGGCACAGACCGGTGAGACCGGGCCCGAAGCCGCACCACAGCCCGCTCCGGAAACGCCCGCGGCCGCCGGAGAAGCCGACGAGGACCTCCCGGACCCGAGCTCGCTCAGCCCGGAAGAGCGCAAGAAGGTCGCCGATCGGTTCTTCGAGCGGGCACAGAAGCAGCTCGACGCCGAGGAATGGGAACAGGCCTGCAACAACTTCCGCGTGAGCATGCGCTACGACACGTCGGTCTCGACGCTGGCCAACATCGCGCGCTGCGAAGAGCACGACGGCCGTCTCTACGAGGCCTGGGCTGCGAGCAACCGAGCGCGCTTCCTCAACCGGAACACGCCCGACGAAGCCAGACGTAACGCCCTGAACGACTACCTCACCAAGGCCATCGCCAAGCTCGAGGCGCAGCTTCCGAGCGTGCGCATCGTCGTCCCCAACTCCCCCGCTGGGCTCCAGATCAAGAGCGACGGCGCCGTCATGCCAGCTTCGGGTGCCGGTGAGCCTTTCCCCGTCAATCCCGGCAAGCACGAGATCACGGTGAGCGCGCCCGGCTACCGCACTGCAACCCGGGAGATCGACGTCGAGGCCGGCGGACGCGCCGAGCTCGTCATTTCGCTCGAGGCTGGCGAGGACCCCGTGGACCCCGCGCCCGCCCCTACCCCCGTGCCCGTGGCTCCAGCCCCCGTGGTCGGCCCCGACCGACCCGTCGACGAGGCCGGTACGCCGGTGTGGGTCTGGCCCGTCGGCGTCATCGGCCTCGCGGCCCTCGGGGGCGCCATCGGCCTCGGCGTCGACTCGGCCTCCGCGCGTGGCGATCTCGGGGACGGCTGCAGCAAAGCAGGAGACGGCGCCTTCGAGTGCCCGGACGACCAGTTCGATCAGGACCAGATCGACGCGCTCCAGCGCCGCACCAACCTCGGCCTCGGCCTCAGCATCGGACTCGGCGTGGTGGCCACCGGCGCCATCACCGCTGCCATCGTGGGCTTCGCCACCGGGGCTGCGCCGCAGGAAGGAGCGACCGCCGCATGGTCGCTTCAGCTCGACGTCGGGCCCGCGGGGGGAACCGGTGGGGTCAGCTGGCGGTTCTGAAGGGGTGTCCGCAGAGCCCATGAAGCCTCAGGCCGGACTCAACGTCACCGCCAACGTTCGCCTCCTGCGTCTCCTCGGGCAGGGGGGCATGGGTGCCGTCTGGGTCGCCGAGCACCTCACCCTGGGAACCGAAGTCGCTGTGAAGTTCATCGCCGGCGAGCCCGGCGAGCTCGATCCGCGTCACGTCCAGCGGTTCCGACGCGAGGCGCGCGCCGCGGCCCAGCTCCGCAGCCCGCACGTGGTTCAGACCTTCGACCACGGCGTGATGGAGGGCGGCCACCCCTACATCGTGATGGAGCTGCTCCAAGGCGAAACCCTCGGCGCCCGCCTGGAACGCGAGGGCTCGCTCTCGCCCGATGTCGCGGCCCAAGTGGTGGTTCAGACGGCCAAGGCGCTCGCCGAAGCCCATGAGGCGGGCATCGTGCATCGCGACATCAAGCCCTCGAATCTCTTCCTGGCCGAGTCGGGCGGGGAGCTGCTGGTGAAGGTGCTCGACTTCGGTATCGCCAAGCTCGCCGACAAGGACGATGGCACCACCAAGACCGGCAGCCTCATGGGCACCCTCCACTACATGAGCCCCGAGCAGCTCAACGACAGCAGCTCCGTCGGCCCGCCGGCGGACCTCTGGTCGCTCTCCGTCGTCGCCTACCACGTCCTCACGGGCAAGCTGCCCTTCGAGGGGGGCACGCCCGTCGCGCTGTGGCGCGCGATCACCGAGCAGCGCTTCGCCCCTCCGAGCGCCTCGCGCCCGCTCTCGTCGAAGGTCGACAGCTTCTTCGAGTGTGCCTTCCGCGAGTCGGAAGGCGAGCGCTTCCCCCATGCCAAGGCGCTCTCCGCCGCCTTCGCCGAAGCGGTCGAAGCGACCTCGTTGCTCCCGACCTCGTCTCGGGATGAGCCCGAAGGCCCCAGCTCCGGGGTGATGCGCGAGCTGCCGACGGCCGAGTTCGTTGCCCAGGCCTCCCTCGAGCTCGACACCGACCCCGACGCCGTCGCGCCGGGCACCTCCGAGGCGCCCCCGGAGGTGTCGGAGCCCATCCCGTCCACCGAGCCCAGCGCCCCGGAGCATCTCCCCGAGGAGCTGCTCGACGACGAGGTGAGCGACACCTTCATGAGCCCCGCCGGACCGCCGAGCGTGGTCCGCCGCCGCCGCTCGATGGCGCTCGGCTTCGGCCTCGGCGCCGGGACCTTGGGCTTGGCTCTGGTCGGGATCTGGCTCTCGGGGGCACTCAAACCCCCGCCTCCCCCACAAGACCCCCTCTCAGGGCGCCGGGGTCACCGCACGGCCGCCACCACCGTGGTCACCACGAGCCCTCCCCGCAGCACGGCCACGGCGCCCCTCGTGGCGACCGCCACCGCCACTGCGACCGCCACTGCTCACGCCCCAGACCGCATCCTCTACCCCATCGGTTGCAACAAGTCGGAGCGCCCCTGCGGTCACGGCTGCTGCATTTGGCACCGTGGGTGCGAGCCCTACGCCTGCGATGAGCCGCTTCCGCCCGACGACCCGTTCCGCGTCACCGTGACCAAGGTGGTGGCCTGGCCCGAGGGCAAGCCCCGTGACGTGCACGTGTTCAAGGACGCCGAGGTCTTCATCCGTTTCGGAGCCGAAGGCCACAAGCAGCAGCTCGTGCCCGAGGGGCTGACGGTGAGCGGCGCCGACGTGGGTGAGGCCTTCAGCATGTGGATCCAGGTCAACGACAACAAGCTCCCCGAGCCCATCATCGACCTACGGCCAACGGGGGTGAGCAAGCAGAACGTCGTGGGCCGCATGCTCTGCCGAGGCATCCAGACCCGCATCCCGCGCAACGGCGTCGTCTACAGCGTTTGGCTCGCGGTTCGCCCCGAAGGCGCCCCCAAGCCCGAGCTGTGTGGCAAGGCCATCAACCCCTTCTGACGTCGAAGGGGAAGGCCCAGGGTCGGGGGAGCCTCGCGCCCGTTGGGGGGCTTCGAGACTCCTTGGCGCGCCCAGTACGATTCGAACGTACGACCCCAAGCTTCGTAGGCAAACGCGAGCCGCGTGATCACGAAGACTTAGGCCCCGGATTCCATCCGGATTCCATCAATGCCCGCGAGGCGTTCCTTCGCGCGTGCTCCGAGGCCCAGGCCTCGGGGGACCTCGCGCTCGCCCGCGTCGCCAACCAAGCCGCCGCCGAACTTCTCGGCGGTGAGGTCACCCCCATCCCCGAAAGGATCGAAGCATGCGACACCTGACCACCATCCTTGCCACCGCCCTCACCTTGGCCTGCCTGGCTCTGGCATGCGGCGCCGAGGTCACGCTCCAAGGCGCGCACGCACAGGACGGCGCCGGCGGCTCAACCACGACCACGACCGCCACCACCTCGAGCGGTGGCCCGATCTGCGACTGCCCCGCCCCGCGCCTCGTCCAGCTCGCCAGCGCCCGCTGTGGTGAGGTCATCGTCGACGCTGGCCTCACGCGCGACCGCGGCCTCGTCGCCTGGGTAGGTCCCGACGACCCCGAGCAGGTCGACCGCCTGCAGGTCCCCATCCTCTGGACCCCCGAAGGGCTCGAGGTCGAGTGCCCCATCTGGGACACCACCGACGCCGAGCTCGTGGTCGAGGTCTGGGGCTCGGAATAGCCCTCACCAAAGTTTCGCCAAAAGTACCGATAGACCTTGCACGCGAAACTACCGGACCTATATTGAAGGTGTCGGGGCGCTAAGTCTCGAACCCGCCCGGGGGATTCCGGGAGCTCATTGAAAACTGAGGTTCCCATGATTGAGGTCACCATCCTCATCCCGGTCGCTGATAACTCCGGCGACCTCTTCTCCCAAGCCCACTTCGCCGCTTTCGAGGCCTTCGTCCTCGACCGGTTCGGTGGGCTCACCCGAGCCGCGCAAGCGGCCAAGGGCGTCTGGGTGGACGAGGGGCAGCGCTACAACGACGAGCTCATCGTCTACGTAGTCGCCACCCCCTCGGTCCTGAAGGACGCAGGGAAGCTGCTCGAAGTCATCGACTTCGCCCGGCAGCACTTCCGGCAGGAGGCCATCTTCTGCCGGTACTTGGGGGTCGCAGAGATTCTGTGACCGGGCGGGGGTCGGCCGAGAGGCCGGCCCCCTTCTCATCGGGAGCCTCAGTTTTCGGAGGAGGGACCATGCCTACCGAAAAGCACACCACCGTCACGGGGGAGATCATCGAGTACCCCCGCCCCACCGGCGAGCTCGCGACCTTCATGGCTCGCCTGGTCGACGCGACCAACGACCCGCACGTGAGCGAGGCGGAGATGCTCAGCCTCATCTACGGCAAGGCCAACCCGCTGCTCGACCAAAGCATCTTTCCGAACCACGGCGCCGTCACCAAGGCGGTCTTCGCCGACCCCACCTACCACGTCATGCAAGACCTGCTCGGCCGCAAGCGCGTCCAGGCCGGGACGCTAGACCTCGAGGAGGTCCGTGGCGCTGCCACCATGTCGGTCGCCGAAGCGGCCGCCGAGCTGGGGGCCACCCCCGCCGGCGTCCGCAAGGCGATCCGCGAGAAGCGACTCGCGGCCGTGAAGGTGGGGCGCGGCTACCAGCTGGATCCGCGAGACGTGGCGACGTTCAAGCGGTTCCGCCGTGCGCGAGGTCCTGAGTCCTCGCCGGCGCTCAAGTTCTGCATGGGCTCCGAGGATGGCAAGAGCCTGCGCATACGTGCGCCAGGACTGCGGATCACGAGCCGTGCTGGACGCGTCCTATGCGGTGAGGTGTCGTCCTTCAGGAAGGCGGCCCTGACGTTCTCCGGCAAGACGGGCAACCGCCTGTTCGTGCTCGAGCCGGCCGAAGCCAACGACCGCTTCGACTTCGGTCCCTTCTTCATCGAGGGACGCTACCGGGTGACCGAGAAGGTCAACGAGCCCGGAGAGGCTTCCGAGCGATTCAAGGCTTTCCGCGTCGAGCGCACCGAAGCCGATCGGCTTCGGCGCCTTGAGGAGGTTCCCGCCATCCTTGAGGAATACGAGCTCACGGCTGACGAGGGCTGGGACGGCGACCTCCTGGCGCTGTGGCACAGCGGCAAGGACCGATACACGCTGCTGATGGAGTACGAGCAGGAGGTCTCGTCGGCCGTGGCGCAGAAGCTCAAGAAGCGCTTTCACGCTGAGGGCTTCGACTTCATCGCGAACGCGCGACACGCCACAGGCGGAGTCCACCGCTACCGAGACGGGACGACCTACCGTGGGTTGCGGTAGCGAGCATGTGTCCCCCGGGACAGACAGGCCCGCCACAGCCGGGTAGGATCCCCTCATGCGTAGCTTTCTCCTACTGACCCTATCCGGCATCGCCGTGGCCGCCTGCTCGGCTTGCGGGGACACTCCCTGCGAGAAGACAAAGACGTGCAACGTCGGCCCCGATCCCACGGGGTCGACGTCGAGCTCGGGCGTAGGCGGCGCGCCTTCCACCTCGAGCAGCTCGAGCTCGGGGGTTGGCGGGAGCGGTGGCGCCGGCGGCGGAATGCAGACCGTCGCCGCGTCCTTCGCTCTCGGTAGGGCTCATGGCTGCAAGCAGCTAGACGGACTCGTTGAGTGCTGGGGAGAGGGATCGATCGGCCAGATCGGCGACGGCTCAGAAACAGACCAGGTCTCGCCCGTCGGCGTTCCACTCCCCCCCGCGCGCGCAGTCGCGGCCGGTGAGCACACAAGCTGTGCCATCCTCGATGACGGGTCAGTGAGGTGCTGGGGCGCGGATGCGAGCGCCTTCAACGTCAACGAAGACGCCCCCAGCCCGGTTGCGGTCTCCGGCGTCACGGGCGCTCAGAAGATGGGCGTGGGCGAGTCCCATCGCTGCGCCATCGTGCAGGACAAGACCGTGAGCTGCTGGGGGCTCGATGGCCTCGGCCAGCTCGGAAGAGGGATGTTCGACAGCAGCACGACTGCCAAGCCGGTCGTCAACATCACCGACGTCATCGACCTGGCCGTGGGCGGGAACCACGCCTGCGTCGCTACGGGAACCGGAGCCATCTACTGCTGGGGCTCCAACATGCAGGGCGAGGTCGGCGGCTCTATCACGATCTCCGAGACCACGCCGCTGCAGCTGGCCGGCGTGACGGGGGCGACTGCGGTAGCGGCTGGCTACAGCTCGTCATGCGCCATCGGGACCGGCGGCGCGGTTTCGTGCTGGGGCAACGGGACGCGCGGGCAAATCGGCGATGGAACCGGCCAGTCATCCCCCCAGCCGAAGACCGTCACCGGGCTCCCCTCGCCTGCCGCGAAGATCACGGGGGGTGCGGACCACTTCTGCGCCATCCTCACCGACAAGAGCCTCTGGTGCTGGGGCTACAACAACGAGGGGCAGTGTGGGACGGGCTCCGTGGGCGGTAACGTTCTCAGTCCCTCGAGGGTGAACCTCGACAACGTGACCGCCGTCTCGGTCGGCTTCGAGACCACCTGCGCCCGCGTGGAGTCAGGCCAAGCCTACTGCTGGGGCAAGAACGCCAACGCCTTCGGGAACGGCGCGGTCGCGAACTCTGCGACGCCAGCCACCGTCCCCTGGTAGACCGTCACCACGCGGACATGACTCGGGGGCGCGGTCAGGCCGACTCGCGGAGCTCGTCGAACCGGATGGATTCGAGGAACGCGAGGTAGTCGATCTCCTCCATCGTCGGCTCGTAGTTGTCGATCGTGTCGCCCCCCGGGTAGAGAACGACGCCGACGAGCTGCTTGTCCCAGAGCCCGTACACGCGGCGAGCGACCTCGTCGTTCACGTTGCCGTCCACCGTGTGGATCTCCCCCTTCGCTTCGTCGAAGCGCTCGATGCGGCCAACGTGGCCCGCACCGATGGCGTTGGCCCCCTCGCCCTGCGGGAGCCCGCCACGCGCCATGCAGAGCAGGTTCCCGGGGACAAGGACCTCCTTTCGAAGAGCCGGATCCTTCCGGAGCTTGCTCATGCCCACGGCGGTCGCCCTGGCGATCGCCGATGACCAGATCTCCCGGACGCGGAAGGTTGGCTTGTGCGGCCACTCGTCCCCCTCGAAGCGCGTCTCCATGGCGCAGGCCGAGGCGAAGCTTGCACACCACGCATCCTTCTCGGTGAGCCACCCCGCGCCGCCCACCATGGCGTGAAAGGCGCGGACCACCATCGGCCGGAGGCTCTCGGACACCTTCGCGCCGAGCGCCGTGATGGCCCGGGTCAGCCCGCGCAGCCCCCAAGGCATCTTGACCTCGCTCTCGTCGAGCTGGACGGCAGGCATGCCCGCTACGGTGTCGCCCAGGTCGAGATCGAGCCCGCGGCGCACCGCCTCGGCGACGACTCGCGGGCCCCAGTCGGTCAGGGCGCGCCCGTGCTCTTTCTGACTCCAGGCGGCTGCGTCGAGGTTGAAGGACTCGATCGTGAAGCCACCGTAGTCGGCCCGGTTGTGGTGACCGACCGCCGGAGCCGGCGGCATCTTCACGCCGACGAGCCGGCAGATCTCCTCGGCGTTCTGCGTGGTCGAAGAGAATGCGTCGGCGACGGGCGGCTGCGGCGTGGGCGTGTCGGAGTGCGAGAGGTAGAAGACCACCTCGCCATCCACCGCCCGCAGCGCGAGCGGGATGAACATGGTGAGCTGGTCGTCACACGCAGTGCCGTCGGGGTCGAACCCGCTGTGGATACTATCGAGGGCCACGTAGACGTGGACCTGCTTGCGGCTCGCTCGGTCACGGTAGATGGCGCGGGGCGCGCCATAGCCAGCGGAGAAGCTGACGATGACGATGCGGCGCCACCGGCGCGGCGAGCCGAGTCCGAGGTCGCGCAGCAGCCGCTCGAGGACGGTCCCCTCCCCCTTCAAGCCGGCGATGTACCGCTCGTAGACCCCCGACCCGACACCCTTGTTGATGACCTCGAGGTGAACGTTGTCCGGGTTGATGCCCTCGGACCGCAAGGCCTCGAGGTACTTGGCTTCCAGCTTGGAGCCCGGGCCGATCGCCCCGTGGAAGAAGAGGACAAGCGTTCTCACCACTCCCCCTGTTCGATCTTCCGGACCGCTTCTGCGTCGAGGCGGTCCTGCGTTCCCGTTGGGGGAGCCCCCGGGCTGGTCGGCGTGATGAGCTCCGGGTGCGCGGCCGAAAAGGCCTCGACCAGGTCGCCGGCGACGTCGAAGCCGTTCTCGAGGCCCCACTTCACGAGCTCCGTGAGGAGCGACTTGGACGTCATCGTGGTTCTCCTTTTGATGCGACACCACGAGGTGGCGCTCCCTCCGGGGTGATCCCGAAGCGGTCGAGGATGACGGCGAGCTCGGCCTGCGATGCCTGCAGGCGGCTCAGCAAGTCGACGATCGCCGACGCGTCAAACGGCAGCCCCGCCTCGTCGCGTTCGATCGCGACCTGAAGCGTGGCGACGAGCGCGACCCAGAGCCCCCGGGTCCCCTCGTAGGCGGCCCAGGGCTGCCCCCAAGCCTCCGACACTGCGTTGATGGCCGCCAGCTTCGCCGCGGTGGTGTCCGCAGCCTTGGCGACCCTTTCCTGGGTCGCTTCGTACCGCTTCGCCATCTCGTCGTGCGTCTCGCGCAGAGCGATGGACGTGACGTTGCTCGCACGAATGCCGGTCGTGATGGTCCCGCCGCAGCCGAGTAGAGCGGCCGCGACGGCAGCTAGGCCCAGCCATTGGACGAGCCAGCGAAGCGCGCGGTTCACGACTTCGCCTCGCCATCCTTCGCCGGTGGTGCGGGCAAAGGAACGGCCGCAGAGTTCGCCTTGGCGAAGAGCATCGCGCTCACCACCGCCGTTACGAGGATCACCCGCCAGTCGCCACCGGCCTGCAGCGCTGGCACCGAGCCAGCACCGACGGCCATGAGTAGCGCAGCGACCTCGCTCTTCGTGTCGATCGCCAGTAGCGCTCGCCGCCAGCGGTAGATCCACATGCCGAGGCTCACCACCCCAGCCGCCCCCGCCTGCCACGTCCCGGCGGTCACAATCGTTTCCAGAATCTGCGTTTCGTTCATGTCTATCCTCCGAACAGGGCTCGAATGAGCGCCTCCAGCACGACGACCAGGAAGGGCATGAGCCCTGCCACTGCGCCTCTCGTGCCGTACTTCTTCGCCGCCTTGCGTCGCTCCGACTGCGGCAGGTCCTCAAAGCGCTGCTGCAGCACCGCCGTGGCCTCCTTCGCCGAGAGCGCCGTGTTGCGCGCGGTCTCCACCGCGTCGCGGTTGTGAGCCTGGCCGCGACGTAGTTCGTCGATGGCTGCGTCCTGGCGAGCGAGTACCCCCTGCAGGTCGATCTCCGTTCCCACCAGCGAGGGGCGGTCGACCGCGCGGGCAAGCTCCTCCCGGATCTCGAGCGCATGCTGAAGCAGCGTCGCGGTGTCGACATCACCTCGCTTCTGGCGTCGCGCCTTGAAGTCGACAGCAATCTCGAGAAGCGTCAGCACTGCATCGCCTGAGAGGTCCCGGCGCTTCATCACGTACTCGTCGGCCCCACCACGAATGAGCTCGCGCACCACCTCGCGGTCTCGGTTGCCCGCGTAGATGACAATGGCGACGTCATCCCCCAGGATCTGACGCATGCGCATGTAGGTCTGAGGCCCGCGGGAATCCCCAAGGTTGAGGTCTACGAGCGCGGCGTCGATGGGCCCGTTCATGTCGAGCTCTCGATGAACCACGCTCTCTGCCTCTCGAAGGCTGGTGGCCTCGAGAACGACATGGTCCGCCCCCGCCGCCCGACAAATCAGCCGACGGTCGGGCTCGTAATCGTCCACGACTAGGAGCCGCACGGGACCTCCAAGGTGAACGTGGCTCCCTGCCCCTCACCACCGCTATGGGCGGAGACGGATCCACCAAGCTGCTCGGCGATCTGTCGGACAATCGCGAGCCCGATCCCGGTCCCTTCACTATTTGCATCGAAGCGCTTGAAGGGCTCGAAGACCTCCGTCGCGATGCGCGGGTCGAAACCGATGCCGTTATCGGTGACCTGGACGTTGATGAGCTTCTTCCGCGCCCACCCCCGCGACTTGGTGGTGATCACCACTTCAGCTGCGGGCTTCTCGCAGCCGTGCTTCTCAGCATTGCTGAGGAGATTGCCGATGGCGTGCGAGAGCACCTTCGGCACCAGCGGTGATAGGTCGCCAACCACCGTCACCATGAGGCCGGGGGCCTGGGTGCGCGCCATCGCAAGAACCTCAGCCAAGGGGGCCAAGGGAGGCTCCTCTTCGATATCCGTCTGCCGAACGAACCGGGTAAGCGCAACGATCCGACGATCGAGAATGGCGGCCTGGGCGATCGCTTGCTCGACGAGCTCTCCCGCCTGCAGGCCACGTTCCTCCTGAGCGAGTCGAAGCATCACATCGACGCCCCTCACCTGCTCACGCAGATCGTGAGACAGGATGTGCGATAGCAACCGAACGCGGCTGCGAATCTCTCGATGCTGGGCTACGGTCATGAACAGCATGGCAACCCTCAGCTCGGCTGTGCGACGGCGGAGACCCGCCACTCCCACTTGAATCGGGTGTTGTTGGTTCCATCGGGCGTCGTCCGAATGGCGATAGCGCCCGAGCCCGCGTCGTAGATGGCGAAGGGCCACGACGAGGCCTCGCCTTCCTCGGTGGGGTTCGGGTTGCGCACGAGCGAAAGCGCTTCACTCGCGACGACCCATTGCTGGGTGTAGCTGTAGAGCGCGCTATCCCCATCGGAGTCGATGGCCTCGCACCAGGCCTCGATGGTCAGCAGACCATCGGTGAGCCCGTGCTCGTAGCTGTCGAGCTGGGTGGCCGAGGCGCCGGCCGCCAGCGTCGTCGTCCCCCTTTGCGCATACTGGTACGCCCCGTCTGGGCCGATCCCCGCCAGCTTGTCCGCATCGAACGCAAGCGCGATGCGCGTCACCGAGCCGTCGATGGTGGCTGCGGCCGTCATCTCGGCAGGCAGGCGCAGCACCATGAGCTGGCGCGTCCCATCGGGAAGCGCGGCATTTGCATCGCTCCCGTCCGAGGTTTCGATTCCGACGACGTTGGGGATGAGGCTCATGGCACCGAGAAGCTGGGCCCATCCTGGGCCGTGATGACGAGGGAGCAGTTGGCGTCGGAGGAGCCGAGCGACTCCACCTGCACCAACAGGTTTGGCGAGCTGTTCGTGAGGACGACGATGTTGTCCACGACCGCACTCGTGAGACCGTTCGGTCCGAGGTCACCAACGCTGACGACGTTCCCGCCGAGGTCGCGGCGCACAGCGAAGATGCGCTCCTCGAAGGAGAAGTGGGGCGCCGCACCGATGTCGACGACGCTGGTCAACTCGCAGCGGAGGAATCCGACGCGACCGTTGCTTGGCCATCCCAGAATGGTCGCCGCCAAGGTCGTGGTGCTGTTGCCCACGAAGAGGTCCTGGATCCCAAACCTACGCGTCGCGACATCACCAATGGTGATGACCATCGCATCATCGATGACGGGATTATTGCGCCATGCCTCGAGCGCCAGGATCCGGTCGACGTGGTTCTTCGTCCGGTTCGTCAGCGACTGCAGAGGCACCTCGAGCGAGGCGGCCGTCACCTTCTCCCCGGAAGTGGGAACGATGATGTTCGCCGTGTGCGTCGAGGTTTCGGTCAGCGCCTTGGTCATGGCACCACCGCCTTTCCTTGCTCGAAGATGAAGGACGCGTAGGGCGGCCGCGTTGGCAGCCCCGTGATCGCATCTGCCGCCACCCACCAGTTGCCAGTGGGCAGCGAGGTCCAGCCATCGGCATCGGTCACCGCGGCGGCCGTGGGGTCGAAGCTCGTCTCGTCGTCGGAGACGATCACGCCCCAGAGGTGGGAGTGGCCGGCCTGCGCCTCCTGCAGCGCCTCGACGATGTCGCGGATCTGCGTCTCAGAAGGGCCGCCGTCCCACAGCGTGCCGTCGTCGAACTCGACGTCTGGATCATCGTAGGTCGCTGCCTCGAGCCAGCCGATGAGCGGTTCCCGATAGATGATCGCCCACCACCGAGCCCATGCGGCTGGCACCCCGTCCCAGTCCCAGTTCGACGGGCTTTGCTGATGGACCGTGTAAGTCTCGTCCTGGTTCAGCGTGTGCCAGGTGGCGATGTCGCCCCCGCCGTTCTGGTGCACGATCCGCATGAGCGGCCGCGCAGGGAGGAAGAACGGCGCGAGGTTCTCCATCTCACCGCGGTGGGTCCCGCGGCGGCGGTGGAGCTGCCACCAACGGGACAGCCGTGTGCGCTTGCTGGCCTCGGGCTCCGTCTCGTAGATGCGGATCCCTCGGTCCGCCGAGATGATGGGGAGCGCGCTCGACTCGCAGTCCAAGGGCTGGCCGAGGCGCAGCCCCTGGTCGAGCATCGTGATCGTATCGTCGAGCGCCAACGCGCCCGCCTGCACGACCGCGCCGCGGTTCTTCTCGCGGATGAACCATGGCGAGATATCCGCCACGAACTTCTGAATGGCGCCGCGGAAGCTGCTCACGGCTCGACCACCCATTCCGCAGTCGTCGTGTTGATGACCGCTACATCGTCGGCGCCAAGGAGCGTCTGGAGCTCATCGTCGGTGATGCTCAGCTCGAGCTTGTAGATCCCGGCCGGGGACGAGGCGATGGCTTCGAGGTCGAGGGTGTAGATGACACCAGCGCCCAGGCTGTCCTGGTCGAAGCCGCCGATCTCCCAAGTCTTCGCTGCGGCGACGAGGGCATCGACGATGGCCTGCTTGGCATCCTCGGGGTCCTCGTAGAAACCGGCCAGGTACTTGAACGTACCGGACGGCTCGATCGACACCTCGGTCGCCGCCGCACCGACGAAGGTGACCGTATCGGGCACCCCCGTCTGGGTGATGTTGTCGTTCGCGGCGGTGACGTCTGCAGCGATGGCTGCCCCGGCATCGGTCGCGTAGTAGACCTTCACGTCGCCGGTCACCGTGTCGGAGACCACCTTCACGCGGGTGATGTTGACCTCGGCCCCGCTGGCGTTCTGGAGCACCGTGCCGTCTGCGTTTCGGACAGCGAAGTACTTGTAGAACCCACCAGGACCTGAGAGCGAAACGCGGTTGGGGGCCAGACGACACCGTTGGCGATATGCGTCGGCGCTCTCACGATTGGAGCCCACGATGGGGCCCGTCGAGTTCGTCGCCGAGCATCCGGAGAGAACGGTGGTGAGCGAGAGCGAGTTCGGGTCGCAATTGCTGCCTGTGCCAGCAACGTCGGCCACCACGGGGAGCGTGAGTGTGCTCAGCGCTGGCACTGTCACGGTACCGTCTGGGTTGGTGTAGATGCTGTCGTCGGGGGCGTTGGTGTACGTCGGCGCTGGTGTCGGCGGGCTGCCCTCGGTCCACGTGAACACGAGCCCACCAGGTCCGAAGCTTCGGGCGACGCTGCCGTCATTGCGGAATCGAACGAACCCAACGGCGAAGGTTGCCTCGCCCCGCGTCGTCCCAAAGGTGTTCTGTCCGTAGTTGCTCAGGAAGCCGGGCCCCGGTTCCTGGTCGACGTTCGCCGCATCGTAGGGGTCGGCGTCGCCTGGGTCGGTCGAGGTATCGAGCGATACATAGCCACGCACGAC
Source organism: Polyangia bacterium (assembly GCA_030426145.1). GTDB lineage: Bacteria > Myxococcota_A > Polyangia > Polyangiales > Polyangiaceae > JAPYTK01. The sequence goes on from JAUHZF010000096.1 coordinate 18,812, forward strand.
CGCGGCCGCAGAGTTGGCGTAGGCGTTCACCGCACTCGCGATGGCCTGGGTCATTTGCTCGACGATGGCGCCTTCGACCCAGTTGGTGACCGAGACCTTCGCGGCCTGGACGTAGCCGAGCACGCGGTTTCGCGCGCCGGTGATCGTCTCGTTCTGAATGAGCTGCTCGAAGAAGGTCGTCACGGCGACACCCCCAGACGCGTCAGCTCGGAGACGCTGCTGACAATCTCGAAGGGCCCCTCCGCCGTCTCGCACCGGACGCTGATGGAGATGTCGTCGCCGTCCTGCTCGAGCTCGACGTCCGCAATCTCGATGCGAGGGTCGCGCAGAAGCACCGCGACGAGCAGCGGCTGATAGGAAACCAGGTTCAGCGAGGAGGCGCCGAGGAGCTGGCGCACGTCGAAGCCCCAGTCCTCAATGACCTCGCTCCCCGTGCCGTCGTCGCCGAGGATGCTGTCGGTCGTGAGGCGATGGATCGCGTCCTGGCGCACCACCTCGAGACCGACGGCCTCCGAGAAGATCGTGTCGCTGTCCGCGACTCCGCGGAGGTCTCTGCCGAAGAGCTCGCTCATGACGTCTTCAGCACCCCCTGCATGGCGGTCCAGGCCGCCGCACTCTGCGTCAGCAGGACCACGGCGTTGGCGTTCGTGGCGTCGGGCCCGAGCGCCGTGGCGAGCTCGCCCCCGAAGTCCTTCTGCTGACCCGAGAAGGTCAGCACCCGAACGCCGGCCTGGGCGAAGAGCTCGTCGAGCCCGAGCGCGAGGTTGAGCTGCGCCTGCAGCGTTGCCAGCTTGGCAGTGAGGTCAACCTGCACCGAGGCTCCCAGAGCTGCCTGGGCCGCGAGCGATGGCGGCGTCAGCCCCGCCACGATGGCTGCCTGAATGTTGGCGACGACAGCGTTTGCCGCGTCCAGAAGCTGGGTGAGCGACAGCATGGCCGAGGGCGAGAAGCTCGCGACCGCCGAGACCTGGGCGCTGACATCGGGGGCCGCGATGCCCACCGAGGCGTCCACCGCTGCACTCAGCGCAGGTCCCGCCGGCACTGCCGCCCCCACCGTGACGCTGCCAAGGTCCGCTACCGTCACGGTACGGCCCTCACCTTCGAGCTCGCGGTGCTGATGGTCCCGGTCGTCTGGGGCGGCGTGAACGTGACGAGGCCCGACGCCGGTAGGCCATTGATCGTACCGGTGAAGACCGCCGGCGTGAGCAAGACAGAAACCGTGTCGCCGAGCCGTGCCACGCCATCGGTGGCGCCGGCGCCGAGCTCGAGCTCGTCCGCGTCGAACGTGATCTTCGATGGCGGCGCGGCGAACTCCCATCCCGTGACCACGGGCCGACTTGGGTTCGCATCGCGGAACGCGATGGTCACCTCGTCGCCGGCCTTGGGCCGGGTGATCCCCACGGTCCACTGCTGGACCTTCAGCTCGGGTAGATGCTGAGCGTCGGGCGGCGGCACGAGTTCGAGGCGTCCATCGGACGCGACCGACGACACCACGTAGGTGCGCGGGAAGCCGTAGACGAGCGCCGGGAAGGCCTCAGCCACCCACCGGAGCACCTGCGTCTTGATGCGCGCGACGCTCATGTCCAGACCTCCGCGTAGCGGCGGGCGCGACTCTCGTGCACGAGCACGCGCCGGATGGCCTCGCCGTTGAGGATGTTGCCCGGCAGCATGTCGGCGACGCTGTCGATGCCGACCTCGAGGTGGCTCAAGCTCTCGTCCCGCTTGAGTACCTCCGCCCGGCTCGTCACCTCGGTGCCAGCTCGAGCCCCGAAGCGCGTGACGCCATCCGGGTCCACCCGCCAGCGCTCGAGACGACCGGCCCTGTGCAGCGCTGCCAGCGCATCACGCAGCCGGCCCACTGCGGGGATCGCCCACGCCTGCCCAAGGCTCACATCGTTGGGTTGCTCGATGGGCTCGGCCGCCCGCGTGCTGAGCTCGGCGAGCACCGTCCGGAGGCGGATCCCGCCGTCCGACTGGTAGGACAGCGGCGAGCGAATGGGGCGCTCCCAGCCGGGAGCACCGACCACCGTGACGCTCGGATCGTCGGCGTCGTCGAGGCCTCCGCGCAGAATGGTCCCCTCGAGCACCAGGTCGCCCACGGTGAGGCTCACGGCGCCCGCGGGAGCGCTGCCACCGGTGAGCTTGGCCACCGCCCGCCAGGCCCCAAAGCGGGGAAGCGAGAGCGTACACTGCTCGATGGGCACTCCGCCGACGTTGCTCATCGGACCCGGCCTCCTTGTGAGACGGCCTTCACCTTCTGCACGGTCCGATTGAACTGGTCCTTGATGGCCTGGTTGGGATCGGTGCGTTCCTCGGTGACCGTGCGCCCACGCTTCACTCGGGCGACACCGGTCTTCGCGTCCTCCGCCGGCGAGAAGTCGATGAGGGTGATGACGCCCTTCCAGTAGCCGCCCGACTTCACCCACTTCGGCGGGCTCATCACCCGATAGGCGACGCGCGTAATCCCGCTGAAGTTGATGATGGGAGACACGATCGGGAGCGCCGGGGGCGCGTTCGTCGACTTCGGCGGACGGAGAATGTCCCGGAGTCGGTAGTACTCATCGACCGACGTCTGGTCGTGGAGCGACGTCGTGATCTTGATCGCGTCAGCGAGGTCGGTGCCCTTCCACACGGTGCTGGCACCCGTCTTCTCCGTCGCCTTCTGCTTATCCCATTGCTCCGGGCGCTCGGCCCCATCCACGTCGGCAATGACGCCGGGAACGCGGACGCCACCGATGAACACGTGCCCCCATGGGCCCGAGTCGCGGTAGGGGTTCGGGTTCCCGCTCACGACGCCACCTCGATGTCGTCCTCGACCGCCGCCGACTCGTCCTCGAAGACCGACTCGAGGATCGGCTGCAACATCTTCCGCAGGTCACCCTCGGTGAGGCCAGCCGTGAAGGTGCAGCCCGAGAAGTTGACCTCGATGGTCCTGCTCGAGGTCGTGCTGGTGCTACCGGCCAAGGCGCCGCTGCTCCCGTCGCGCGCCACGACCTGCACCCCGGCCTCTCGCGCGGCGTCGACCACCGGCGCCACTGTGGACGCCCCCCACGCCTTGGCGTTGTCGTTCGCCGCGAGCACGGCGGGAACGCGCACCATGGCCGCCATCTCCGCCTGGACCCTCGGAGCACGGTCGCGAACACCGATCGCCATGCCCTCAGAGGTGTCGGCACCGATCCGCATGAAGACGCGGCTCGGGCTCTTGCGCTCGAGCATCTTCTCGGCGCCCTTGATGGCACCGCCGACCACGTCTGCGATGGCCTGGAAGACCTTCGCCCCACCCTTCACGATGCCGGACGCGAGCCCGAGCATCATATCGACGCCGATCTGGGTCAGGGACTTGCCCTTGATGCTGGCAATCGCATTGTCGACGGAGCTGACGACCTTCTTCCATGCCGCCGAAGCTGAAGCAGAGACGGTGGCCCACATGCCATGCAATGACCCAATGGCGGCCACCAGCATGAACGCCCCCTCTGCCGCCTTGCGAAGCGGCCGGACCATCGTGTGGTTGGCCACAAAGTCCGAGACCACACCCACCGCCTGGAAGGCCTCTTTGATCAGCTCGAGCCCCTTGCGGAACTTGGCTCCCATCGGGGAGTCCCACTGCGCCTTGATCTCGAGGTAGGCCTCCATGGCCGCAATGGCGACCTCGTAGAACTTGCGCTCGACCTTCGGCAGCATCCGAACCGCGAAGTCGACCATCGGCTGGAAGATGATCGTGAGCAGGTCACGAAGCGCCTTCCCCTCGGCCGTCGTCGTGTCGAAGATGCTGAGGACACTCTCGAGGCCAGCGAGGAGAGGCTCGATGTCGAGGTCCGCGAAGAGCTCCGACGCGTTCTCCCGCAGGCGCATAGAGATGCTGTCGAGGGAGAGCATCTTCGCCCGCGCGATGTTCTCGAACCGCGAGAACTGCTCCGCCAGCTGGGGCGGCACCTTGCCGGTCGACTTGAGGCCCGCCTCGAGCTTGGCGAGAAAGTCGGCGTTGGCACCGCCGGCCTTGGCCGTAGCCATTGCGGAGAGCGCCGCCTCCATGTTCTCGGCCGGCACCTTGGCCTTGGCCAGGTCCTCGGCTAGCCCGCTGATCTCCTCGCGCGCAAGCCCAGAGCGGGCAGCAACGCGAGGCATCATCTCCTCGATCCCGGCGAGCGCGGCGTAGTTCGCCCTGAGACTCTCGAGGGTGAGTCGCTGGGTGCGCGCCCCGTCGGCCATCGAGACCGCCCACTTCACGGCGGCGACCGTGGCAGCCACCAGCGCGACGGCCAGCGCCGCCACCACGATGACGATGCCGGCGACCAGCGCCGCCGGCCCCATCGCGCGCAGCATCTGGAAGGCCTCGCCGAGCTCGGCCACGCGAGCACCGGACTCGCCGGCGACACCACCGAGCGCCGAGAACGAGGTGTCGAGCTGCCCGAGGTCGAGCTCCGCCCGCTTGGCCTTGGCGCTCAGTCCCCCCAAGGCCTCGCCCACGCTCCCGCCGGCGTTGCGCGCCACCCGGGCGCTCCCGCCCATGCGCACGTAGGCTTGCTGGGCCCGAATGACCGCAGCCCGCTGGGCGTCGATGCGTGCGGTGAACCCGGATACGTCACCGCCTCCGGACGCGACGAGCTGCTGCTTGGCCCGCAGCTCCTCCAGAGCGTCGGCCGCGGACCGGATCGCCTGCTCCGCCTTCTGGAACTGGGTCACCTGCTCTGCCATGGGCTTCGCGCCACCCAGGCGGTTGAGCGCCTGACGTGCATCCTCAGCCTTCTGGCCGAGCACCTCGACGGCCCGCTGCTGCCGGCGATACGCCGCAATGCTGACGCGGTCGCGACCTGCGGCCTGGCCCATGTCCTCGAGCTTCTGCTTGGCCTGGACGAGCTCGGACTCGTACTCCTGCAGGGCGGACTGGTTCGAGGCGATCTGCGCCTCGAGCTGAGCGATGGCGGACTCCGCCACGCGAGCAGCGGGCGAGACCTGCTCGTTCAGGCGCAAGATGAATTCCTCCGCTTCGCTCGCCATTGCCCTACTCGCCCTTGCTCGCGGCCTCTGCCCAGGCCTCTGCTATCGAATGAATCCTCTGGATGTTGATGGCCGTTTCCGCCTCGAGGATGGCTCCCGCCTCCGCCTCGATGGACGGCTCCTCGTCGTGGCCAGCGATGAGTCGTGCCTCGTAAACTCGCGCAGCTCGGATTAGGGGGGCTCGGAACTCGGCCGCGGGGATGTTCCCCACGGGCTGGCCGTCCTCGAGCCGTACCGCTCCGTGTCGCGCTCTCTTGAGAAGCTCGTCCCTCCTAGCTTTTTCGGGCCCGGTTGAAGGCCCCCGTCAGCCGTGCCCCGGCATTCACGATCGCGTCGACGATCCCTGCGTTGTTCTTGAGGAACGTCACGAGCTCGCCGGCCCGGTGGGAGATGTCGGCGATCACGTCGTCGCCGTTCCAGTCGACGACGCAGGCAGCGGCGAAACGCCGGTGCTCGGCCGCACGGTCGATCTTCTTGTTGTTGGCCGACTTCGCGATCTGCTCACTCCACTGCTCATAGGCGCGATGGTTGGCGCGCAGGATGAAGCTGTGGTCGTACTCCTCGATGAGGAGCGAGCTCAGCAGCCAGTCCGGATGCTCCTCACGCACGAGCTCCAATTGCCGTTCGAGGCAGAGTTCGCGCCGCTCGAGGTCGGCGTTCTTCGCCTCCTCCTCCGCGGCGGCGAGCTCTCGGCGCAGCGCCATTTCCTCGCGGTCGGCGTCCGACATGGACGATTCGATGGCGGCCTTCTCGCGCTTGGCTCGGACGAGGCGAGCGCGGAGCGCGTCCAGACCCGACGACGTCGCGGGCGTTTCATGGGTTGTGTCTTCGCTCATCAGAATGCACTCAGGCTGAAGCTCGGCGGCGGGAGACCGCGGAGCTGGTTGATCGTCTTGCGGTCGTCGGTCCAGTAGATCTGCCGAATGGTGACCTTGAGCGGGACCTCGAACGCGGCATTGGAGTTCTGGACCGCCTGCGCCCAGTTGTTGAGGTAGCAGTCCTGGAGGAAGTCACTGTCGCTGCCGAGGTCCGGGTGCTCGAAGCCGACGATGATCGGCAGCCGAAGGTTGCCGCCGGCATAAGGCGGCATCGCGGGCATGATGATGCTTCTGAAGATGACGGAGCTGACCTTGATCTCGCCCTCGGGCGCGTCGTAGGTCCCGAGCGTGATCTCGTCCGTCTGCTGCGAGCCCATGTAGGAATGCTTGGCCTTGTCGAGCTTGTCGCCGTAGCTCGCGCTGATGGCAGGAATCTCGATCTTCCCGATGGTCAGGGTCACCGTGGACCCGTCGAGGCCTGCTCCTACTACTCGTCGAAGTCCCATTGGTTTACCCCTGCTGAATGGCGAGCGTGAGACCGATCGACAGCACGTAGCCGCCGACGTTCGGCGCGAGGACGATGTCCAAGCTGATGAGGTTGCCGCCCGAGATCGCGACCGTCGGCTTCACCTGGACAAGGCCCGAGTCGAGCGCGGCGTCCGTGGCGTTTCCGATCTCGTCGCCAAACTCGGAGCTGACCGCCTGGAAGATGATGGCCTGCGCCGCCTTGCGGCTGGCCTCGGTGAGCGTCCCCGTCGACGCTCCTTCCGGCGCGGTGAAGAAGAGCTTCGCGCCGAGCGTCGGCGTGGCGGCAGAGCGGGCCACCCGCTTCATGGCGTTGGCGAGGCGCCGGGTCATGAGGTTGCGGACCCGGCTGTCGGACGGGTAGAGGACCCACGGGACGGTGTTGAAGACGTCCTCACGCCGCGCCTGGTCGGGTAGGCGCTGAACGCAGGACAGGCGGTTGCCCTGGCTTTCGTCGCTCAGGCCGGTGGCCGCACCGCGAGGGCCTTCGTCGTGGCCCACGTCGGCGCCGTTGTCGTCGACGAGCGAGGCGTTGGGCATCGGGCGGTCGGCGGGCGCGCACGGCCAGGCGGCACGCGGCACCCGGACCACGTCGGCGGCGAACTGCGCGAGGTCGCTGCGGAGGTAGCGCCGGCTGGTGACCGCGTCGGTGATGATCTGGTAGCTGGCCCGGATGAGGATCCGGTCGTCGTCGAGCGTGTCGTAGATGTCGGCGACGGCGGCGAGCCAGGCGGCCTCGGTCTCGTCGTTCTCGAAGTCGGGGATGCGAGCACGAAGGATCGCGGAGCAGTCCTTGCCGACCGCGGCCAAGGCATTGAGGCCAGTGGTCACGGCCGCGACGACGGCGGCGGTCGCGTCGCAGTCGATGACGACGAGGGAGAAGTCGAGCGAGCTCGCGGCCAACGCCGTGAAGGCGTCCGCGATCTCGGTGGTCCCGGGCGTGGGCCCGAAGGTCCGGACCGTCACCTCGTCGCCGGCGACGAACGTGTCGGTGGTCGCGGAGAAGTCGAACTTCACGCCCGACCCGGGGATCGTGTAGGTCTCCGCCGTACCAAGCGCGAAGGCGCTGGACCAAGTGCGGCCGCCGTCGAGCGACCAGCGGAACTTCATGCCGGCCGTTCCCACCGCGCCGCCGGTGACGCAGCGCAGGCGCGCCTCGTAGGTCCCGAGCGGAATCGACAGCGCGTCGACGGTCACGGTGACGGTGCCGGTGACCCCGGTGTCGTCGATGGTTCCGTAGCTCCCATCGGTGTCCGTGGGCGTGGAGTACATCGCCGCCGGTACCTTCGGCACAGCCGAGCCCTCCTGCCGCTGCTCGATGATCTGCGTCAGGATGTCGACCGCGTCGCCCTTGCCGAGCGCGGCTGCGGCCACCTGGCCCGACAGATAGAACGGCGAAGCGCCATCCCCCAGCGACGAGACGCCGATCACGACGGCGAGGTTGTCGACATTGGCGGGCACCGCGACGGCGCCACGCGCCTCCTGGACGTTGATGCTCAGCGTTCCGGCCATCTCAGTTGCTCTCCTTGGGGGTGACCTCGATGGTCACGCCGTTGACCTCGCCTTGCGTCCCAGGGGGGATGAGCGGCTGGGTCGGGCTGGTGTCTGGGTCCGCGGGCGGGAGCGCCATGCGCTCGGGGTCGTGGCGGACATCGCGGCGGTAGGTGAACCCGAAGGTCAGAAAGACCCCCAGGTCCGTGACGTCGAGCGGGGTCGCATCGCCGAAGTCGCCCCAGGTGATGCGACCGGTCCCCGCCTTATTCAGCGCGCAGAGCACGCGGTCCATCAGCCGATATGCCTCGTCGAGCGCGACGATGTCCTCGTCGCCCGAAGTGAGCGGCCGCCCCTCCTTCGCCTGAACGAAGACGCGGCAGCTGTGCACCACGGAGGCGACGTTGCTCATGTGCTCGGCCACGCGAATGGATCC
>JAUHZF010000097.1 GCA_030426145.1 Polyangia bacterium
ATGAGGCCCAAGATCACTTCGAGCGCTTCCTCGGTTTGCTGGAGCAGGCTCTCAACGCACTCGCGAGCGCTACCCCCGAGACGGACGCCGAGCCCGACTCGAGCAAGCGCCGGAGAGAGGCGCCCAAGTCGGAGCCTCGCAAGAAGCGCGGCCGAAGCGAAGGCTCCGGCCGTGCGTCCCGAACGCGCAGCCGAGGCCGCGCAAAGACGAAGCGGGCGAAATAGCGAAGGCTAATCGCCCGAGGGGGCCGCCGTTGGGCTGGGCGCGGCCGAGGGTACGGCACTCGCCGAGGTGGTCGCACTCGGGGCCGGTGCGGTGTCGGTGCTTCCTTCTTCGTCCGGCGCCGGTGCCTTGCCTTTGGGAGCGGTGGTCTCCGCTCCGAGCACCTGCTTCACCTCGAGCGCGAGGGCGCAACTGTTGGCCTGTCGCTTGAGGAAGATCTGGCTCTCTGGGTTGTTCATCGCCGGGCCGCGCAGGTCGCCCGCGGCCATGCGCTTGACCCGGAACATGAGCTTGTCGTCCTCGAGCCGATAGAGACAGACGCGCGCCGGGTGATCGGCCGTAGGAATGGACCGGTCGTCTTGGTCTTGCTGCACGGCGGGCAAGGCAACGTCTGCGCTCTGCGCATCCGCGTTCACCGGCTCGTCGACCACCACGAGGAAGTACTTCGAGCGCGTGAGAAGATCGGCGGCGATGGGAAGGTCGTAGTCGCTGATCGCATCGAAGGTCCCCACCACACCGCGCATCGTCAGCTCGTTGGTGACCTCCTGCGTCTGCGCCACCCACTCATCGCTCAGGACGAAAAGGCTCTTGTAGGCCGTGCGCAGGTTGTAGGGCTGTGACGGCACGCTGCATCGCTCGAACTCGTTGCACATCTGCCCCTGAGGACACTGCTGCGTCGTCTTGCACTCGGCCCCCGTGAGGGGGTTGGCGTTCTCCGCCGTGAGCAGGCACGCGGTGAAGGCGTCTTTGAGCGACTTGTTGGACGCCTCACGGATCTTCTCTGGTCCGCTCGTGTCGGCCTGCGATAGCCGGAGGTAGATGCCCGGCATGTTCCGGAAGTCCCACGACGCGATCAGGTCGTCGGAGGGCAGCTGGTCGGTGAAGGCGGCCTCGCCGCAATCGGAGGTCCATCGCTCGAGCTTGTCGCGGAGCGGCAGCCACCGCGGCCCGAGCTCGGCCTTCACGGCACGCTGACGAGCAAGCAGCTCAGCCCGCATCTCGTTGATCTGAGCTTGCTCCGTTCGCCACCAGATCACGATGCCGGCGCCGATGAAGACGACGGCCCAGAGCCAGATGCGGGGGGGAAGCGACTGCAGGCGACGCCGCTGGGCCCGCGCCTCGGAGACCGAGGGCAGGCCGCGCGTCACCTCGGGGGGCCCCGAGGACTTTTCTCGGGGGCCGCTGTGAGGGGGGTCGGACATCGCGTGGTCCTCAAAAGAAGAAGGGCGGTGGACGACGCGCGCCTACCGCCCTTCGGCTGTGTTCTGACCGATTCGGCGCGTGGCCGCTCAGCCGCCGGGCTTGCCCCGCTTCTTCACCATGAAGCTGATGTTGGGGTAGCCAGCGTAGGCTGCCGTCTGGAAGACCGACTTCACCACCAGCGAGGGAACATTCTCGTCCACCTGGAGGATGCACACGCCCGGGAAGGGCTTGTTCGGGTGAAAGCTCTTCCACAGCTCGCGCTTGCGCTTGAGCAGGTCGAAGAGCTCATCGATCTTCTGCATGCGACCCATGTCCTCGATGGCGCGAACCGAGCCCGCGAGCTGGCCGTCCACGAGGACCTGGTTTCCGTTCACCGCCACCATCGGCGCCTCGATGACCGCCTCGACGTTCTGCGCCTGAGGAAGCACGATGTTCTTGTCGACACCGATTTCGCCGGATGCCGAGAAGCTCATGAGGAGGAAGACGACGATGGTGATGAGGAAGTCGATGAACGCGGTCAGGTTGAGGGCCGCGTTCACGCCTCGGTTGCCGTGACCAGCCACCTTCCGCCACACGAAGTGTAGCGGCACCCCGTGCATCAGCCGACGTCCCGGCTGATGGATCACGTGCGCGTGCGGATCGTGGTGCTTGTGCTGCCGCGTGGCTCCGATTCCACTCATCTATCTCTCACCTAACCGAGAAGGTCATGTTGAAGACGGGCACCTTCTTGACCGTGCCGTCGGGGAAGGCCATCTCACGCTGGGTGTCGTAGAGCGCATCCAGCACTGAGATGACTTCCTTGAACGGCATGCTGTTGTCGGTGTGCAACACCGCTTGGTCGATCTTCTTGTCGCTCTTGTCCTGGTGACCGCCGTGGACCTTCCACTCTTCACCAAGCTTCTTGGCGAGCTCGCTGTAGACGACGTCGCCCTGAGGCTTGGTCACCGTGCTCTCGCTCACCACCGTCGAGCCCTGCTTCCAAACGAGGTTGAAGTTCGCCTCGTGGATATGGAGGTGCAGGATCTTCTCGGGCGTCTGAGGCTCGACCTCCTTGTCCGGGTTGGGAGGACCGGGGATCTGCGCATTGGCGTTCATGCGCGAGAAGGTCACCCACACCGCGGTGATGAGGAGGAACGAGATGGTGACCATGAGCAGGTCGATGAACGGGATCATGTTGATCTCCGCGTTCGTCTGCCGCTTTCCACTGTCGCCAGTGCCGACGTCTACACCACCCATGACTCAATGCTCCGAGAGGTAGGTCGAAGGAGAGGGAGTGAGCTCAGGAAGAACCCACTCACTCGGCAGCCTGAGCTGCGGCTTGGACGTTGACCTTCTCGCGGTTGGCCACGACCAAGTTGAGGACCTGCACCGACGCGTGGTTGATGTCGTCCTCGAGCTTCTGGGTCTTGCCGTTGAGAACGGCGAAGCCGATGAGGCCGAGAATGGCGACACCAAGACCGAAGGCCGTGCAGTTCATCGCCTCGGAGATACCGGCGGCGAGAATGGTCGCCTTCTGGCTGGGATCGACCGACTTGGCCGAAACCGCGCCGAACGACTTGATGAGACCGGACACGGTACCGAGGAGCCCGGAGAGCATCGCGAGGTTGGAGAGCAACGCGAGGTAACCCGTGCGCTGCGTGATCTTCGGCATCTCACGGAGAGCCGCCTCGTCCATGGCCGCCTGAACCTCTTCGTCCGGACGGTGAACCTTCACGAGGCCCGCCTGGACGATGCGCGCGAGCGGAGCGTTCTGCGCGGAGCAGACCTTGACCGCCTTCGCGATGTCGCCTGCGAGGATGCACTTCTGCATCGTCGCAAGGAACATGTCCTTGTTGATCGAGGAGCCGAACAGGTAGAGGGCCCGCTCCACGATGACGCCGATCGTGATGATCGACCAAAACAAGATCAGGTACATGCCCCAACCGCCCTCTTGGAAGGCTTCCCACAAACTATGCATCGCTCTGCTTCCTCCAAATCCTCAGACAGCGCTTGTTCCGAAAAGTTTCTCAGCTGCCGAGGTTCGTCTGTTGCCCAGGCTCTCTGCCTAGGGTGACTCTATTGGTATGACCGACGGTGGTCGGGTGATTCGAGCAGCGTAGCCACCAGGCCTTGCCGTCTCGCCTTCGTCGCTCCGGGGGGTCCCGAAGCGCGCCAACCTTCACCCGGCTCGACCTCCGACGTCAAACCTTGTTGTGTCGCTATCGCTCACGCTCGTCGTACTGGTGTCGCGGCCCGGCGTCCGGAGGCGGGACCCGAAGGGCCTCGCTCCCGAAGCCCGGTAGGCTTCGGCCGCTGGCACAGCGGTACGTTGTTTCGTGACCGCTGCACGCCGGACGCATCTTCGCGAGCGGAGGCCGTTGGCGTCAAGAGGACGTAGGCGGTTTTTTCGTCACCTTGTCCCCGATGGTGGTTGTCCGCGCACCTCAGCGCCAATTTTCCAGCCTTCCGCGATCGTGCAAGCCGACGATCGCGCCACCGAAGCGCGATCGATCAGGCATGAGTGCCGTGTGGAATCGACGTGCGCGCCGGACATCGGCGCCGCGCGGTAGCCCGCTCATGGGGCCTCTGCCCACGTGGAGAGCGAGCTGCATTCGCCGGGTCGCACCGCGCCCTGGAATCGACGTAGAGAAGGTGGACGAATCCGCCTCGTAAAAGGGTGCGTTGCTCGCTTGCCACCCGAAAGACCGCACGGCTATAGTCGCCGGCAAGTGCGTTGAAGGGCGGGACTTTTCTAGCCGGAGAAACCCTCGAGAGGGCGCCTGAGCGACCCCTCTCCGGACTTCCCCGATGCCCGGTGACGCAAGACCAAACGCGAGAGAGACTGACACTATGCATCACCTCCTGATGTCGGCGGCTGAGGGCGGAACCGGATCTGGCTTCCTTGCTGCTTTCCGACACAACCCCACCTTCCTCATCTGCAACGCCCTCGTGTCGGTGATCGTGATCACCATCGTCATCGAGCGCTTTTCCTTCCAGACGACGAAGTACCGGGTGAACTCGAAGGAGTTCTTCGCGCAGATCAAGAAGCTCGTCGTGAACGGCAACATCGACCGTGCGATCAAGCTCTGTGACGCCAGCGACTACCCGATTCTGCAGCTCGTGAAGTCGGGTCTCACGCACGCCAACAAGGGCGCCGACGAGATCGACGCGGCGCTGAGCGAGAAGCTCTCCGAGCTGCGCCCCAAGGTCGAGGCGCGCGTCGCCACGCTGTGGTCGCTCGCGAACATCGCGACCCTCATCGGCCTGGTCGGCACCGTGTTCGGTCTCATCGCCGCGTTCGCCGCCATCTCCGGTTCGAGCCTCTCGCAGGCCGAGAAGCAGGCCCTGCTCACCGGCGGCATCGCAGAGGCGATGTACAACACGTTCTTCGGTCTGGCGATCGCGGTCGTCTGCATGATCGCGCACGTCATCCTGCACTCGAAGGCGAAGGCCATCGTGCACGACCTCGAGTCGACCAGCGAGCGGGTCTTCAACCTGCTGACGATCACGGCCAAGCCCAACTGAGCTCACGCTCACGGTTGCCATGAGCGAACCCGAAGATCATCCGCTGAGCCCAGCGCAGCGCTCTCGCATCCGGCGGCTCTCCCGTTGGGAAGAGCCGGCGCCGGGAGACGAAGCGGGCGAGCTCAACATCATCCCGTACCTCGACATCATCATGAACATCATCGTCTTCGTCATCGCGACGATCACGGTGGTCTTCATGAGCACGCTCGACGTGAACCCGCCCTCGGCGGGAGGCGGCGGCAAGTCGACCCGGAAGAAGACCGACTCCCTCAACCTCACCGCCATCATCACCAACGATGGAGTGGGTTTGAAGACCTCGTCGGGCAACATCGCCACCGGGTGTGAGCGCGTGGGCTCGGGGATCACCATCCCCAAGAACGGGGACGGGACCTACGACTTCCCTACCCTCACCAAATGCGCGCGCAAGCTCAAGAGCGAGAACGAGAAGTTCGCGAGCGAGACCCAGGTCACCGTCACCGCGAACAACAACATCGAGTACCAGACCATCGTCAGCTTCATGGACGCGATGCGGATGGACAATCCGGATGCATGCAGCGTCGATGAAGAGACGAAGGCCTGGGTCGGTGCGGGCTGCCTGTTCCCCAACGTAAACTTCGGTGTGGCGCGATGAGCAACGGACCCAAGAGCACGCAGGAGCCGCCCAAGGCGAGCACCGTTCGTTACAAGGCCGCCCTGCGCAAGGCGATCCGGAAGAACGCGCGGGAGCCGGAGATCGACTTCCTCAACATCACGGCCATGTTGGACCTGATGACCATCATCCTGGTCTTCCTGCTCCAGACCATGGCGAGCTCGACGCAGTCGATCCAGGAGGGCAAGGACCTGCAGCTCGCGCGCTCTTTCATGAAGGGCGAGCCGAGCGACCAAGGCGTCATCCTCGTCATCAGCAAGAGCTCGATCCTGCTCGGTGAGCAGGGTGAAGCCGTGGTTCCCCTCCCCTCTCGCGAGCAGCTCGCGAGCTCGGGCCTCGACGCCAAGTACAAGCGCAGCGGTCCGAACGATCTGTACATCGTGCCCCTGGCCAACGCGCTTCGCAACGCGCGCAAGCTCGACAAGGCGGTGCGCGCGGCGAAGAACCTCGACACCTCCACGTCGGAGGCGATCATCATCGCCGACGCCCAGACCCCCTACCGCCTCCTGATGGAGGTGATGTTCACGCTCGGCCAGTCGGAGTTCGGCAAGTATCACCTCATGGTGATGAAGAATAAGGGCTGACCCGCCGTCTTCGGGCCACCGCCCGCGTGAACGAAGAAAGGCCCCCAACTCGGGGGCCTTTTTTCATTTGCTGGAGTGGGGCCGACCGCCCAGTCACTAGAGGGCGAAGAGGTCCTCGAGGTCGGCTTTGGACAGCTTCTTGGCGCCGCCCGTGTCCTCGGTGAGGACCGACGTCACCAGCTCCTGCTTCTTGGCCTTGAGCAGGAGGATCTTCTCTTCGATGGTGCCCGCCGCCACGAGGCGATAGACGCTGACGACCTTGGTCTGGCCGATGCGGTGGGCACGGTCGGTAGCCTGCTGCTCGACAGCTGGGTTCCACCACGGGTCGAAGTGGATGACGGTGTCGGCCGCGGTGAGGTTGAGGCCCGTGCCACCCGCCTTGAGGCTGATGAGGAAGGCGCTGACGGTCGGGTCCTCCTGGAAGCGCTCGATGCGCTCGGCCCGATCCTTGGTGGAGCCGTCGAGGTACTCGTACTTGATGTCGTCCTTCTTGAGCGCCTTCTCGATGAGCTTGAGCATCTGGACGAACTGGCTGAACACCAGCACCTTGTGCCCACCGTCGACCGCATTGTTGAGCAGCTCGCGCAGGGCTTGGAGCTTGCCCGAGTCTTCGTTGGTGAACTCACGCGGCAAACCCAAGAGGCGCGGGTCGCACGCGGCCTGACGCAGCTTGGTGAGGCCAGCCAAGATTTGGATCTGGCTCTTGGCCATGCCCACGCGCTCGACTTCGCCCATGACCTGCGCGCGGACCTCCTTGGCGATTTGCGCGTACACAGGGCCCTGGTCGCCGGTGAGCTCGACCACGTGGTCCATCTCGATCTTCTCGGGAAGGTCCTTGGCGACCTCGAGCTTGGTGCGGCGAATGATGAACGGATGGATGATGTTGCGGAGGCGCGCCGCGGCCTTGTGATCCCCCTGCTCGATGGGCTTGCTGAAGCGCTGCTCGAACTGGTCGAGGGGACCGAGCAGACCCGGTGAGACGAAGTCGAAGATCGACCAGATCTCGCTGAGGCGGTTCTCGATCGGCGTGCCCGTGAGCGCGAGCCGGCGATCGGCAGGCAAGGCCTTGGCCGCCTGAGCCGTGGCGCTGGTGGGGTTCTTGATGTGCTGGGCCTCGTCGAGCACCGCGTAGTCGAGATCGAGGCTCTTGAGGAACTCGATGTCGCGACGGAGCAGCGCGTAGCTCGTGATCAGCACTTCGGCCTTCTCGACCTGGTCCTGGTTGTCGTGGCGATCGGCACCGTGCCAGAGCAGCACCTTCAGGGTGGGTGCGAAGCGCTCGATCTCCCGCTGCCAGTTCCGCACCACGGAGGTGGGGGCGACGATGACGACCTTGAGCTTCTTCTGCTTGCTCTTCACCGCGCAGAGGAGGGCAATGGTCTGAATCGTCTTGCCGAGACCCATGTCGTCGGCGAGCACGCCGCCGCTGCGGATCTCGTGGATGAACTTGAGCCAGGAGAGGCCGTCCTCCTGGTAGGGCCGCAAGGTGGCGCGGAGGGAGCGAGGCTTCTTGGCCTTGGCGATGCTGCCGATGTCGCCGAGCTGCTCGAAGAGCTTCTTGGCTTTGCTCGCCACCGACGACTTGTCGACCTGGTTGAGCAGCTCCTGGATGCGACCCGCCTGGCTGAGGGGCAGCTTTCCGTTCTTGTCGGCGGCCGCGAGGATCTCGATCTCGCGGTCGAGCATGGCGCGGACCTTGACCGGGTCGAAGGCTGCGAACGACCCGTCTTCGAGACGGACGAACTTCTTCCCCTCCTGCAGGCACCGCCGCAGCTCTGCGCTGTCGACGCCTACACCGTCGGCCGTGAACTGGATGTTCACGTTGAGCCAGTCGACGCCGGAGGTGACCTTGGCGAAGGCGGCCACGTGGGTGGAGCGGACCTGGGTGTCGACCAGGTGCTCCGGGACGAAGAGATCCCACGTCTCGGGTAGCTGACCGAGGCCCTCGGTCCAGAAGCCCAGCGCCCGGTCGCCGCGCGCCTGGAAGTTCTCACCGGTCTCGTTGGGCGCAAGGCCGAGGTCGAGCAGCTTGCTCACCGCAGCTTGCTGGGCCGCGATGTCGACCCGGACGCACTTCGGGCGCTTGCTCCCCTCCTCTGGGGGCTGGATGAGCACGGGAGGCGTGATGCCGTCGGCGCGGACGGGCAGCTCCTCATCGCCGTAAGCTGCGTAGAGCTCGGCCTCGGCTTCCATGAGCGAGCCCGTAGCGCGCATGCGGAAGGTCGGCTCCATGTCGACGACGTCGGCGATCTGACCCAGGTCGGGAAGCTCGGCCCCCATCTCGAGGGCGACCCGCGGCAGGCCCTGCATGACGAGCGAGACCAGATGGCCCATGGGCTCGGCGATGGTGGGCGACTTGAGAAGGCGGCGCATGGCCGCGGGCGAGACGCGCCTGTCGACCCTGCGTGCGATGCCTTCTTGGGTATCGATGTGCCAGCAGGGCCACCCCTCGAACCAACCTCCCTGCAGGAGATTGAATTTGCGCGAGTCGCCTTGCCGCTCGAACGCGGCCTTCACGATGATGGTGTCGCCGCCGACCGTCTCGAGGTCGAAGCGCGGCTTGAGGATGTCTTCGCTGAATCGCAGCTGCTTCAAGGCCGGCTCGAGGAGCACCTTGCAGTCGGTGAGCAGCGGCAGGAGCTCGGCGACGTCTTCGCCTCGCACGTCGACGGCCGGATGGCGTGGGTTACCGCTCTCGAATCGAGAGAGCACCCGAAGCGCCAGCCGCTCCTCGGTGGGGAAGAGCGCCTGCCAGGTGAGCGCGACGCTGGGCAGAACCGCGACGCGTGCATCGGCGTCGAGCACCGTGACGGTGAGCGCGCCCTGGCGCACGTGGATGCGCATCTCGACCGAGTGACCTTCTCTGACCCCATCGGGAGGGAGCCATGCCGCGAGACCGGTCTGCCCCGCGGTCGCGTCTTGGTCCGCCACCAGGTGAGGCGCGACGCCTGCCGCCGCGGCCGCGTTGAGCCGTGCGCGACGGCGCCGTGCCCGCTTTGATTCTCCACCCGCATGCGCGGTATTGGGGGCGACGGTGGGCACCTGAGGACGGGCCTGCTCGCCGCGGGCGCGGTCGCGCACGCTGATGAGGAGAGCCGCGACGTGCTTGCAGTGCTGTCCGGTCTTGGCGAACACCGGGCACGTGCATCGGGACTGAATCCCGTCGGGCGTGAGCTCGACGATGGGCCGGAATGGATCGGCCTCGTTGGCCCGGACATCACCGGTCGCCTCGTGGCCGTCGATCTCGACGTTGCTCACGTTGCCGCGACGAAAGTACTCGAGACCGCGCAGGAAGGTGCGCGCGCCCAGCAGGCGCCGCAGACCGCGATCGCTCAGTGTCGCCAGCGCGTCGGAGATGGGGGCAGATGGGCCCGCAGGCACACTGGGTGGCGGGGCCTTGCTTCTCGACGAGCCGCCCCCGCGGCCACCCTTGCCGCTCTTGTTGTTGTTTCCCGTGGTCTCGCGACGCTGCCGCGACCGCGACCGTGAGGAGCCTCTTGACGTCCGATTGCTCAAAGGAATCGCTCTCTCAGCACACGGCCCCCGAAGGAGCTCGAGGAACGGTGTTCGAATCAGGTGAAGAAGGGGAGGAGGACGAAAGCGAGGGCGGCCAAGGTCAGAGCAAGGGCCTGGGCGGCGGGTCCGAGGGTCCCCTTGAGCGGGTCGCCGATGGTGTCGCCGATGATGGCCGCGACGTAAGTAGGGTTGTGCTGTTCTCCCCCGGCACGCTTCGGGTCGAGAATGAAGCGACCTCCATGGGCGCCAGTCTCGATGTACTTCTTCGCGTTGTCCCAGGCCGTCCCGGCTTGATTGCCGAGGAGCGAGCCCGTGCTCGAGGTGACGGTGGCGACGATGAGGAACGCCACGATCGCTTCGACGGACGTCGCCAACGTATCCTCTGTTGCCCAAAGGCGCAAGCCAACGCCGAATAACAGGGGTAATCCAATCCCCACCAGCGCCGGCACGATGATGCTGCGGAGGGCGGCCCGCGAGACGATCTCCACGCAGTCGAGCTGCCCCTTCTCACGCGATGGCGCCTCCGCCGCGCCATCTGCGCCGTCGGCCGCCAGCTGACTCAGGCCGCGGGTGGCCCTCTCGGCGGCGACGGTGCGAAGCTGAACGCGCAGCTCGTTGACCACGTCGCGGCCAGCCGCGATGACCCGGCGCAGGACCACCCAGTTGAACATGAGGACCGCGACGAGCCCGGCCAATCCGCCGATGAAGAGCGTGGGCTCGAGGGTGAGACTCATGCTGCCATCGGACGAGACTTGCATGAGAAGCGCGGAACCGACGAGGAAGCTCGTCAAGGTCGAGGTCACCGTGGAGAGAACGCGGGCGAAGCTCTTGGCCGACGTGCCGACCGCGTCGAGCAGGCGCGCGCGTGCACGCACGTCGGCGCGCTCACGCAGCGGGGTGAGGTCGATCAGGCCCCCGGCGGTGTCGGCGATGGCCCCGAGCGACGCCATCGCGAGGACGTAAGGTATGGCGCCCATCAGGCCGACGAGGCCGAGGGTCACGCCGTAGAGGCCCCCGTGGTCGAGATCGCTGCTCTCGCCGAGCGTGAAGGTCCCGACCCCGACCAGCGCCAAGACGACGACGACGGCAGCCGTTCCCTCCCCGGCCGTGACGAAGCCTCGGAGCGTGCCGAGGGTGGCGCCGCCTCGCGCAACCTCGGCCAGCATGCGCACGGGTCGGTACTTGGCTTCGCTGTAGTACTGGACGGCGTAGAACAGGAGCAGGCTGCCCACGGCACCGATGAGGAGGCTGCCTCCGAACGCGATCCAATGCGCTCCCAGCAGCCACTTGACGCTCCCGACTGCGCCTACGCCGAAGAGGATCGCCGTGATGTGGAGGCCCCTCGACAACGCCGTCATGGGCACCTCGGTGTCGTCGGTGCGCACGACCGCGACGCCGAAGAAGGCCGAGATGAGGCTGAACGCGTGGGCCACGAGGGGCAGGAGGACGACGGCCGTGATGCTGACGAGGTCCGGGTTGCTCAGGTAGAGGCGGGTGCCGATGAGCATCGCAACCGTCACCTCCAGCGCGATGGTGGCGAACACGAGCGCTGCGCGAGAAGCCCCCTCCCCTACGTGATCGCCCACGAGATCGGCGAGGGTGGCCGGGTTGTCGGGGTCGTCGGCCGCGAGGGTGCCTTCGAGCTTGCCCGCCACGTCGGCACCGATGTCGGCCACGTTGCCGAATACACCCCCGCCAACCTGACTGAGCATCGCCACGACGCCGGCGCCGAGTGCGAAGCCCCCGATGAGGAGTGGGAATCGCGGGGCCGAGGCCCAAGCCACCGCCGCGTCGTCGGTTCCGCCATGCGTGAGGTAGGCCACCCCGAAGGCTGCCCCGACACCGAGAAGCGATACCGCGAGGGCGAAGACACCGGTGATCGCGCCCCCTCGCAGCGCCACCTGGAGGGCATCGTCGAGCGAGCGGCGGGCGCTCGCAGCGAGTCGCGCGCAGGCTTGGCGAGAAGACCACGCGGCCACCCATGCCGACGCCAGGGCGCCCAGGGCGCCGAACAAGAAGGTGCCGGTGGCCCAGAGCCCTTGCTCGCGTGGACCGATGGCCAGGGGGTCGATGAGCGCTTCGCCATCGAGCTGGTGGGCGACGCCGTAGCTCACGAGCACGAGGGCGCCGACCACGCCCGCAACGGCCCCTGCGACTACGCTCTGGCGCCGTAGATAGGCCGTGACGCCTCCGAAGACGAGCTTGCCCATGCGCACCAGCTCCGGCTCACCGGCCGGACGCGCCGCCAGCCAGCGGTACATGGAGGCGGTGAACCCCACCCCGAGGGCGCCGACGGCGCAGATGAGCAGCAGCTCGACCATGACACATGCGCGACGGCCCGAGGGGTGGCTCATCCACGCGCTTCGATGCCTACTCTGGGGCCCGCGGGCCCGCAAGACGAGATCGACGTCGGCCAGCCCCGCCTATAGAAGTGATTCATGATCGAGGTCGAGTTCGTCGGAGCCGCCCAGACCGTCACCGGATCGATGCATCTCGTGCGCACGCCCGCGGGAGGAATCCTCCTCGACTGCGGCCTATTCCAAGGCCGGCGGCGCGAAGCCTACGAGCGCAACAAGAACCTTCCCGTACGGACCGAAGACGTCTCTGCGGTGGTGCTCTCGCATGCGCACATCGACCACTCCGGCGCCTTGCCCATGCTGGTGCGCCGTGGATGGCGAGGACCGATCTTCGCCACCCCCGCCACGCGCGACCTCGCGAGCGTGATGCTGCGCGACAGCGCATACATCCAGGCACAGGATGCCCGCTACCTCAACCGGCACCGGGAGCGCGACGGTCTCGACGTCGAAGAGGCGGTCCCCCTGTACGAGGAGGCCGACGTGCTGCAGTGCATCTCGATGATGCACAGCGTGCCCTACGGCTTCAAAACCTGGATCAACCCCCACGTGGGCTTGACCTTCCTCGATGCCGGGCACGTCCTGGGGAGCGCCATCACGCTGCTTGACATCGCAGATGGCGACCGCAAGCGCCGTGTCGCCTTCACGGGGGACCTGGGTCGGGTGAACATGCCCATCCTCGAAGACCCTCAGGTCCCCGACGACGTCGACCTCCTCATCACGGAGTCCACCTATGGCGATCGGCGCCACGACGACATCGAGAAGATGGACGACGATCTAGCCGAGGTCATCGCGCGCACCTACGCACGCGGGGGCAAGGTCATCATCCCTTCCTTCGCCCTCGAGCGCGCCCAGGAGGTGGTCTTCGCCCTCAAGCAGCTCAAGAAGGAGGGGCGACTGCCCAACATCCCGGTGTACGTCGACTCTCCCCTCACCGTGAAGATCACCGACGTCTTCAAGCTGCACCCCGAGTGCTACGACGACGAGACCCGGGAGCTGCTGCAGGGCAAAGACTCGCCCTTCGAATTCGACGAACTGCGCTACGTCGAGTCCGTCGACGACAGCAAGCTCATCTCGGGCTCCAACGACCCCGCCATCATCATCTCCGCGTCGGGCATGTGCGAAGCCGGCCGCGTCCTTCACCACCTGCGCCGCACCATCGAAGACGACCGAAACACGGTGCTCATCGTGGGCTACCAGGCCGTACACACCCTGGGACGTCGGTTGGTCGAGGGGCGCCGGCAGGTGAAGATCTTCGGCGTCGAGCGCGACCGCAACGCCGAGGTGGTGGTGCTCAACGGCTTCTCGGCCCACGCCGACCAGCAGGACCTGCTCGACTATGCGACGGCATGCCGTGAGCGCGGTCCCCTTCGCCAGATCGCCCTCGTGCACGGCGATCCCCAGCCGCAGAAGGTGCTGGGCGACAAGCTCGTCGACCTCGGCTTCGAACGCCCCGCCATCCCCGCGCCGGGGGACAAGCTCCAGTTGCTCTAGATTCGAAGTTCGAAGTTCGAGGTTCGAGGTTCGAGGTTCGAGGTTCGAGGTTCGAGGTTCGAGGTTCGAGGTCTCGAGGTCTCGAGAACGAGCCCGAGAACGAGAACGAGAACGAGAACGAGCCCGAGAACGAGAACGAGCCCGAGAACGAGAACGAGAACGAGCCCGAGAACGAGACGTCAGCGGCGTAGGGCTTGCTGAAGCGTGGTCTGGGCTGCGTTGTTCGGGCGTAGCAGTTGGCGACCGACGTCGATGCTCGTGCGGGCAGCGGCGTGCTGGGACACGTCTTCGACGATACGCTTGGAGGCCTCGGCCGGACGGCTCAAGACACGGCCGTAAGTGGGGGCGTGAATGAACGTCTCCTTCACGCGCGCCTGTGCGACTGCGAGCGTGGTCACCTGGCGTTCGTCGGGGAAGGTCGCGATGGGACGCGGCTTCTCGGAGGGAGCGCCGCCGATGAGGATGCTCGGCTCCCCTTCGCCGACGAAGGCACCGCAATCGACCTGGTCGAAGCGGCGCGACCACGGCACACCGTTCACCATCACGTTGGCCGCGCCCGTCAGCAGGGGGCCGTCGGAGTGCTTGTCGCAGGGCACGACGTGGTCGGGATTGACGATGGCCGCGGGCTGGCGCTGCTGCCCGATGAAGACGTCGAGGGAACCGCGCTCGATGGTCCCTGTAGGGTCGGGGGTTTCGCCCGGACGCTCGCCTTGGATGCGCTTCTGTTCGGGGGTTCGCGTCATCACGCGGATGCGCTGTGGGGAGCGTGCGATGCCGATGCCCACCTTGGCCGGCGACGTCTGTCCTGTAGAGATGAGCTCGAGCGTAGCCTCGGTTTCGATGTGACGCGGCTCGTCGAGGTCGCCCTCGTGCGTGATCCGGTGACCGACGGCCGCGGCTTCGAAAGCGACGCTCATGCCGTCTCCTCCGGTCGCTTGAAGGAGAAGGAGTCGAGGATACGCTCGAAGAGCGGCGCCACCTGAGCGAGGTCGGCCTGGGCTGCGGTCATGGTGATCGTCATCACGCGACCGCCGGGCAGTTGCACCATGGTCATGCGCTGAGCGACGAGCGCGCCTTGGTCCTCGCTCGTGAAGCCCACCGACACGGCCGGAAGGCCATCGACCTCGAGCTCGCGCGTTCCGTGAAGGACGAAGCCCTGGAGCTGCCTCGCGACCTCGTCGAGCTGGTTCTCGGCGAAGGTGATGAAGTCTGCGTCCGGCGGAAGCTGCTCGCGGGTGACCACCACGTTGGGGGCCACCGCGTCGCCTTCTGTCGGCGCCCGATAGGCGACGATCGTGCGATCCTCCCAGAGGCGGGGGACGTCGAAACTGACCGTGGCGTCGTCGTGGCGGGGCATGTCTCCCTCTACCTCGGATCACGCCTGGGCGGCGGCTGCCTTGACGAAGGGGCCGAACCAGTCGTCCCAGGAGCGCTCGTAGACCGTGAAGCCCTGCTCGGAGAGCGCCTGCGCCATGCCCTTGGCCGCCGGGTTGCCCGCCATCTGGGCATCGACGACCTTCGCCGAAAGCGCGCTCGCGTCGAGCGCCTTGGCCCCTTGGCCCGGGATGACGAGCAGTTGCCCATCGCCGGGCGACTGCAGGAGGCTCGGGGTCTCGGAGGACACGTGCTTGGCCAGGTCGCTGGCGCTGAGGCCCCCGGGTTGGCTCAAGGCGTCGGCCGACGCCCCATCGACGGCGTGGCCCATCAGATGCGAGCCATCGAAACGCTGGCCCTGCGCGGCCGCGCCCGTGAGCTCGGAGGTCGACAGGCCACCGCCTTGGGCGGCCCCCTGAACCTGTGCGAGCGAAGACCCCTGAGCGCCGCCGAGCGAGGTCGGGGACGCGGCGTGCTTGCCGAGACCGCTTGCGCCCGAACCACTGGCCGCGAGCCCCTTGCCGTTGGCTCCGGCGAGTCCCTGTGGCTGACCTCCGAACTTCGACAGGCCACTGCCGCCCTGACCCTGCGCCGCGCCACCGAGCCCGTTCTTTCCGCTCAGCCCCTGTTGCTGACCGCCGAACTTCGATAGGCCGCTGCCTCCTCGGGCCTGGGCCGCGCTGTTGCCGCGAAGGCCGGACAAGCCGTTCTGCTCGCCGCTGAGGCCCTGGGTCCCATTGACGTGCACGGGGTCCTTGGCGAGTCCCTGCTGGTGCAGCCGGAGGCGCTTTCGCTCGTGGAAGCGATGACCGACCTTCTCGAAGGGGCGCCCCTCGGGCGGTGCCGCGGGCACCTCCGGCACGTCGGGCCTCACGGGCGCGTCGCCACCGCCTGGGATCCCGCCCATGCCCTCTTCTTCGAGCCCGAAGAAGTCGGCCACCTCGTCACCCATGCCGAACTCGTCGGCGAGGCTGTGGATGTCTTTCGCCAGCTCCTTGTCTTCCCCGAGCACGATGTCGAGCACGGCATCCTTCGGGTTCTCGATGATGTCCTTGAAGCCGCCGATGTACTCCTCGACCTGCTCGGCCGCGTCTTTCCACTGCTTCTTGAAGCGCTCGAAGTAGGCCTTCTCGCGCTCGAGCATGGCGGTGAGGTCGGAGCGGAGCGCGAGGAGGTTGTCTTTGCCTTCTTTCGCCACCGCGACGAGCGCCTTGGCCGACTCGAGCAAGTTGCCGCGCTCACCATTGAAGATGGCCCCCAGCTCAGTCCGCATGCCGGCGAGGTTCTCGCGCTCGGCCGCCAAGCGATCGCCGAGCGCCTGGGCGGCGCCCTGCACGTGGTCGCGCTGCGACTCGAAGATCTGATGCAGGTCGGTGCCGAGCTTCTTGAGGCGCTCCCGCTCCGCCGCCAGCCGATCGTCGAGGCGCTGCTTCATCGCTGCGTAGGTGTCCTTGTCGAGGAGCTTGCCACGCACGATCTGGCCCTTGTGGGTGATGCGCCCCAAACGCTGGACCTGCTCGTTCCACTCCGGCGGGAGGTAGAGCTTCTTGGGGAGCTTGACCCCCTGCTGCCGGGCGAGGTCACGCAGGTACGCGTAGCCGTCGAACTCGGCCTCTTCTTCGCGACCCGGGCGTACCGGAGCTGCCTCGATGTCGCGGCGGATGAGAGGCGGGGCCTGATCGGGACGGGGCGGACCTTCACCATCGCCAGAGCGCACGACACCGGACAGCGGCGCCACCTCGGACGGCGTGAATGCGCCCGTGTTGATGAGCACGTCGGGACGACCCTGCATCTCGACCTGGAAGCCGTGCAGCGACAGCAGACGATCGGCTCGCTGTCGAATGCTCCCGAGCGCGTCGATGTAGACGTTGGGACCGTCGAGAACGATGGAAGCGCTGCCGTTGCTCAGCACCAGCTTTCCGTCCTCGTAGGTGATCCCGGTGCTGCGCCCGACCTTCATGCTGCCCGAGCGAGCCGTGGTCTCGAGGCGGCCGGTGACGTTGACGTAGCGGTCGTTGCCCACTGCCACCAGCTGATTGCCCGACACGTTGTGGCGCTCGTCTCGCCGCACGCTCGTGCTCAAGGTGCCGCCGACGGTACTGTCTTCGTTCTGCTGAACGATGCGGCTGAAGTTCTTCTGGGCGTGGATGTGGACCAGCTCTTCGCCACGTGCATCGTCGATGCTGATCTCGTTGAAGCCGCCTGCCCCCGGCGAGGTCGCGCTCCGCCAGGTGGTTTTGGTCTTCTTCTGGGGGAGGCTGTCGGGCGGCATCGCACCGCGGTGGTGTGCCCGCCCCACCACGACCGGCAGATCGGGATCACCGTCGAAGAAGTCGACCAGAACCTCGTGGCCTACCCGTGGCAGCGCGGAGATGCCGTAGCCGGCTCCCGCCCAGGCCTGACTCACGCGGATCCAGCACGAGCTGTGAGCGTCCTTGTTGCCGTAGCGGTCCCAGTGGAACTGAACCTTCACCCGCCCGAGGGGATCGGTGAAGATCTCCTCGCCCGGGGGGCCGACGACCACGGCGCTCTGCAGACCCATCACGCGGGGCTTGGCCGCGAGGAGCGGGGGCCGGAAGCCGTCGCGCGCGATGGCGCCCTCGCTCTCGACGGTCCAGGTCCCGTCGGCCTCGCCGTCGATGACCCGGCGCACCACCAGCAGGTGCTCTTGGCTCAGGAGCTCACGCGGGTGGCCGTCGAGCTGAAAGAGCACACCGGGCGAAAGCGGCAGCACGTTGGTGTGAAAGGCCACGGCCCGTTGGCGACAGCGCTCGCGCTCGAGACCGAGGCGCGCGACCCGGGAGCCCTGCTCCTCGCTCACCTTGACCCGATCCGGCAATCCACCGCCGCCACGCTGAGCCTGGGCCTGCGCCCGCTCGCGCTCGAGCTCTTCGAGGGCGCGCTGGCGCCCTTCACGATCCTGGGGCGGTGGTTCGCGGCGGACGGGTCGGCTCTCTTCGCTTGGGCTCGAGCCATCACCGACCTCGAGAAATGCCTCGGGTCGGTAGTGATACTGCTCGTAGCGCCGCTCGCGCTCGACCGGGGACAGGTTCTCGGCCTGCAGCCGCAGGTCGGGGCTCGAACGGTAATCGTAGCCGCGCACCGTGAAGCGGCCGGGCCGGACCGAACGCCCGAAGCGGACCGACCGCACGTGCGGTTGCTTGGAGGTCTCGGCTTGGTGTCCGAGGTAGCGGACCGGTGCCTCCAACCGACGTCCGGTCGCGCCCGGCGCTTCAGTGATCACCATCTGCATCGAGGGCAGCTCGCGCTCGTCGTCCTTTTCGGCGCCACGCGGATCGACCTGCTCGAAGAAGTAGCTCAGCCCGTCTTCTTCGAGCATACGGGAGACGAAGTCGAAGTCGCTCTCTCCGAACTGCACCCGGTACTCGTGCTTGGGCAAGGTCTCGGCGTCGAGCCGGAGCGCAGGCGTGATCGCCCAGTCCCCGAGCACTGACGTGACGATGTCGATGGCCGAGGTGTGCTGGAAGATGCGGTAGTTGCGCCGCTGGGTGGCCAGCCAGAGGTGCGGCGTGATGCGCAGCTCGTAGATGGAGACGCCGCTCTCCTCCACCCGCACTTGCTCCATCTCCGCGCAGATCCCGCTCCAGACCGCATAGGGCTGGGCTTCGTCGTGGGTGGCGAGTCGAATGGCCGCGGCGCGGCCGACGATGGCGTCCAGATCGAGGTCCGGGTTTTCGTGGCTCGCCACGACCCTGACGTCGAAGAGCTCGGAGAGCCCGTCGGTGATGTGGAAGTTCCGCACGCTGAGTGCCAGATGCGGATCGGCGAAGGCGAGCTCGGTGATGGTGGTCATGGCGCCGTGTCTCAGGTGGGCAGAGGTGCCCAGTTGTCTCACCCTATTTGAGCGCCCGCGTGATTCAACGGCCCACCGCGGCGCCGAGCAACTCCCAGCAAACCGCGCGCGTGTCGTCGAGGGCGCGAGGCGATGGTAATAAATTCATGGCGTTGACGTAAGGGATACGACCTTTGTAGTCGCTGCCAACGGGGGCGATGGCCAAGTCGTTGCGGGCGGCGTGCCGCATGGCCCGGCGAAGATGGTAGGCGCTGGTGACCACCGCCACCCGCGTCCAGCCGCGCTCTTTCACGAGCTCGGCCATCGCCGCCATCTCCTCTTTGGTGTTCCTCGGTCCGGGGACCTGCACCACGGCCGCGTCGGGCACACCGAGCTCTTGGAGGACCGCCGCCGTCTGCGCGCCCAGGCTCTCGTAGCGCTCGCGGGTGTTCATCCCCTTCACGTTCGATCCCGTGGCCACCACGAGGGCCGTCTCTCCGCGATGGTACATGCGGGCCACCGTGGCCACGCGATCGCCAGAGACGGTGAGTTGGGAGTCTCCTCCGGGGCGATCCATCGTTCCGCCCCCGAGCACGAGCACGGCCTGGTAGCCGCCCTCCGGCACGGGTGGGTGGTCCCGGTACGGCGCCTCGTAAGCCGCCAAGAGGTAGGAGGCGAAGTTCACGTTCGAGCAGAGCCAATAGATGAACGCGACGGCTGCCACCCAGCGCGCGTCGCCGATGCGACCACGGATTCGCATGCGCACCACGAGGGCCATGAGGCCGAAGAGAACCAACGACGGGGGCATCGCGACCCGTCCGATCCACTTCGAAAGCGAGAACCATCCGGTGGGGAGGATGCCGGCGACCACGAAGGCCGCGGCGAGGCCGTAGGCGAACCACCGCCGTCTCGCATCTAGCTCTCGATGGCGCCCGCTCACCCAGTACACGAGCACCACCGCCGCGATGTGAAGCAGCGCCCCGAACATCCCGCCTGAGGTAACACCGAACCGCCCCCGCGCCATCCCTGACCCCTTCCCCGGCGCGGCCGCCTGCGTTAGGGCGAGGCATGCATCGGATCCTGGCTCTTCCACCCGCCGCCATCTTCGCGAGCGCCATCGTCTCCGCCTGCGGCCCGAACCCGGCCCCCGTCTCGCCCGAGCCCGTGCCGACTGCGGCTCCGGTCCCGCCGCCGGAGGAAGACCTCGCCCCCATCGCCACGGTCGACGTCCCCGCCCCCGCCCCGGGCCCCGTGCCCACGCAGATGGCCAACGTCGTCGAGCCCCAGCCCGACGAGGCCGGTGACGACAGCTGCCCCGACGGGATGGTGCTCGTCGAGGGCGAGTACTGCACCAAGGTCCAGCACACCTGCCTCGTCGAGTGGTACGCGCCGCAGAACAAGAAGCGCGTGTGCGAGCAGTTCAAGCCCGAGGCCAAGTGCATCGGTAAGCGCATCAAGAAGCGCTACTGCATCGACAAGTACGCCTACCCCAACGTGAAGGGGGAGCGGCCCGAGGTGATGAACAACTTCTATCAGGCCCAGGTGAAGTGCGCGGCCCAGGGCAAGCGGATGTGCACCGAGAGTGAGTGGACCTTCGCCTGCGAGGGGCCGGAGATGAAGCCCTTCCCCCACGGGTACACACGCGATCCGAAGAAGTGCAACGGCGACCACAAGTGGGACAGCCCGAACATGAAGAAGGTCGGCAAGCGCGACGCGAAGGAGCTGGCCCGGCTTTGGCGCGGGGTACCCAGCGGCTCGCAGCCGGAGTGCGTCAGCGACTTCGGGGTGGCAGACCTTCCCGCGAACAACGACGAGGTGGTCTCCGGCGAGTCGCCCAAGGCCAAGTTCAACAGCGTGAACACCGGCGGCCCCTGGTACAGCGGCGTACGCAACCAGTGCCGGCCGAAGATCTACACCCACGACGAAGGCTTCTTCTACTACTTCCTCGGCTTCCGTTGCTGTGCCGAGCCCGACGGTCAGCCGAGCGACCCTCGCACGCCCAAGCAGATCAAAGAGGGCTGGAAGTTCGATCGGGTCGAAGGCTACGCCCGGTTCACCACCGCGCAGATGGAGAAGGCGCTCGAGCTGAAGGCGCAAGGCAAGTGTGCGTGCGAGGGCAACCGGCTCGGCGACATGAAGATCAAGAGCCCAAGCTACACCTGCGACACCATGTGCGGCACCCTCCTCGGCCCAGGCGCCACGGACGGCAACGACAGCACCCGGGTGCCCCACAACAAGCGCGACCAGATCAAGAAGTAGGGCTCAGCCGTGACGGTCTGGGACCGGCCGAACGCGTCTGCTGAGGGTCGAGGTGGCGCCTCGTCAAAAAAATGACCATGTTATCGTGAGGGTTCGGGGCGCCTCGAGACATCTATGAACATGACGTGTAGGTCGACCGCCTGGCTCTTCGCGATCACCCTCGCGAGCACCACCATCGTGGGGTGCGGCCCCGGCACGACCGTCGACCCACTGTCCGCCCCTGCCCCCGCCGACCGCGACCCCGCATGCATCACGCGGCGCGCGGCCTTCGACATCGGCTCTGCCACGACCAAGGTCAAGGTCGCCGAGATCGACAAGTGCCGCAGCCTGGAGCTGACCGTGCTCTACGCGGAAGAGGCTCCCGTCTTCTACCGCGACGATGTGCAACCGAGAGACGGCGCGCACCCTCACCTCCGCGCTGAAACCATGGCCGATGGCCTGGAGGTGTTGGGCCGCTTCAAAGCCGAGGCCGAAGACCACCGCCCCGAAGGCTACGCCGGCGTGGCGACCTCAGCCTTCCGTCTCGCCGACAACGGCGCCGACTTCGCGGCCGACATCCGAACGCGACTCGGCATCGCCGTCCGTGTCATCGACCAGTCCGAGGAGGCTTACCTCGGCTTCATGGGCGCCGTGCGACGAGCGGGGGTCGAGCCCGAACACGCCGTGGTCTGGGACGTGGGCGGTCGCTCGATGCAGATGACGACCCTGGGCGGCGACGGTCACGTCGTCGTCTACCAAGGCAAGTTCGCCTCGGGACAGATGCGCGACCACCTCGTGCGCGTGGTGCAGAAGAAGGGGGTCGAGGTGCTCTCGCCCAACCCGCTGTCGGTGGCCGACATCGAAGCCGGCCTCGCCTTCGCCGAGGGGCTCGCCGCCCGCGACGTGCCCGAGCCGGTGCGCACCAAGCTCCGCGACCCCGACACCGTCGTGGTGGGGATCGGAGCCCTCAAGTACTACGGCACCCGACCCGCCAACCAAGCCGGCGCCTCGTGCAACGCGGATAACCTCGCCGCGAAGATCGCAGCCATGGCGGGAAAGACCGATGAAGAGATCGGCGGCGACTACGCCGCGACCCAGATCAGCGATCGTGTGCTGTTCATCGGCTTCATGAAGGCCCTTGGGGTACGCCGGGTGGCCATCGTCGACGTCGATCTCACCGATGGGCTCCTGTTCGAAGGCCAATACTGGGACCCGGGACGCAGCGACGCTATCCTGGCGCCATGAAGCTGACCCTGCGCGACGAGATGGCGACGCGGATCGCGGCCGCACTGGCCGACTCCTCCCTCACCCCGGAGGAGGTGGCGACGCGAGCCTACGCAACCGCCGACGCCCTCACCGCCGAACGCGAGAAAGCAGCGCTGCAGATGAGCTTCGGCTGGCACGACGAAGACGTCCTCGATGGCCCTACGGAGCTGTTTGGCTTCGATGACGCCGATGCCGACCCGGGCCCGAAGCACGACCCGGCCTGGGAGACCTCCCCCCGCTGGACCCGCGCTGACCGCGAGGCTGCCGAAGCCAATCGCGAGCTCGATGGTCCCGGACTCGCCTCGGCGCGGCCCAAGAAGGCCACGCCCGAAGAAGAGCAGGCCCACGTCGGCTAGTCGCGACCGTAGGTCATCGGGTAGCCGCGCTGCGCCCACTCGATGACGCCTTCGTCGATGACGGCGGTGTTCTCGAACCCCTTCTCGCGCAGGGTGTCCATCACGCGACCGCTCGCCGCGTGAGGACACGCGCAGTACGCGAGGACCCAGGTCCCATCCTTCGGCAAGGACGCCACCATGCGTTCCGGGTCGTAGTACGGCACCGGGAGCGCGCCGGGGATGTGGGAGCGAAGCCAGTCCGAGGTGGGGCGGGCGTCGAGGATCACCATGCGCGCGCCTTGCTCGAGGGCGTTCTTCACCTCTTCGGCCGGCACGTAGCGCCCTTCACGCAGCGGTGAGAACGCGGGCGCCGACCCCTCGGGGTTGATCACCACCTGGTCGAAGGTTGGGGGCACCTCCCCTTCTGGCCGCGCCGTATTCACGTTGTTGATGAGGCTGCGCACGTAGCGGGTGACCCCGTTGAGCTCCTCTTGCGAGAGGCGTTCGCCGTAGGCCGGCATCTTGGTTCCTTCGCGGCCTTCTTCGATGGCGAACCGGATGTAGCCGTCGGTCACCGTCGACAGGAACATGGGATTGTTGAGGCTGAGCGCGGTGTTGCCCTGCCCGTTGACCCCGTGACACCCGATGCAGCGCTTGCCGTAGATGGCCTTGCCCACCTCCGGGTCACCTTCGACCGTCTTGTCGAGCTCGACGGGGGGCTCGGTTTGGTGGCTGCGGATGTAGGCGGTGAGGAGCGCGATCTCGCGCTTACCGAGGGGTCCGCCGAAGGCCTCGTCGTAGGCGGCCATGGGCGTGCCGGGACGGCCACGACGAATGGCGGTGGAGATGAACCCGTCGGTCGCGCTTCGCAGGAAGTTCTGGTTCGCGAGGGCGTTGGCGTGGTCGGCTGCGTAGCCCTCGAGCTGATCGCCGTGGCACAGCGCGCAGTACTTCCCGTAGAGGGCTCCCCCTTCTTCGGCCACCTGGGCCTCCGCCCCTGTGGGCGGACCGCTCGCCGTGGAGGACCCACCACAGCCAAACGAGAAGGAGACGATCGCAGCGAGGGCATAACGCCCGAAGGGCTTCATGCCGCGGACTTTAGACCGCGATGGCGGTGCGTAAAGCCCAGGCTGCCGGTCCCTCCGCGCCGAGCTGCTCCGCGCCGCGCGGCCGCGCCTCGCGGCGGCCCCGAAGCCACATCGACAGCCTGAAGCTCTCGTCGACCGTCAGATCGAGAAACGAGAGCCCCATGCCCCGGTCAGGACCTTGATCCACGCGCACCACCTCGGCGAAGACCTGCAGCTCGCGGCTCCATCCCCGCGGCTGGAAACACGCCACCACCACTTCCCCCTGCACGAGCGGCTTGCTCGTCGTAGCCCAGAGGCCCGACGTGGACATGTCTGTGGCTCGGTAGATGAGCGGGACGTCGTAGCGCGAGGTCACGATCGCGCAGGACATGTCGACGACGCGGCGCACGTCGGCGCGGGCAAGAATGGAAGTGACGTCACACATGCCGACGACCTTGCCACACATGTAGGTAGAGGTAGTAGAAAACGGCCTTGACGTGACGGTGATCGACCCCACATTGGTGAGGATGGTTTCGCCCTGCAGGCCCCCTACCGGGCCGGCACGACGGACCTCTGCATGCCATGCCCCACCAGCTCCACATCGTTCGTCGACGCGTGCCCTCGCGCGCCCACCCCCAACCGCCTCGGGCGCGCCGTTGGCGCGGCAACGTCGTCCATGATCCGGGTCCTCCTTCATCCTGGGCGCGGCGAGCGGTGCGTCGACGGCGTGGCTTCAGCTGGCTCGACACGGTCAAGACCGGCCTCCTCATCGTAGCCCTCGCCGCTTTGGCCGCCATCGTGGGTTACGTCGCCGTCGGCGGCGCGGGCCTGCTGCTCGGTGGTCTGGTGCTGGCGTTCTCCGCCGCGAGCCTCCAGGTCAGCTCGGCCTTCGTGATGCGCCTACAGGGCGCAGTGCCGCTGCGCCCCCAGCAGGCGCCCGCGCTCTTCGAGATGGTGGCGCGCCTCGCCGGCCGAGCCTGCCTCCCCGTGCCGGCCCTCTACTTCATCGATCACCCGGTCGCGAACGCAATGGCGGTCGGCGACCGTCGGGATGGCGCGCTCGCTGTGACACGCGGCACCTTGGAGCTGCTCTCGCCCGCCGAGCTCGAAGCCGTGCTCGCCCACGAGCTCGCCCACCTCAAGCATGGCGACACGCAGGTGATGAAGCTCACGAACCTCATCGCCCGCGCCACGGTGCAGGTCCTGCAACTCGCGACGTGGCTCGCGGTGCTCACCGCCCTCTTCACCGGGGGCAGCCTCGCGCGCGCATCGCTGCTGTCCCTGCTCGCCCTCGGCGTCCCCATCATGATCGGCTTCCTCGTCACAGCGGTGAGCCGCACCCGGGAGCTCGCCGCCGACGCCACGTCGGCGGAGCTGACGGGGCGCCCGATGGCCCTGGCCTCCGCGCTCCACAAGCTGGAGCGCTATCACCAAGGCTGGTTCCGCCGCCTCGTCCCGACCCCCGAGGTTCCAGACTGGCTCCGCAGCCACCCCGGCACCGAGGAACGTGTGGCCCGACTAGCCGCGCTGTCCCCGCCCCCTAAGGGGCCGTCCTTCGCTGCGCGGTGATTCGTAGGGTTCTCGTTCGGGGTTCCGGATTCGAGGTTCCGGGTTCGAGGTTCCGGGTTCGAGGTTCGAGGTTCGAGGTTCGAGGTTCGAGTCCGAGCACGAGCACGAGCACGAGCACGAGCACGAGCACGAGCACGAGCACGAGCACGAGCACGAGCACGAGCACGAGCACGAGACCGAGTCCGAGCACGAGACCAAGTCCGAGCACGAGACCGAGTCCGAGCACGAGAACCACCCGTTGGGCCGAATTTGGCCCCTGCTAGGCAGCGACCGACTATCCTTGCGCCATGTCCGATCTCAGCTCGCTCGAGTCGCTCGAAGGGATCCCCGAGGCCGCCATGCCGCTGTGGAAGCAACTCGTGAACGAGCCGATCCGGCCGGTGCACGCGTTGTTCAAGGAGCTGCGGGACTACCAGCAGACCATCTCGCAGCGCTCACAGTGGCGGAACGCGGACGTCGACCGCGACCTCGCCAACGGTCTCATGGACGCCAGCCTCCAGATGCTGAGCATCCTCAAGGATGACACGGCCGAAGACGAGCGACGCCTCGTGCAGGCTGCGGTGCGTTACTTCATCATCGAAGACGATGCCGACAGCGATCTCGACTCCATCCTCGGCCTCGACGACGACGCTCAAGTCGTCAACGCGGTGTTGAAGCACCTGGGTCGCGAGAGCTGGATGGTGGAGGAGATGTAGCCTCGTCGAGCGACCGCTGCGCGGCCGCGGTCACGAGCTTTTCGATTCCAGGTGCCGACCAGCCGATGGCGTAGTCGCCATCGATCTCGAACATGGGCACCGCCCCTCGCGGGTTGACGTAGACCATCGCCGCCGCGGCGCGCACGTCCCGTTCGACGTCGACCTCGCGCACGCGGTACCCCCGCGACGCGAGGTAGCGACTCGCGCGCCGACACACCGGGCACCAGGTCGTCATGAACATGGTGATGGGCACCTCCCGCTTGGCCGCCTCGAGCGGCGTACGCGGCGGTGGGGGGGCCTCGGACATGGCGGGTTCTCCCTGCGCCGCCGGCCCGCAGCCGATCACGAGCGACAGCCCGAGGAAGGCACGCCGATGCACTACATTCGCTCCCATGGGTCGGCTACACCTCGGCTTCGCGAACACCACCCCTGTCGCGCGTAAGGGGTCACCCGGTTAGCGAAAGAGCCCGTTGATGGCGAGGGAGGCGAGATCGTTGCGGTTCATCTTCGCCTCGTCGTCCATCTTGTAATCGTCGAAGTCGATGCGCAGGCTGCTCGTGGCCGTCACGTCGGCAGCCCCCACGACGCGATACTTCAGCTCGCGTTTGCCGAGCGTGGTGTTCAGCAGCGGCTGCACCATGTTGAAGGGAATGCGCATGGGCACCTGCACCGTGGTGGAGGTTCCGGCCCTGAGCCAGACGTTGGGCTGAGCCACGACCGGGGGCAGGTTGTATCGGTCCTCGATGACGACCGTGGCCCGCACCCCGCGAACCTGGATGTCGAAGTTGTTCTCGTTGTCGACGGCCACGAACAGCAGAAACTGCACGCCTCCGGCGTCGACCCCCGCGATGCGCGCCGCCTGGGGACGCACCGCTGGTTTGGTCACACAACCGCTGAGCGTGGACAGCGCCACCACGAGGAGCAGCCAAAGCGTTCGAGGGAGATAGGCACACGCCCGTTCCATAGGCCCTAGAGCCTAGTGCATGTGCCTCCAGGAGGCGACGGCAAGGCCGCCTGCCGTCGCGGCGAAGCACGGATGGTCCGGTGTGCTTTGCGCGGCGGGCGCGCGGTGTTCTAACCGCCGGGAGATGCAGAACGACGATCGGGCCGAGCTGACGAGGAAACGCCTCAAACGCGCCATCATCGAGCCGGAGTGCGAGCTGGATCACGATGGTGCGTGGCAGCTG
>JAUHZF010000098.1 GCA_030426145.1 Polyangia bacterium
CTACCTGTTCGTGGCTCCCACCTTGTTGGTGCTCGGGGTCTTCTTCGTCTACCCGCTGCTGCTCGCGCTCTATCGGAGCTTCTTCGCGTGGGACCTGCTCACCGACCC
Organism: Polyangia bacterium; assembly: GCA_030426145.1. Classification (GTDB taxonomy): domain Bacteria; phylum Myxococcota_A; class Polyangia; order Polyangiales; family Polyangiaceae; genus JAPYTK01. Next base: position 109 of record JAUHZF010000098.1, read on the forward strand.
GGTCTATGTGGGCACGGCCCACTACGCGTCGTTGTGGCAGTCGGGGGAGCTGATGGAGACGCTGGGCCGCACGCTCGGCTACAGCTTGGTGGTGGTGACCCTCGCCTCGAGCCTCGGGCTCGCCTTTGCGGTGGGCCTGAACCGAGAGGGCACGATCTACGCTTTGGTGCGCGGCGCCATCTTCAGCGCCTACATCGTGTCGTGGGTAGCCGTAGGGCTGCTGTGGCTTTGGATCCTGGATGGCGACGCTGGGATCGTAGCGGTGGCCTTGAAGGCGCTGGGCCTCCCCACCACGGCGTGGCTCGCCGACCCCGACACGGCGCTCATGGCCCTCGCCGGGGTCACGGTGTGGAAGATCACCGGCTACGCGATGGTGATCTTCCTCGCGGGTTTGCAGGACGTGCCGAAGAGCGTGCTCGAAGCGGCGGCGCTCGACGGCGCGGGCCCTTGGGCGCGCTTCCGGCACGTGACCTGGCCGCTCCTGCGGCCGACGGCTGCCTTCGTGGCGACCACGAGCCTCATCCTCAGCTTTCAAGCCTTCGACATCGTGCGGGTGATGACCCAGGGCGGCCCGGTCAAAGCGACCACGATCTTCGTCTACGCCATCTACGAGAGCGTGTTCATGAACCTGCGGGTGGGACGGGCGAGCGCACTCACGGTGGTGTTCTTCGTGCTCCTGTTGGGGCTCACCGGGCTTCAGCTCTGGGCGTGGCGACTCGGGCGTCGCGGAGGGGAGGCGGCATGACCCGACGGACCTCCCTCCTGTCGACGGCGCTTCTGGTCCTTGCGGGGGTGCTTTGGGTTGGCCCCTACCTCTGGATGGTGTCGACCTCGTTCAAGTCGATGCAGGAGATCGTGAAGGCGCCTGCGGTGCCGGTGCCATCCACGCTCGATCCGAGCGCCTATGCCGCCGTATTCGAGGCCGTCCCGGTGGGGCGCTTCTTCATCAACACGCTGGTGATGGCGGTGGCGATCGCCCTGCTACAGATCGCGCTCGCACTCCCGGCCGGCTATGCCCTGGCCAAGCTGCGCTTCACGGGACGGCGCGTCGCGTTCGGCTTGGTGATGGCGTGCCTCATCATTCCACCCCAGGTCACCTTCGTGCCGGTGTTCACGATGCTGGGCTCGGCGGGGCTGGTGAACACCATGGCCGCCTTGGTGTTGCCGTTCGGGGTGAGCGCGTTCGGGACCTTCTTGGTCCGCCAAGCGATGCTCGCAGTCCCGGACTCGATCATCGAGGCGGCGCGACTCGACGGCGCGAGCGAGGCGTACATCATCTATCGCGTGCTCGGCCCCATCGTGCAGCCCACCCTCGCGGCACTCTTCCTCTTCTCGTTCGTCTATCACTACAGCGACTACTTCTGGCCCCTGATGATGACGACCGACGACCGCGTCCGCACCCTGCCCTTGGCCGTCGCGCTCTTGCGCGAGCAAGGCACGGGAGCCCGGTGGAACATCATCATGGCGGGCAACGTGATCCTCAGCTTGCCGATCTTCGCGCTCTTCGTGGTGGCACAGCGGAGGATCCTGAGTGCCGTGACGGCCCGCGCACTAAGCTGAGACACGGGCTCATTTCTCGAGCTCGGTCTCGCTCTCGGTCTCGCTCTCGGTCTCGTTCTCGCTCTCGTTCTCGTTCTCGCTCTCGCTCTCGCTCTCGAACCTCGAACCTCGAACCCGGAACCTCGAACCCGGAACCTCGAACCCGGAACCTCGAACCCGGAACCTCGAACCCGGAACCTCGAACCCGGAACCTCGAACCTCGAACCTCGAACCCGGAACCTCGAACCCGGAACCTCGAACCCGGAACCTCGAACCCGGAACCTAGACCGCGGTCCTTTGCGGCTTGCGGAGGCGGGTAGCGAGGATGAGCACCAAGAGCGTGTGGAGCACGTAGCCGATCGCGTGCACGCTGGTGGCCGCCACCATGGCGCGTTTCGCGCCCATCGCGACCATGACGGTTCCGCTCGCTTGGCCGATGGTGGCGATGGCCCAAGCGGCCCACAGCAGGCGGGGCACGATACGCATGCCGCGGTCGCGTGCGAGGTGGTGGAGCAGCCACGTCAGGGCGGCGAGGGATGCGGCGGTGAGTGCGACTTGCAGGAAGCCGTAGACCGGCTGAACCGAACCCAGCAGGGAAGGGGTGAAGGGCCAGATCAGGCTGGTGATGCGGCTCGCGACCACGAGGACCATGGCGACGACGGCGGCCGCGCGCGCGCGCTGGGCGCGAGCGATGAAGATGAGTCCGACCACGTAGACGAGGAACAACGCGAGGCTGAGCACCTGCTGACCCGTGCGGTACTGCGCAAAAAGCTCGGGCCATCGGTTCACGTCGTCGACCATGGCGCTCAACGCGAAAGGCATCGCGAAGCCGAACAGGTTGGCGAAGAGCCGGCCCGCCGACACCACGATGAAAATGGCCAGTCCACGCCGAACCCACATCGCATCGCCCGTGGCTGCTGTGGTGGGCCGCTCGAGCTCGGCCGTCGGCGGTTGATAGGCGTTGGGCCCGGTCATCGAGGACCTACCGCGAGCCGACTTGGGGGTTCGGGATGTCGGTCTCGTCGCCGAAAGAGAAGATGTACTCGAACCGGAGCAGTCCCGCGAAGGTGTCGGTGGGGGAGCCCTCGGGGCCGAAGAGGAACGCTCGGTATTGGCCTTCGACCCCGAGCGCGACCGGTGAGTCGAGGCTGCCGGTGAGCAGATACTTCACCCCGAATGGGATCTGCAGCACGCCTTGCCACCGGTCTTCCTCCGCTTGGATCGCCACGTTGGCGGGACCCGCGAGCACGCCCGCGTAGAGGACCCACTGCATCACGTCGAAGACGTACTCGGCGCCCACCGTCGGGGCGTAGATGAGGGCGCTCGTGAGAGGCTCGGGCAGCTCGTAGATCTGCAGGTCGAACTGGGCCCGCAGGTTGAACATGTCGTCGAGGCCGTAGGCGACGTAGGCCCCGCCGCCGTAGCCCGCGGGGGCCAGCTCCTCGGAGAAGGTCACCGTGCTCACGCCGGCGTCGAGCCCGAGGTGAAGCTGCTTCTCGTGCGCACCCGCAACGCCGGACAGCAGGACGCTCGACAGCAGCACGCTCGCGCTCGTCGCCGCCCTAGCCATCCGGCAGACCATATCACCGATCAGGATGCAGGCTCGACGGCTGGAAGCGGGTCTTCGGCGACGGTTCGCATCTTGATGATACGCAGCTTCACCTTGCAACCGAGCACGAGGGCAGACTCCGACAGGAGTCGACGGAAGCCGTCGACCGCTTCTTCTTCGAGCATGACCGTCACCACCCGGCGATTGGGGTCCCCACCGAAGAGTTCTGCCACGGGTCCGAGCTCGCGTAGTGGTCGCGCCGCTGCCGCCTCGTGGTTGCCTTCCTCCAAGAGGGCCAGCATCGCCTGTTCGGCGTCGGCCGTTCCGCCCGAGCTCTCGATCACGGCAAGGGACCGAGATGACGGGTGGATGGATGGTGCGTTGGCCGCGCTGACCAGGTCTTCCATCTCCATGAGGATCGCCATGGCCTCATCGTCGTCCTTTGCCCTCCTCAGCGCGTCGACGTTCGCGCCGAGATGGCAGAGGCGGCCGATGTGGGCGAGTGCGACGAGGTGATCGCGCGGGCGATCTCGCGGGGCCAGCAGCACGAAGAAGAGGTCGACCTTGCCGCCGTCGATGTCGAGGGGCTTGGCCGTCGTCACCACCGCCGCGAGCACGTGGGCGAGCTCGGGGAGCGCGGCATGGGGAAGACCCGTTCCTTCTGCGATGATGACGCACTCGTCGGGGTGATCCCCTTCGAGCGCCGTCGTGAGCACATCCTCGTCGACGCCGACGGCCGGAGAGAGCAGCGCCGCCGCCGCCTCCAGCACGTCGCGCAGCCCCTTGGCCTCGACCCCGACCCGAATCCGATTCGCGGCGATCCAGTTGGGAGCCGGCGCGGCGCTCACTCGCTCCTCTTCCTCAGTGGGCTCCAGCGTGCGAGGCGCGTAGAGCCGACGCCACTCCTGCCACAACACGGACAACAGCGTGACCGAGCGTCGACTGTTTGGACCCGGACGCGCCATCCAGTAGCCCGGGTCGTGACGCTCTGCGAGCTCGTCCCAGTTGATGAGCAACCCCGTCGCCGTCGAGCCACCGCGTCGCTTCTTCGCCTGTGAGATGAGCTCGAGGCAAGCGTGATCGATGTAGTCGAGTCGGTCGATGTGCACGTGCAGTACGCGGTCGAGCGGGATCTTCTCGATCGTCTCCGCCAAGAGGGGAAGGCGGAGGAAGGTGGCGGAGCCAGAGAGGTAGAGGTGGTGGGCCTTGCCGTCTTTGCTCGGTTCACTCTTCACCTCGAGGTGGGTGAACGTGTAGAGCAGCTTGCCGATCGCGATGGCGAGACCGAGGATGATCCCCTCGAAGAGGTCGATGAACACGACCGCCCCCATCGTCACGAGGGCGATGGCGAGCTCGGATCGACCGCGCGCGTAGAGCTCGCGTAGCGCCGCGACGTTGACCAGCTTGATCCCGGTGTAGACGAGGATGCCCCCGAGGGCGGCCTTCGGGATCAACTCCAGCACCTGCGGGGCGAGGGCGACGAAGATGAGGAGCCAGACCCCGTGCATGACGGCGGACCAGCGGGTGCGGGCTCCGGCGTCGACGTTGACCGAGCTGCGCACGATGACGCCCGTCATCGGGAGCCCGCCGATGGCCCCCGCGAGGGCGTTCCCGAGGCCCTGAGCCATCATCTCCCGGTTGTAGTCGGTCTGGACGAAGGTCTGCCGTTGGTCGATGGCCGCCGCGGTCAACAGGGTCGCTGCGCTCGCGACGAAGGCGAAGACGAGCGACATCTCGATGTTGGTGACGCTGGCCATGATCGAGAAATCCGCCGGCTTCACGACCTTCACCGCGTCGAAGAAGTTGGCGGAGATGTCGAGGTAGCGGATGGGCAGTTTCAGCGCCGCGGCCGCACCGGTCACGAGCAGGAGCGCGATGAGCTGCCCCGGAACCAGCTTGAGCTTGGCGGGACGGATCTTCTCCCAGCCGACGATCGAGCCGATGGTCGCGATCCCGATCAGCATCGGAGCGACGTTCTCCGCCGTCCACGGGGGTGCGAGGCGCTGGGCCAAGGCGGGAAACAGCGCGATCACGTTGCTGAGGAACTTGCGCTGGGGATCGGCGTCGATGGCGACGTGCACCTGGGAGCCGAGGATGATGATCCCGATCCCGATCAGCATGCCCGTGATCACCGCCGGGGCTACGGCGCGGAACCACTGCCCGAGCTTGAAGAACCCCGCCAGCGCCTGCCACACCCCGGCGAGCACGACGATGGGGGCGAGCGCAGCGAGGCCCTGCTCGACGACGACGGCGCTGACGAGCACGATGAGGCTCGCGGCGGGACCGCTCACCAGCAGCGGCGAGCCGGCGACGGCGCCCACGATGATCCCGCCGACGATGCCGGTGATGATCCCCTTCTCGGCCGGGACCCCGCAGGCCACGGCGATGCCGATGCAGAGCGGGAGCGCGACCAGGAAGACGACGAGGGACGCTAGGAAGTCGCGCACGAAAGATGACGAACCGTCACCACCGCTCTCATCCCCGGGGCCCGGGGTCTTGTTGTCGTTCTCCGCCACTTTCTAAACAGTTACTGGGATCTGCGAGCCACGAGAAGGAACACTTTGTTTCGCTCGTCCGCGCAGCCGACACTTTTCCGTTCAGGGTCCTTCCTGTTGGCATCAGACGGCCATCTGAGGCCGATTGAGGCTGGATCGCGTCGGGGCTCAGGTTAGGTTGAACGCCCATGCGTCGATCTCCCGCGATGAGCCGTGGCGCCTTCGCCGCCGCCCGGGCTCAGCGTGTACGCCGGCTACGGCCGGCCACCAGCGCTGGCGACAGTGGCCCATGGCTCAAGCCGAGGGCGCGCGTCGCCGACGTCGCCACCGTGCCGGATCTCCTCTTCGCCGAGCCACGCCTCGCGGTCGATGCGGCCGAGCTGTGTGGGGCCCTCGACTTCGCCTTCGCGGGCGGCGGCTGTCTCGATCAGCTGGAGCGGGCGCTCGATCAGAGCGTGATCCCCGTGGCCGACGGTTGGGATCCGGCCTGCTACGCGAGCGACCTCTTCGTCGAGGACTTCGTCGACACGTGCATGAAGGTCACCTTGGACGGGTCGAGACCCGTCTCCCTCGCCAAGCCCTTCCTCCTTCGTGTGCTCACCCATCCCCCCGACGACCTCGAGGTCGTGGAGACGCGCCGCGCCGTGCTGCGCGAGCTCGAGACGAAGGAGCAGCGGCAGGCCTTCGCCAACCTCTACCGCGACCTCCGTCGCTTCCGTCGCTTCTTCGATCACATGACCGGGGTGACCCGCTACGAGGTCACCCGCCGACGTATCGACACGCTCGCGCTCTTCCGCGGTGTCGTGGAGCAAGCCAAGGGCTTCGCTGAGGCCACGTCGGCACTCTCTCGCATCGGGGCCTTCGCCTCCGAGGTGCAGGCGAGCGACGGCTGGCAGCAGCTCATCGAGCTCCTCGACTACGAGAACGACCTCGCCAAGGTCGACGTTCGCATGCAGCTCGGGGCAGACGGGCGGGTGCGACGCATGGAGATCGTGCACTTCGACGAGAACGAGCAGAACCGGTTCTACACCACGCCTTTCGGGCGTCTCATCGCGAAGTTCGTGCTCTTCTGGCGGGGCTACCGCTTCAGCAGCGAAGAGCTGGTCGACCGCTGGCTCGACCACGTCTTTCAGGGCTTGAGCCACTTCATGCCGCCCCTCATGCAGCTTCTCGGGCACATGGAGGTCCATCTCGCAGCGCTGGCCTTCAAGGACCAGTGCGAGAGCAAAGGGCTCGAGGTCTGCTTTCCGGAGCTGATCGACGAAGGCGACCGCGAGGTGGTGGGCCTCTTCAATCCGCTCCTCTTCAAGCAGGGGGTGGTGCCCAAGCCCTGCGAGCTGTCGGCCCGCGACCGTGGCCTCACCATCATCACCGGCCCAAATTCGGGCGGGAAGACGCGGCTGTTGCAGTCACTCGGGCTCACCCAGCTGCTGGGACAGGTGGGGCTCTACGCGCCCGCCGTGAAGGCGCGCCTGCCCCGAGCCACGGGCATGTTCGTATCGCTCATCGACGAGCCCAAAGCCGAGCAGAAGGAGGGGCGCCTCGGCACCGAGCTCATGCGCATCCGTCGCATGTTCGAGACCACCCGGACCGGAGGCCTCGTTCTGCTCGACGAGCTCTGCTCGGGCACCAACCCGAGCGAAGGTGAGGAGATTTTCTACCTCGTACTGTCGTTGCTCGACGAGCTGGGACCGGAGTCTTTCATCACCACACATTTTCTCGAGTTCGCGCGAAAGCTCTCCGGTGATGATGAGGCGCTGCCGCTGTCGTTTCTCCAGGTCGAGCTCGACGACGCCCAGAGGCCGACGTACGGCTTTTCGCCCGGGGTAGCCACGACCTCTCTCGCCACCCAGACCGCGGCTAGACTGGGTGTCACGCGCGAGGAGCTCATGGCTCTCGTGCAGCGCAATCGGCGCCGCTGAGGTCGATTTCGACCTTCCGTTCACCCGAGGTTCCGTGGGGCCTGTCGGCGCCCTCTCGCCGTGGTATCCCCAAGAACGAATGGGTCGAGAGAGCAGCAGCCCGGTCGACGAGCCGACGGGGGACGAGACCACCGCTGCGTGGTCGGAAAGCCGCTCTAGCGCGTCGCCCGCGCCACTCATGTCACCCACGCCGACCCTGGCTGCGACCCCGATCGCCATCTCGGAGAGCGGGACGTCCACCGCGGATGAGCTGCCCCCGGACGATCTGGTGGGCAAGACCCTCGGCGGAAGCTTCACCATCCTTCGCGTCATCGGCGAAGGGGGCACGGGCCGGGTCTACGAAGCGCAGCACACCCGCATCGGGAAGAAGCGCTTCGCGGTCAAGGTGTTGCACGCCGAGTACCTCCGCCACCCCGAGGCCTGGGTGCGCTTCCAGCGAGAGGCCGAAGCCGCCGCGTCCATCGACCATCCCAAGGTGGTCACCGTCTACGACGTCGACCGCACGGAAGATGGCCGGCCCTACCTCGTCTACGAGTACCTCGAGGGGGTCGAGCTCGGCAGCTTGCTGCGCCAGAAGGGGACTCTTCCGCCCCGCGCCGCCGCCCGCATCGTGCAGGAGATCTGTCAGGCCCTGGCGGCTGCCCACGAGAAGGGGGTCATCCACCGTGACGTGAAGCCACAGAACGTGTGGCTCATGGGCGATCTCGATGAACCGGCGGTGAAGATCCTCGACTTCGGGCTGTCGCGCCTCCGCGATGACGAGGGCAACAGTGTGACCAAGACCGGGGCTGTGCTCGGCACGCCCGCCTACATGTCGCCCGAGCAGGCACGCGGCGAGCGCGTCGACACGCAGAGCGACGTCTACGGCGCGGGCACGGTGCTCTACGCTACCCTCACCGGCCGGCCGCCCTTCGACGAAGAGAACGTGCAGCGCACGCTGCTGAGCGTGATGAGCCGGGAGCCGACCCGCCCGCGCACCCTCGTGCCCATCATATCCGAGGGGCTCGAGCTCGTGGTCCAGCGCGCCATGGCCAAGGACCCCACCGAACGCTACGGGACGGTGGAAGAGCTGGCCGAGGCCCTCGAGCCTTTCACCGAGCGTCCGGCGCATCGCAGCTCGGGACGCCCGCCCTTGCCCTCGGTGCTACCCGGAGGCGACTCCCGTCGGCAGCTCGTCGGGGCCATCTTCGCGGCCATCCTCATGGTGCCGGCGCTTGCCCTCTCGCTCGTCGTCGGGGTTGCGTCGGCCCTCGACCGACGGCTCGGCGATCTCGAGCTGGTCCTGCTCACCGTGGCGCTCGTAGGGACCGCCCTCACGCCTCTGGGCCTATGGCTGCGGCGGATCCGGCGCACGGTGTGGGAGAACACGGTTCGGGTACAGGACCTGAGCCGACGTCTCCTGGGAACGGTGGTCGGAGCGCTGCTCGGGTACGGGCTCGCCGCGCTGTCCGTGCGCTTGCTCGACGCGACCCTCGATCTCGGCGCGGGAACCCGAGGCGCAGATTGGGGGCCCTTCGACGCCATCTTTGCCGTGGTGGCGCTGCTGAGCGGTGCAGCCGCTTCGGTGGTGGTCGGTGCGCGCACGCGCCACTGGACGACGCGGGTGGTGGCGCCGCTGACGGCCTTCACGGTGGGGGGAATCGTGGCCCTCGGCATCATGTGGCGATCCGACCAAGCGGTTCGAGCGGTGGCCGAGGTCGGCCTCTCGGAGGCGCCGGGGATCAGGGACGAAGACACCGAAAAGCTGGCGGCCCAGGTGGCGCGGGCACCCGAGAAGGACCTCGCGGCGGCGGTGACCAAGGGTCTCAAGGCCCTTCGTGCCTTGCGGAAGGACTATCCCGGCGACCCCGCGGTGGTGCACGCCCTGGCGATGGCTCTAGGTAGCACCGACGACTTCAGCGAGGCGCTGCGGCAGGTCGAGATCCTGTGCGAGATGGATCCTGCCTACGGGGAGGACCGCTCCGTGCTCGCCCTCGTGCAGAAGGCCATGAAACATCGGTCGAGTCGCGAGGCCGCGCTCACCATCGCCGCGAGCCGCATGGGGTCGGCCGGGCTCGACATGCTCTACGAGCTGATGATCGAAAACCGCGAGCTGCGCCCCAAGATCGAGAAGCTCTTCGAGAGCCGTGACCTACAAGCCCGCTTCTCGCCGGCGCTGGCCGTCGCGTACAACCTGCTGATGGCCGATAGCTGCCCCGAGTGGGCGTCCTATCTCGAAGAGGCGGCGCGCGTCGGTGACGAGCGTGCGGTGGTCATCCTCGGGCCGCTCGCCAAGCGAGATCGGCGGTGCGGGATCTACCGCAACCAACCCTGCGAGCCGACCTGCCCCGACGAGGCCAAAGCCATCGTGCAGACGCTCCACAAGATTCGAACCCGGATCAATCCGTAGCGCGCTCAATCCTTGGCGACGAGGAGTCGGCCGAGGGTATCGCCGAGCGCTTCGTAGAAGGGCACGGTGGTCTGGGCGTAGCCGTAGTCGTCGTCGTTCACGATGCCGTTGGGGTTGGCGTAGATGGTCGCGGTGACGAAGAGGGCGCGCCCGCTGCGCTCGTCCTCGAGGTAGGCGTTCTCCACGTGGAACCCGTAGGCACGCCCGGATTTGTTCACGTACCGGAGATGGCGCTTGTGGAGGTGCTTCAGTAAGCCCGGAAGCATGGGCTTGTGGTGCAGGACGCTCTGTCGGTGTCGCAAGTAGCGCGGGTTACGGGACGCTCCGGGGTCGATCGTCATCGCCTCGAGCAAGTCGGCGCGACTGGGCTCCGACACGCCGAGCTTGGCGTAGCCGAGGGCCTTGCTCTGGTCGGGACGGAGGAGCGTCACCATGAGCCCCTGGAGATCTTCGAGTCCGACCGCGTTCTTCTCGGCGAACGACATGGGCCCTTTCTGCACCTCGCCTCGCGCATCGAGGTGGTAGCGCCCGAGAGAGGTGCCGGGCACGGCAGGGGGCGACAGGGCGAGGGTGCTCTCGCGCGCGGGGATGTTCCACCGGGACCCTTCGGCGGGCCACAGCTCCATCCGCGGGGAGTGGCGGCTGCGCGCAGCGTGCTCACCCATCCGGTGCTGCAGGCGCACGGTGGAGAAGCCGAGCGACCAGAGGTCGCGATGAAGCCGTTCGTGACCCACGAGGTCGAAGAGGGTTCGGAAGGCACGGTTGTCGCTCACGAGCTGCATGCGCCGGATGGCGTGGCGTACGGTGAGGACCCCCGTCTCGATGTCGCTCGAGTCGAGCCAGGGCTGGCACGCGATCTTCCCCGTGTCCTCGTCGGGGAGGCAACGTGCGAGGGGCGTGGTGGCCGTGGTCCCTTCGTGGCCTTCGACGAGCCGGAGGGCCGCCACCGACACGAAGGTCTTGATGGAGCTCGCGGGGTAGACGTACTCCGCGTCGACCCGGAACCGATGGGTCTCTGCGATGGCCGCCTCGCGGCTGGGGATCACGCGCACCAAGAGCTGCATCCGTCGCTCGGACGCGGCTTCGAAGAAGGGCGCGAGGCGGGGGTCGCGTGCCCAATCGCCGACCCGATTCGGCACGCGTGGTGGATCGAGGCGTGCCGGGGCCACCGCCGGCACGGCGCCGATGCTCGACGCGACGGGCGGCGCCACCGGACTGCGCTCAGGGGCGCCGCGTGGGGTGGGCGCGTCGTCGCACCCCGCGCTGAGCGTCAGCGCGACCGCCAACCAGCCGATGCGACGCGTAGCCCCCATGATGGAAGCTTTTCACGTCGCTGGGCATTCGTCGAAAAAACGGCGCCATTTCGACGCTGTTTGCCTCAGATGTCCCAGCCGTCGTCGATGTCTTCGAAGTCGCCGGGGGCGACACTGCCGATGTTGCTCTTCTCGGGCTCTTCGAAGCCCAGCGAGTCGAAGCCCAGTGAGCTCGGCTCCCCGTGTCGCCGCTGGCTCGGGGAGCCCGACAGCGCCCGATCGAAGTCGAGGTCGAGCTCCACCTCGTGGCGACCGGGATCGTCGCGGTCGCGTTCGAAGGCGTCGTCGTCGTCGAGGTCGAGGGTCATGGGGGGCTCGCTGGGGCTCCCCTGATAGCCCGGCATCGTGCCGCGGAAGTCTTCACGGTCACCCATGCCGCCACGTCGATCGGTGTTCGGCGCAGGGTCGGAGATCATGCCGATCTCGTCCGGGTAGCCGTCGAAGCTCTCTTCGTCCTCGATGTCGTATGACGCCTCCGCCGGAGGGTCGTCGCGGCGAAGGGTGCGCGAGATGTTGGGTCCGCCGCCCTCGTTGGCGAGGAGGCGGGCGACCTCTTCGAAGCGGACCGGCTTGATGAGGGTCGGGCGCCGGCTCGTCTTGAGGTAGTTGGCCACCTCTTCCGCGATGACCCCGCCCGTCATGAAGACGAAACGCTCGCCGAGCTCGGGCGAGGCTTCGGCGTGCAGGCGAATGCCGAGCCCATCGGGCAGGTTCACGTCGCAGAGGATGAGCTCGGGCAGAATGGGGAGGTTGTCGATGAGGTTCCGCGCTTCGTCGATGGACCCCGCCACCAGCGCGTCGTGTGACTCGAACTGGCGGCACATGACGCGCACGAAGTCGGCGTCGTCGTCGATCCAGACGATGAGAGGCTTCTCATTCTGGAACGCAGGCATGGCGGGCAGGCTCTCGGACTTGTCGAAGACGGGCGCCGTGGTCTGGGCCGCGGGAAGAACGATGGTGATGGATCCACCGCCGAGGCTGGAGCGGCCGAGCTCGACGTGCCCGTCGTGGCTGCGCACCGTCTCCCGGGCGAGCTCGATCCCGAGGTTGCCGCTGCCGCTTCGTCCGATGAGGGTGTTGAACTGGCTCTCACCACTCGCGCTGGCAGAGCTCTCGATCGTGACTTCGTGGGTGTCGCCCTTGGTGCCGAGCCGGACCGCCATCACGGCGGACTCTTGGCCGGCGTCGGTACACTTGTCGGCGGTGTAGACCAGGAGCTGTACGAAGGTCATCTGGAGCGCGTCGATGCGCCCGTCGATGTAGAGGTCCAGGTCGTCTCCGTAGAGCTCGAGGGTGATCCCACGCTGCTCGAGCTCGGTGGCGAGGCTCTCGGTCGCGGCGCGCAGCATCTCGGTGAGGTTGAGCTGCTCGCGGTCACTCTCCTGCGCGAGCACCAGCAGACGTGCGCTCACCGACTGAACGCGACGCAGGGCTTCCCACGTGTCTTGGATGGCGAGCTCGAGGTGGTCGACCAAGTCGGGGGCCGCGCCTTGGCGGCGGAGGTGGTTGATGACGTGCTCCTGCGACTCGGTGAGCGTCGCCATCGACTCGACCGGGTCTTGCAGGTCGCGCGCGACCGACTGCGCGATGAGCCCCTGCGTGACGAGCTGGGCGGTGCGGTGGTCGGGCAGGCCGGTGTCTTTGGCCGCCTTGACCGCCTTGTCGCGCTCCATGGCGAGGCCCACGATGCCCCCCACCGACTCGAGCAGCATGAGCGTGTCCTTGTCGAAGGCGTAGGGGTTGTCGGAGGCGACCACGATCACGCCGTAGAGGCGTCGGCCCACGCGCACCGGCGTCGCCGCGAGGGCCTGCCACCCCGCCTCCTCGAGGGCGGGGCGAATCGACACCCCCTGGCGGCTGGCGGCGAGGGTCTCGTCGATCTCCACGCGCTGACTTACAGCGACCGACTGCGCGATGAACCAGGCTTCTTCATTGAGACGAAGGTGCGCGAGCCATGCCTTCGCCCTGCGCGGCAGCCCGGCCTCGCTCACCATCTCGAGTTTGTCGTCCTCGAACTTGTAGGCGATCGCGCCGCGGCCCCGCAGGACCTTGACCAGCATTTCGATGGCGGGACCCATCACGCCCCCCGGCCGGTCCTGCATGAGGAACCGGGCGAGCGCGATCAGCACATTTCGCTGAAGCGCTGCGACCTTGAGCGACGCCATCGGTGGTCGGAGCATGCCCGCAATTTCGCGGGACCAAAAGGAGGAATCGGCAGCGAAGAGGCGCGGAACGGGTCCGCGGAGAGCCTCGGCGTGGCCTCAGACCTCCGTGCCGCGTTCCGCCGGGGGTTTGTCGAGCTCGAACCCGTCGTGCAGGGCCTGGACTGCGAGCTCGGCGTACCGATCGGCAACGATGCAGCTGACCTTGATCTCGCTCGTCGTGATGGCGTCGATGTTGATGTTCTCCGACGCCAGGATGTCGAACATGCGGGCCGCCACGCCAGCGTGAGAGCGCATGCCGAGACCGACGATGCTCACCTTGGCGATGCGGTCCTCGTAGCGCACGCCGTGGGCGCCGAGGTCACCGGTGAGGCCTTCGACCACCTCTTTCACGCGGGGGAGGTCGCCCTTGGCGCAAGTGAAGGTCACGTCGGTGGTCCGCGCCCCGTCGTCGCCGTGAGACGGGGTCTGGATGATCATGTCGACCGAGATGTTCTCGGCCGAGATCTTTCCGAAGAGCTTGGCCACGATACCGGGCCGGTCTTCGACCCCGATGAGCATGACCCGGGCCTCGTTCTTGTCGCAGGCGACCCCCTGCACCACGACGCGCTCGAGGGGCTCGGCCCCCTCCATGTCTTGTCCGATCACCAAAGTGCCGGGAGCGTCGTTGAACGAAGAGCGGACCACAAGGGGCACGCCCCACTTCATGGCCAGCTCGACGCTGCGGATCTGCAGAACCTTCGCCCCGAGAGACGCGAGCTCGAGCATCTCTTCGAAGGAGATGGTGGAGATCTTCCGGGCTCGGTCGCAGATGTTGGGGTCGGTGGTGTAGACGCCGTCGACGTCGGTGCAGATCTCGCACACATCGGCACCGATGGCGGCGGCCACGGCGACGGCGCTGGTGTCGCTCCCGCCTCGGCCGAGGGTGGTGATGTTGCCTTCGTCGTCGATGCCCTGGAAGCCCGCCACGACGGCGATCTCGCCGTTTTCGCGGCACCGATGGAGGGCCTCGGGGTCGATGGCGAGGATGCGGGCCTTGGTATAGGCCCCGTCGGTCCGGATCTTCAGCTGGTGGCCGAGCAGGCTGCGCGCCTTGCCCCCGAGGTTCTGGATGGCCATCGAGGTGAGGGCCGAGCTGACCTGCTCACCGGTGGAGGCGATGACGTCGAGCTCGCGGCTGCTCGGGCGATCCGTCAGCTCGCGGGCGAGGCCGAGGAGCCGGTTGGTCTCACCGGCCATGGCGCTGACGATGAGGACCACGTCGTGGCCTTCGGCCTGGGTCTGCATCGCGCGCTGGGCGACCTTGCGGATCCGATCGAGCGACCCCACCGAGGTGCCGCCGTACTTCTGGACGATGAGGGATGGGGCCGCCATGAATTCGCTTCGCTGTTTAACGAAGAGGCGGATGTGCTACAAGCTGCGCGCGCCGGCCGGGAATAACTCTCGTCCGGCTCTGTTTTCAGCTGTGAACCCATGGGGCTGGGGTTGGTTGACACCCCCGGTCTCGACCTGAGTTGGCGCGCCCAAGGGCTTTCCTGCGGGCACGTCTGCAGATTCTTTGCGTCCTCGCACATCATTTCGCGGGGATGCGGCGGCGGGGGCAACCCGCCATCGACGTAAAGCTCCGTTGATACGGGAGGTTGGCTTGGCAAGCGACGTGATGATCGAAGCTAAGGGCCTGACGAAGCGCTACGGCGCCTTTCGCGCCCTGGACAAGGTCAGCTTCGAGGTGAAGCGAGGAGAGGTCGTCGGATTCATCGGACCCAATGGGGCCGGCAAATCCACCACGATGCGGATCCTCACCTGCTATCTGTCCGCGACGCAGGGCTCCGCGAAGGTCGACAACCACGACGTCTTCGATGAGCCGCTCAAGGTTCGCGAGAGCATCGGCTACCTGCCGCAGCGCGCGAACATGTACGGCGACATGGGGGTGCTCGAGTACCTGCGCTTTGCCGCCGAGCTTCGCGGCATCGACGACGCGACCTTCAAGAAGCGCATGAAGGAGGTCGTGGAGGTCTGTGGTCTGGGCAACGTGCTCGGCAAGGACATCCGCACCCTGTCCCACGGCTTCCGGCAGCGTGTCGGCCTCGGTCAGGCCCTCTTGCACAACCCACCGGTGCTCATCCTCGACGAGCCGACCAGCGATCTCGACCCCAACGAGCGGGCGGAGGTCATCGAGTACATCCGTCGGGTCGGCAAGGACCGGACGATCATGCTCTCGACCCACAACCTCAACGAGGTGGAGCAGGCCTGTGCCCGCGTCATCATCGTGAGCAAGGGGCGGATCGTGGCCGATGGCAGCATCGACGAGGTGCGCGCACGCGGCGGTCGCGTCAGCTACCTCGTCGACATCGACGCCAAGGAAACGGTCGAGCTGGGCAAGAACTACCGTCAGTCGCTCCAGGCGCCCCAGTCGGCATCCCAGGTCGAGCAGGCCCTCGAGGACATCGACGGCGTGCTCTCCGTCAGCGAGCGGCCGAACGTCGGCGACAGCTACAAGTTCGAGCTGAAGGGCACCAAGGACACCGACCTTCGCTCGGAGATATACAGCCTCTGCGTGCAGAAGGGCTGGCTCCTGCACAGCCTCGAGCGGCGCCTGCCCAGCCTCGACGACGTCTTCAAGCTCCTCACCAAGGGAGACGAGGTCGGCGCTCGCGGACGCAAGGTGGCCGCCGACGTCGCCGACGCCCTCGACGACGAGGAAGCGTTCGACGACGAGGACCTCGATGAGGATGACCTCGACGACGAGGACGAAGACCTCGACGAGGACGAAGACCTCGATGACGAGGACGAGGATCTCGGCGACGAGGACGAAGACCTCGATCAAGAAGACGACGAAGACGCCGAAGAAGACGAGGAGGACAAGTAGTCATGCCTACCCTCACCATCGCCAAGCGCGAACTGAAGTCCTACTGGAACTCTCCCATCGCCTACGTGGTCATCTGCGTCAGCCTCTTGGGACTGGGCCTCGTCTTCTTCGAATTCAACGGAGGGTTCTGGGAGGCCAACCGAGCCAGCCTGAGCCTGTTGTTTCAATACCTTCCTCAGGCCCTCGCCTTGATCGTCATCCCGGTCATCACGATGCGCCTCGTGGCCGAGGAACGACAGACCGGCACCCTCGAGATGCTCATCACGCTGCCCGTGAACGACCGTCAGGTCATCGTGGGTAAGTTCCTCGGGGCGTGGGGCCTGGTCATGACGCTCATCGCCGCCACCGCGCTGATCCCCATCCTCATGTTCGGGGTGTGGAACCTGGGATCGCTCGACTCGGGACCGGTGCTCTCGTCCTATGTGGGGGTGACGCTCTACAGCGCGGCCGCCGTAAGCATCGGGCTCTTCATCTCGTCGCTTACCGACAAGCCGATCATCGCCTTTTTCATCACGACGGTGCTGCTGTTCTTCTTGAACCTGTTCGGGAGCATCCTGGCCCTCGACATCTTGCCCGACAACCTCAAGCTGGCCGCCACGTTCATCAGCTTCAACGAGCGGCTGCGCGACTTCGTGCGCGGGATGATCAACCTGCGCGACGTCGTCTTCTTCCTGTCCGTCACCGGCCTCTGTCTCGCCGGGTCCATCTGGGGCCTCGAGCGACGTAAGTGGGCCTGAGCGCTTCCTCGGAGATCACGACCATGGAACGCAAACAGAAAGCCGCGACCCTCTCCGGCATCTTCCTCCTCTTCCTCGCCGTCATCGTGGTGCTGGGCAACATGCTCGCCTTTGGCACCAAGGCCCGAATCGACGCGACCGAGAACGAGCGCTTCACCCTCAGTGAAGGCAGCAAGCGCCTCGTGCGCGAAGAGCTGTCCGAGAAGATGAAGGTGACGCTCTACGTCACGACGGGGCTGCCCAAGGTGGACCTCTTCGTGAAGGATCTCACCAACCTCATCGATGAGTACGCGCAGGCCGCCGGGGGCAACCTCGAGTACACGGTCATCGAGCCCAAGACGAAGGAAGAGAAGGAGAAGGCCGAGGAGGCCGGGCTCCAGAAGCTCTCCCTCGGTCAGGGCAGCGAGACCAGCGACCAAGCGACGATCACCCAGGGTTACATGGGCATCGTCTTCGAGTACGGCAGCGAGCGCGAGGTCATCCCGTACATGAACCCGGACAGCATCTCCGGGCTCGAGTTCTGGATCACCAACAAGATCCGTCAGATCCACGACCGCGCGGAGGACCAGTACCAGCGGGTCGGCGTCATCGTGAAGGAGGGCATGAAGCTCACCGACGCGCAGCTCATTCCGCCCCAGCAGGGTGGGCAGGGACCGTCCTTCATGTCGGTCATGCAGCAGGCCTTTCCCTTCTACAAGATCGAGGAGGTCGACCTCGAGGGCGGCGACGTGGAGATCGACGACACCCTCCGCGGGGTCATCGTGCTTCAAGCGTCCGAGGACTGGACCGACAAGGAGCTCGCGCGCATCGACCAGTTCATGATGAAGGGCGACAAGTCGCTCCTCGTCATCGCGGGTGCGGTCAACACCAAGCCGTCCGATGCCACGATGAAGGCCACGCTCTCGACCCACAACCTCGAGAAGCTCGTCGGGGGCTACGGGGTCGAGATGAAGAACGACCTGCTCATCGACTACGGCCTCGAGCTCCGCATGCCCGTGCGCACGCAGATGGGCCAGCAGGTCCTCAAGCTTGGACCCGCCTTCCTCTACGTGCCGCACGTCGATGGAGCCGACGAGGGCGAGCAGCTGCTCGACAACAGCTTCGCCGGCTTCTTCCGCTTGCAGGAGCAGACCTTCCCCTACGCTTCGTCGCTGGCGACCTTGCCCGACAAGCAGCCCGGCGCCGAGATCAAGGTCGTCGCCCGCACCACGCCCTATGCTTACGCGGAGCCCGGTCCCAGCGTCGACGTAAAGCCCACCACCGAGATTCGTCCCAAGGGTGAGCAAGGAAGCTACCCCTTCGCGGTCTCGGTCGAGGGCACGCTCAAGAGCGCGCTCACCGGTCAGGTCGAGGGGGTGGAGATCCCGGCCGAGTCGGCGGCACCGAGCCGCGTGCTCGTGCTGGCTTCGTCGCACTTCCTCACCAACCCCTTCGCGCGCAGCGGCAACCCGCCGCCCATGCCGCCCGGCATGCCGCCCTCGATGGCCATGATGGGTCAGCGCTCGGGTGATCCGGAGCTCACTGCGCTCGCCGGGGCCTACGTCTCGAGCGACGGGCAGTACATCATGTCCACCCTCGTTGCGTTCAAGAACATGCTCGACTGGATGACGGGCGACACCGACTTGCTCGCGGTCAGCGCGAAGCTCATCGGCGATCCGAAGCTCAGCTACACCGACGTGAAGAAGCCGGAGATCAAGCCGGAGGATACCGAAGAGGTCTTCGAGCAGAAGCAGGAGGAGTACCGCAGTGCCCGCAGCGACCTGCAGCAGAAGGTGCAGTGGACGGTCACGCTGGTGCCGCCCTTCCTCTTCGCGCTCATCGGCCTCATCAATTGGCGTCGTCGCGAATCGATGCGCGGCAACGTGAAGATCTGAACGGAGTCACGAAGCGATGAAGCAAGAACACAAGCTCGGCCTCGCGGCGGTGGTGGTCCTGGCCCTCGGCTTCGCCGTCTACTCCTCGCAGAAAGAGCAGAAGGCGGAGAAGGAAGCACACTCGGGCACGGCGGCCTCAGCCTCGTTGCCCACCGTCAAGCTCGACAAGGAGGCCATCGCCAAGGTCGACAAGCTCATCGTCAAGAACAAGGACGGAGAGCCCATCACCCTCGAGAAGAAGGGCGATGCGTGGGAGATCACGGCGCCCTTCAAGGCCAAGGCCAACGACACCAAGCTCAAGAGCGTGCTCGACAACCTCGAGAAGATCGAGATCACGGCCAGCGTGGGCGACAAGGCCGAGCTTCACGAGAAGTACGAGCTCACCGACGGCAAGGCCGTTCACGTGCAGGCCTTCAGCGGGGGCAGCTCGGTCTTCGACTGGTACTTCGGCAAGAACGGCACGCGCGGCCAGATGGCCCGCGCCGGTGGCGAAGGCGCATCGCCCAGCGTGTTCACGGCCAACGGCTTCGCGGCCTTCCAGTGGGGCGGCGAGCTCAAGAGCTGGCGCTTCAACGAGATCGCCAAGTTCGAAGACGGCAACGTCATCGCGGCCGAGGTGGAGAACAAAGAGGGCAAGCTCTCCTTCACCAAGGACGGCGAGGACTGGAAGGCGGCCTTCTACGCCCGCAACGACGAGGGTGAGCTCGCCAAGAAGGCCAAGGAGATCGAGCGCTACGACGCCAAGCGCGTGAAGGACATGCTCACGGCCTACAAGAACCTCAAGGCCCACGACTTCGCAAAGGACGACGCCGAGACCGGCGTCGACGACGTGATGGCCAACGAGGGCGGCATCGTACGCTTCACCTTCAAGGACGAGTCCGAGCCCAAGTACGTCTTCAAGGTCGGCAAGAAGCAGGAGGGCGACAACCGCTTCCTAGTCAAGGAGGGCGACGGCCAGGTCTACGTGGTCACGTCCTGGGCTGCGAGCTGGGTCACCGACGGCGTGAGCAAGTTCCAGAAGCCCGAGCCGAAGAAGCCCGAGGGCGAAGCCAAGGGCGAGGACGACGCGGGCGCCGACACCAAGGCGGCCAAGGCGCCAGCACCCAAGGCCCCCGCGCCCAAGGCACCGGCGCCCAAAGCCGCTCCCAAGTAGCGTGAGGCTGAGGTGGCGAGCCGCGCGTGGCCCGGCTCGCACGCGCCGGCGTGCAAAAGGTCGCGAGAGCATTTGATGCGCGCGGCTTCGAGGTCTATCTCGCCTAGACGATGAAGGCTTCGTACACCTGGCTGCGATCGCTCCTGCCCGCCCTCGAGGCATCTCCCCAAGAGGTCGCCGACCGACTCACCGGCGCCGGTCTCGAGATGGAAGAGCTCATCGAGTTCGGGGCGGTGACGCCCAACGTCTTCGTGAGCGAGGTCAAGAAGGTCGAGCCCCATCCCAGCCGGGAGCGGTTGCGGCTGGTCACCGTCGACCGCGGGGGCAGTGAGCAGACGGTGGTTTGTGGCGCGCCCAACGTTCCCGATCCCGGGGGGCGGGTGGTGCTCGCTCCTCTGGGCACGACGCTGCCGGCCATCGGTCTCACCATCGAGCCCCGTCCCATCGGCGGGGTGGAGAGCCAAGGCATGCTCTGCTCCGATGTCGAGCTCGGGCTCGTGAGCGGGGCGGGGAAGGGCGACGGCATCTTGGTATTGCCGGAATCGCTCGGCGACATCGCAGTGGGGACGCCGCTGAGCGAGGCCATCGAAGGCGTGCACGACTGGGTTTTCGACATCGGGGTCACGCCCAACCGGCCCGATGCGCTCGGCCACGTGGGTCTCGCCCGCGAGCTGGCGGCGCTGTTCGAGATCCCCTTCGAGACACCGAAGGCGCCACCGCCTGCGCGCACCGTCGAGGGCGACGTGACCCAGCGCGCGAGCGTGGTGGTCGACGACCCCGAGCGCTGCCCCATCTACGCCGCCTCCGTCGTCGACGGGGTGAAGGTGGGGGCCTCACCTCTGTGGCTGCAGTACCGTCTCGAGGCGCTCGGGGTGCGCAGCATCAGCAACGTGGTCGACGTGACCAACTATCTGCTGCTGCTCTTCGGTCACCCGACGCACGCCTTCGACTACGCCAAGGTCCCCGACGGGAAGATCGTGGTGCGGCGCGCCAAGTCAGGCGAGAAGATGGAGACCATCGACCACGTCGAACGCGAGCTGACGGACGACGACCTGCTCATCACCGACGGCCACCGTCCCATCGCGATGGCGGGCGTCATGGGCGGCGCCGATTCGGAGATCGGCGACGACAGCACGTCCGTCCTGTTCGAGGTGGCCTACTTCGCCCCGCGCGGGATCCGTCGTGCGGCGCGGCGCCACGGCCTTCACTCGGAGGCGAGCCATCGCTTCGAGCGCGGGGTCGATCCCGAGCAGGTCGAGCAGGTCACGGCTCACGGTGTGTCGCTACTCTGCGAGATCTGTGGCGGCTCAGCCGTGCCGGGCGCCATCGTGGCCGGTCCGGGGGCACCCGCCCACGCACAGGTCGAGCTGCGCAAGGAGAAGATGGATGCCGTGCTGGGCATGGACATCCCCATCGAGCGGGCCCAAGCGATCCTGGAGCGGCTCGGCTTTGGTTGTCGGCAAGACGGTGCGCGGCTCTCGGTCGACGTGCCCAGCCACCGCCCCGACTGTGCGCGCGAAGAGGACCTCATCGAGGAGGTCATGCGGGTCAATGGCATCGACCACGTGCCCTTCACGCATCGTGCGCTCACGCTGCACGCGGGGCGCAGCGAGCTGAGCCTACGCGACCGGGCGCGTCAGGTGGCGGCGGCCATCGGACTCGACGAGGCCTTGCCCTACAGCTTCGTCTCCCCGAAGGACCTGACGGCCATCGGTGCGCCTGAGCCTACCGTGGTGATGAAGAACCCGCTCAGCGAGGACCGCAGCGTGATGCGCACGAGCCTGCTCACGGGTCTGCTCGATGCGCTTCGTCATGCCCAGCGGCGCGGCGTGGCCGACATCAGGGTCTTCTGCACCGGTCCCGCGTTCCTGCCCCGCACCGAGAAGGTGGAGGGCGAAGACGGCTGGCTTCCTCACGAGCGTCTCGAGCTCGCGGCGGTCCTGGCGGGAAGCCGCCGGGCGGGGGTGGAAGTGACGCCGCTCGACGTCTACGACGCCAAGGGGATCGCGGTCGAATTGGTGGAGCGGCTCTCCGGCCGTGAAGCCATCGTGTCGCTCCTCGAAGACCGCACGGCGATTCCTTACCTGCACCCGCGCGGCGCAGGAGAGGTCACCGTCGACGGCACGGTGGTGGGCCATCTGGGCCCGCTACACCCGGACGTGGCCGACGCCCTGAGCCTCACCGGGGAAGCCTTCGTGGTCGTGGTCGACCTCGACGCCATCGGCACCATGGGCCGCGCGACCCCCCGCTACCGCCCCATTCCGGTACTCCCGGCGGCTACGCGTGACCTCGCCCTGGTGGTCGAAGAAAGTGTGCCGGCCGCCCGCGTCGCCACCGTGATGCGCGAAGCCGGCGGCGATCACTGCGAAGCCGTGGAGCTGTTCGACCTCTACAGCGGCAAGGGTGTGCCCGACGGCCACCGTTCACTCGCCTACCACCTGGTCTTCCGCCACCCGTTGGCTGCGACCGACCCCGACAACGCCAGCACCCTCACCGACAAAGAGGTGGACGGACTGACGAAGAAGGTGGTGCAAGCCGTAAAGAAGGAACTCGGCGCCACCGTACGCGGGGGATGACATCTCGTACTCGGGCTCGTTCTCGGGCTCGTTCTCGTTCTCGTTCTCGTTCTCGTTCTCGTTCTCGTTCTCGTTCTCGTTCTCGTTCTCGGGCTCGTACTCGGGCTCGGGCTCGAGAACCTCGAACCTCGAACCTCGAATCTCGAATCTCGAACCTCGAACCTCGAACCTCGAATCTCGAACCTCGAACCTCGAACCTCGAACCTCGAACCTCGAACCTCGAACCTCGAACCTCGAACCTCGAACCTCGAACCTCGAACCTCGAACCTCGAACCTAGCGCGCAGCGCGGGCTAGGGAGCGGGCGAAGCGGGCGGTGTGCACGTGGGTGACGGCGACGGCGAGGGCGTCGGCGGCGTCTTCTTGGGGAGCTTCTGGGAGGCGGAGCATGCTCATGATGATGCGGGCGACTTGGTGCTTCTCCGCGCGACCCCGGCCGACGACGGCGCGTTTCACCGTCGAGGGAGGGTATTCGCCGACCTCGAGGCCGGCGCGGCGTAGGCACAAGAGCACCACCCCACGGGCGTGGCCGAGCTTGGCTGCGCTCTGGGCGTTCTTGGAGAAGAAGATGCTCTCCACCGCGCCTGCGTCCGGGGCGTGGGCCGCGATGACCTCGGTGAGGCCCGCGTCGATGTACACGAGGCGGTCCGCGAGCTCGCCCTTCGGCATGCGGAGGGTGCCGTGGGCCACGTGGCGAACGCGGGTGCCCTCGCGCTCGACGACACCCCAGCCGAGCTTGATGGTGCCGGGGTCGATGCCCAAGACGCGCATGCACCCCTTGTAGCCGCCGAGGCCGTGATTGGCCAACGCCGCGAAGGCCGAGCGCTTGGCCCAGTGTTGCGGGGCGAGGTAGCCCTCGGACATGCGGTGGCGAAGGTGGACGGCCTGGACGCTCATCGCGCTCGCGGGGAGTGCGCTCTCGGTCGGCGTGGGCGCCGCGCCTCGACGTGGCGACGACGGCGCCGAGGACGACGTGCAGAAGGTCGCCGCCCACGCGCGGCTGGTCGCCCTCCTCGAGCGCATCGAGCGCCGCTACCAGCGCTACAAGACGGTAAAGGGACGCTTCGAACAAGTCGTGCATCTGCACGACCAAGACCGCACCCGCATCAAGAAGGGGAGCCTGCTCTTCAAACGTCCTGGCCGGCTGCGCTTCTCCTTCGACGGGGGAGGTTGGGTCGCGAGCGATGGCGAGTGGCTGCGCGCCTACGACCCCGAGGCCAAGACCGTCTACGTGATGAAGGCCAAGCGCTCGCTTTACCCGCCCGTGCTCAGCTTCCTCGAAGGCGAGGATGCGCTGAAGAAGAGCTTCGCTTGGCGGCTCGTCGAGGTGCCGAAAGACCAGCACGAGGCGGGCACGGTGGCGCTCGTAGGCCGTCCGCAGAAGCCCACGCCGGCCGTGGTGCAGGTGGTCCTGCTCGTCGACGAGCACACCGGTCGGCTTCGACGCGTGATGGTCGTCGACGCCGAGGGAAACACCAACCGTTTCACCTTCGATGAGATGCGCGCCGGCGTCGGGATCCCCAACAAGGCCTTCCGCCCCCGCAAGCCCCGCGGCGCACGCGTCGTCAAACCCTGACGCTCTCGCGCCCAGCCGTGGCCGATGGTCGCGACCGGGACGCTCAACCTACGCGCATCTGCAAGATCGGCTTCACGCTGCACGGCGGCGGCGTAGCAAACCGAGGCCGAGCAGGCCCAGGAGCCAGGGCGCTTGGGGGGATGTGTCGGCAGGATCGGCTACGACGCGGCAGCCGCAGCCGCCGCGCGCTTGAGCGGACGTAGGCACCGCCGCGTCGGTGACGCTGAGCGCATCCGATGCTGTAGAGGGGCACGTGTCGGCACTCGTGACGTCGGCGGTGACTTGTGCTTCGCCGGCGGCGTCGGCGATGAGGGTGGCCGAGATGGTGATGGTCTCGCTCGGGCCGAGCGCGGCGATGGTGCAGCTCGCGGCGCCGCAGGTCGCCGTCTCGGAGGTGGCCTCGGAGATAGTGCTGCCCGTCGCCGACAGGGATAGTGTCACGTCGGCGAGGGTCGTGTTCGAGGGGTTGGTCCACGAGGCGGTGACCGTCGCGGCCTCGCCCGTGACCGCCGTCGCCGGGAGCTCGAGGGTGACGGGGTTCTGGCTCGACGCATCGAGATCGACCACCTCGAAACGGCGCAGCTCGTCGCCATCGGCGTTGCTGAAACGCTCTGGGTTCATGTGATGCAGGAGCAGGAGCGGGGTCGCCGTGGCCCCGGGCGCGACGCGGGCCCGTACGGCCTCGTCGCCGGTGTAGAGCGGCCGACCCGGGGTCGGGGCCTCCGTGGCGGGGTCGATGACGGGCGCGGTGACGTCGAAGGTCGCCCAGTCGGTGGTGTCGACCTCGCCCCGCGGGGTGAGTGTGCGCGCGCGATAGGAGAAGCTCGGCAGACCCTCCGACAGTCCGATGTTGCGGGTGAGCACGGGGAGGACGAGCACGCCGTTGTAGAATGGGGCGGTGTCGAGCTCGTCGGCAGGGGCCAGGTTGAGCGCGAGGCGTTCGGGGTAGGGCGTGCGCTCGCACGAATCGAGTTGGAACGCGTTGCAGCCCCCGTCGATGATGTATGAGCGCGCCACCAAATGGTCGGCGAAGGCGAAGGACGTACGACTGTTCGGCTCGGGGATCAGCAGGTAGTCGACGTTCTCGTCGCCATCGAGATCGACCTCGATGCTGACGAGCGGCACCTCGGGAATGGCCGCGGTGCGCCACGTGCCTTCGACCGCCACCCCGAAGTAGACCTCGGCGTCGTCGAATGCACCGCCGACGGCGCCGTAGTTGGTGGCCGCGCCCACGGCGCGCACGTCCGCGAATGCCGGTAGCCCCGCGTCGACCCCGTCGAGGGCGCCGAGCTGAAAGGCGGTGACCACCGGACTCGGATGGCTGCTCGGACCGGTGACCGACACCGCGACGACCTCGTCCGTGCTCGCGGCACAATCGAGACTCGCCTGACGGGCGGCGCCAGCACGAACACTGCCGTAGAAGGCCACACGCGCGACTTCGCCGCCGGTGCCGGTCGCGACGACCCAGCCGTCCGCCTCGTTGAGGTGCATCCGGGGGACCACGGCCTCGCCCCCGTCGCCGTCGAACACGGCGGTGGTGGCACCGGTGACGGGGTCGGGATCGGGGTCGCCGAGGGCGTCGGGGTCGACGGTGATCTGCACTGTGATGGGCTCACTGGTGCTTTGCCCGGCCACCGTCACGGAGGTGGGCGTGACGGAAACGGTCACTCCGGGCAGAGGGTAGACCTCGTCGACGGTGAGGTCGTAGGTGACCGCATCGGGGGCGAGGTTGACGAGGTTGATCGTACGGGTCTCGGTGACCGTCTCGAGCGACTCGATGTGGCCGAAGGAGAGGGAAACAGCGTCCGCATCGTCGACCGAGGTGAGAAACGCTGTCTGTCCGAGCACCTCGGCGAGCGCGAGGCGACCCGAACCCTGGTAGGCGATCGGCATCACGTCGCCATCGGGCGAGCGCAGGGATTGGTTCTTGCTCATCATCAACGCCTTCACCTCGGCGGGTCCGAGGCCCGGGAAGGCCTGGCGCACCACCGCGGCGGCGCCGGCCACGAAGGGTGACGCCATCGAGGTGCCGGTGTTCGCCACCCCGCCGGTGCCGGTGCCGCCATTGGCCGAAACGACGCTCACGCCGGGGGCGGAGATGTCGGGTTTGATGGCGCCATCGACGACGCTCGGACCGCGCGAGCTCAACGAGCCGGCAAAGGCCTCATCGCTGGGGGTGAACGGAGGGAGGAGGAGGGTACCCGTGACGGTCTCTTGGGCGAGGGCGCCGCCGAGGGTGGCGCCGTCGGCTTGCGAGATCATCAGCCCCGGGAGGGGGCTGTTGCCGTCGCCCCCCATTTGGAAGACCCCGGGCTCGTTGTTGACCATGATCACCGCGGTTGCCCCCGCGGCCTCGGCCTCGGCGAACTTCTGAAGGAACGCACACGACCCTCGCTGGATGAACGCGATGTTCCCGGCCACGGCAGCGGCATTGGTGATGGTGCTGCAACCATTCGCGGGCTCGACGGCCACGATGTCGCCGGTGATCCCGGCGGACGAGAGCGGGGCGGTGAACGAACCCTCCACGCCCGCGTAGCTACCGGCGACGGACACGGGGGCCGACACCTGGAGCTCGGCGGCCGCCACGGCGACGCTCGCCCCAACACTCAGGACCTGAGGCAGGCTCGCGGGGGAGCCGTGGGCGAAGGTGGTGTCCCCGTCGTTGCCGGCCGCGGCGACGAGCACGGTCCCGGCCTGGTGGAGGTTGCGG
>JAUHZF010000505.1 GCA_030426145.1 Polyangia bacterium
GATGGAGTACCTCCATCGGTGCCGGGCGTACCATTGGTGCCGTCGTCGCCGTCCATGCCCGGCGAGCCATCCATGCCGGGCGCCCCGTCCATGCCATCTTCACCCGGTGGTCCCATCTCGCCCTCGCACGCGAGCAGAAAGACCGACGCCAACAACAGCCACTGCGGCTTCACCATCCGACACTCCTAGGTACGAACCGGGCACCCTCGACCGGTTAATAAGCCTACATACACCTACCTACGGGGTTGGAACAAGGCCTCATGGCATGGTGGGAGACCCGTGGCAGGCTGATCTCGGGGCGGTTTGCGGGTAGACTGACGCGGTGCTGAGAGTCCGCCGTGACCAGATGCTCGAGCTCCAAGCTCACCGTGACGGTCCTTTGGTCGAACACTACTGCTCCGTCTACGCACCCATGGCCCAAGAGGCAGGCATCGGTCCCGAGGTCCTGCGCGAGCGTGTGATCGAGGGCTTGCAGCTTGGCCGCCGGCTCGAAGCCGCGGACGGCTTCGAGCTCGACGCGGTCGTCGCGCTCACGGCGCTGCTGGACCCCAAGTGGGCTGAGGACCCGGAGACGGCGCAGGTGCTGCGACACCCGCGTCTGGGCCGTGAAGCGCGGATACGCCTCGTCTTCACGGTGCTCAGCGGCGGCCTGACATGCCCCTACCCGCCGTCGTCGCAGGTGGCATGTGGGCCTGGCGAGGCTGGTCTGCCTACCGAGCCTACCGAGCCGCGCAGGCTGCGAGAGCCGCCACGATGGCGATGGCCTCGCGACCCGCGGTCCAGCAGGCGGCGCGCGCTGGCGTTCAGGCGGCCACTCAAGCTGAAACCCAGCAGGCGTGCCGCGACTGTGGCGAGTGCCCCGTGTGCGGACAACGAGGCGGCAGGCCCGTCGACGAGGTTCCGAGCTTCGCCAACGAGACGCGCCGGTTGAACGTCAACGACATGCGCCACCTCGGCTATCAGAGAGCCGGCCATTGCGGTGGCTCCCCGATGTTTCGCGACGGTCGCCAATACATCACACTCGACCTGCTCCACCACGGGCGCCGCTCTCACCTGGAGGTCTTCGATCGACGGGGACGTCACGTGGGCGAGCGATGCCCCGCGTGCGGCAAAGACATCCCGGACTCACGCGACCCCGATAAAGACATCCGGGACTGCATCTGATGCAACGCTACGAACTCCCGCCTCACACGTTCGCGCTTCGTGCACTTCCTCAAAGCAGCGAGGTGCTCGTCAACATAGAGCACCGCGCTGTACGGTCGATCGACTGCACCAGTGGCGAAACCCAGTGGGAGATCTCATTCCCCGACGGGGTCGGTGCCTACTTCTCCATTCTCCAATGGTACATCGCTCCCAATGGTACGTGGTCCTTCGCTCTCGATGAGAACGACCTCGAGTACGGTATTCGCTTCGACCACGTCAACAAGACCAGCCGGCGCATTACGCTACCCGTCGGAATCGGCATCCCGAGTGGGACGTGTTGGTTCGATCCGGCCGTCGAGTCCGAACTCCAGTTCGTGACCTTCGACGGGCTGACGTGGAGCCTCGAGGGCGCGAACGTCGTCGTCGGGCCGGCCGCGCCCAGCCTGCTCGCGTGGGGACGGCGCGTGTCGGAAGCCGTGCCAGGCTACCCTCGCTTCAATCAGATTCGCACCGACTTCGGCGACGGGCGAGCCTATTTCCTTTCGCAGGATATCGAGCGCGTGGGCCGCGTCACGATTCCAGGCGCGGACGTTCTCGAGGCGGAGGGGACTCCGGAGGTTACCGATCTCGCTGAGGCAGCAGGAGCCCTCTTTGTGGCCACGGAGCGCTGCATCTTGCGGCACCGAGACGGTGATACGAGCGTCTTCTTCGAGCCGGCGCAGAATGAGCGCATCCACGGCATCGCCACCGTGGGTCACACCGAGCATCCTTTGTTGGCCGTGCTGCTTCGGCTCAGCGGCGGCTCGTACAGCCTCCTCGTGCAACGCGCGACCTAGCGCCCACAAGGAAGATCAGACCGAGGGTGGCGGCCGCCAGCGAATCCGGAAGATCAGACCGAGGGTGGCGGCCGCCAGCGAAAGATCCGGAAGATCAGACCGAGGGCGGCCAGGAAGATCAGACCGAGGGTGGCGGCCGCCAGCGGAAGATCAGACCGCCGGAAGACCAGACCGAGGGTGGCGGGCCGCCGGCGCCCGGGTGGCGGCCGCCACCCGCCTCCACGTCAACTCGAGCCAGAAGTGTCCGAAATGGTGTGCGGCGGGTGCGCCAATGGCGTTGGCCCAACTTTCGCTTTCCCTTCGCGCATGACGCAACCTCGAAACGTCCGCCCGAACGTAACCTGGTTCGTCACTCGTCGCGCAACGCGGCGCCACTTCCTCTTCTCACCCGACCAAGAGGGAAGAGTCGAGCAGATTTACTGGTACACCACCGCGGTGATCGCGCAGCGCCTCGGCGTCCAGCTCCACATGATGCAGCTGTTGTCGTCGCACCTGCACGAAGTACTGACGGACATCCTCGGCGTACTTCCTCGGTTCTTCGAGCTGCGGAACCGAATCCTCGCCAATGCCCTCAAGGTGTTGCTCGGTTGGCCGGAGGAGGTGTTCGCCAAGACACCGGCAAACTGGGTAGAGCTCAGCACGCCCGAGGCCGTCATCAAAGAGATGGCATACACGGCCGCCAACTGCGTGGAGGCCGGCTTGGTTCGGACCCCGCGGCGATGGCCAGGCGCCAAGGTGCTCGTCGACGATGTGGGGCAAAGAACCATCACCGTCGAGCGCCCGAAGGGCTACTTCGACCCCGAGAACCCCATGTGGCCAGAGCGCGTCAGCATTCCCATCGAGATGCCAGACATCCTGCGTGATGCCTTCGAGACCGAGCAGGACGCGCGAGACGCCATCCAGGCCGAGCTCGACGCCCGAGTCCACAAGGCCCACGCCGACAACAAGCGAGAGGGGAGAGGCTATCTCGGCGCGAAGCGGGTCTTGAAAACACCTCATACTTCGCGCGCGAGTTCGTTCGAGCGGTTTGGATCGATGACACCCAACTTCGCCGCGGCTGGGAATTCAACCGTTGCAGTGGAGATGGTTCGGCGCCTGCGTGCCTTCCGTGCCAGGTACAGAAATGCGTGGCAAGCGTGGAAGGCTGGTGTACGCGGCGTCGTCTTTCCGCATGGCACCTGGAGAATGCGCGTCTACTACGGCGCGGCGTGTGCAGAGCCGCCATAGCGAGCAGCCCATCGCTGCTTGAATCGGAGAGCCGTCACTCCAACCGTCGTTTCGTTTGCCATCGACCAGACCGATGGCAACGCACTGCTGCGCCTTGCTGGTGAGCGTTGCGCTGTTTGAGTGGCACACGCCCGAGAATGCGAGACGCAAGGCTACTCTGCTTGCCCAATTCTGGGACTGGTATCCTCCACCGCGTCACCTCCCCGAGACTTCCTTCTGCAATTGGGACCGATGACGACTCGTCGTTGCTGGTCTGTCCTTGCTCGGCCCGGTCACCCTCGGTCGGATCTCCCCTGCTTCGGTCGGATCTCCCTCGCTCCTGGTCACCCTCGGTCGGATCTCCTTTCGGTCTCCCTCCTGGTCACCCTCGGTCGGATCTCCTTTCTGGTCACCCTCGGTCGGATCTCCTTTGGGATCTCCCTTCGGTCGGGATCTCCTTGGTCGTCGTGCCCTCGCTCCTGGTCACCCTCGGTCGGATCTCCCTTCGGGTCACCCTCGGTCGGATCTCCCCCTCGCGTCGGGTCACCCTCGGTCGGATCTCCCTCGGTCGGATCTCCTTTGGTGATGGGAAGAGGGGCCGGCGCAGCATCGTTGTCCTGCCGTGAACGTGCGCGCGACGGCGATGTTGGCCCTGGCTCTGCTTTCTGGTTGCGACGACGTCTCGAATGAGCAGGTCGCGCTCATTCCCGAGGCGTGGCCTTCGGCTCCCCTGGTGCCCACCGCGGTGCCGAGCGGCTCAGCCAGTACCGCGCCCGTCGCCTCTGCGTCGAATGCGGTGCGGCCCGTACCGCCCGACATCGTCAAGTCCGCGCGGCGCGTGGCCGAGCTTCAGAACCAGCTGCGATCGCTCGGGGACATACTCGACTTCACCGTTCCGCCGGACCGGCCGAAGGTGCCCTTGGCGGCGCAACGGGTCGTGCGTCAGCTGCAGGTTACCGCCCTCGAGGTGATCACCGCGTACCTGCCCATCGCGCTCGACGCGGCGACCACCGACCCGCTCGCGGCTGCCTTCGTAGCTGCCGACGTCGCGTGGATTCATGACTGGGATACGTTTCCGGGGCTGGGTGCCCTCTGGGCGAGCCTCTCGCCAGCAGCCGGGCACCAGGACCGATGGTTCGTCTTGCTTCACATCGACCTCGGTCATGGTGGCGACTCGTCCCTTGCGCTGTTCGAGCGCCGCGAGGGGAGCTTGCGCCTCGCCCTGGTTGATCGCACACCGGTCGTGAAGTCCGTTCGCGACGTCCGCTTCGCGCGCACGTGGACCATCTCGCCTCCCGACGCTCAGGACGCCTACTACGTCGTGACGGGATGGACGAATCCGTGGGTGGCATCGTGCTGGCGGGACATGCGCTTTCACGTCCTCGCGCCCGGTCGCGATCCCTGGGCGCCGCGCCGGCTCGCGCGCTCCACTGCTCCCACCTATTGGTGCAATGGCTGGAGTTTCGATGCGACGGCCACGGGCTTCTCGCTCGACTACGACGGTCACGACGACGTCGAGACCATTCGAGCGCGGCGACAGCGTTGGGTGCGTCGCGGCGACCGCTTCGTTGAGCTGGACGACCGCCCTCGGCGGCCTCGTCGGGTGCTCCCCTAGCCGCGACATACACGTGCTCGAGGTTCGGGGTGCATTCTCGACCCAGGTTGGGGTTCAATCGGCGCATGCGAATCGCGTCCGTCGCCTTGGTGGTTGCTCTCTGGATGGTCGGGTGCAGTGGGCCTCCGGCGCCCTTGCCCGCGCCGCCGGTGCCGACCCAAGCAGCCCCGCCGCCGGTCGTGGTGGTGCAGGAGGGGCTGCCCGACGAGCCAGGAGGGCCGGTCGTCGGCGGCGACGACGGCACCGTCACCGTCAGCTCGGCCACGCGGCTCCTCAAGGCGATCGGCAACGACCGTGTGATCCGGCTCCGGCCCGGCGACTACGACCTCGGTACCATCACCCATGAAGGCACGGGTTCAGTGCGCTGGGAGACGGTGCACGACGGCGAAGAGCTGGTGATCTCCGATGTGCAGAACCTCACCATCGAGGCGGCCGACCCCGAGCACAAGCCACGCATCCTCGCGCGGCCTCGTTATGCCTTCGTGCTGCGCCTGCAGAACGTGAAGAACGTCACCCTGCGTAACCTCGTGCTCGGCCACACCGAGGCCGGTCATTGCCAGGGCGGGGTGGTGCGGGTCGAGCAGGCCGAACAGCTCGCGATCGAGGGCAGCGACCTATTCGGGTCGGGCACGGTAGGCGTCTCCCTCGATGGGGCACGCGGCTTCTTCTTCGACCAGTCGTCCATTCGTGAGTGCACGTACGGCATCGCCGAGATCGCCGCCTCGAGCGACGTCGAGTTCAACCGCAGCACCTTCAGCGACAACGCCGAGTTCGACCTCGTCTCCGTGAGCGAGACGCCGAGTGTGCGGTTCACCGGGTCGACGTTCAGCAAGAATCGCGTCAGCAAGGGGTACGGCCACAGCTTCTTCAAGGTCGACGGCAACTCCCGCGTGGTCCTCGCCAACACGAGCTTCACCGACAACGACTTCGA
>JAUHZF010000506.1 GCA_030426145.1 Polyangia bacterium
CGCCGGTCATGGTGACGGTGATGTCGTACCGCTGCCCGGGGACGTAGGTCTGGTCGTTGCCCGACTGACCGAAGGCCGGCTGCACGTCGAACTGGAGGTCGATGAGGCCGTCCGCTTCGATGTGGCAATGGGCGCATTGGATGCCGTACTCGAAAGGACCGCCGGTGCCGTAGATGCCCTCGGCGCCGGCGCGGTTCTGGTTCTGGTTCGTCTCGCCAGAGGCGGGCATGTGCCAGAAGTTCAGGCGGGGAAAGGCGGTCGCCGGGGACGGGAGGGCGGCGAAGCCGAGCCCGAGGGCGGTGACGCCGAGGTACAGGTGCTTGCGTTGGAACATGTCGCTCGTCTCCTCAGTTGGTGGTTCCGCAGTTGGCCAGGGTGGCGCCCTCGAGCCAGGCCTGAATGGTCTGGTAGTTGGCGTCGGAGGGGTTCCATACCTTGATGCCGGCGTGGGGCAGCCCGCCTCCCTTGAGGGGCTGGGCCAGGAGCTCGGAGGCGGTCGCGTCCATGAGTGGCGCACCGCCATTGTCGAGGCCGAACCCACGGGCGGCGTCGTAGTTGCGCTGCCACTCGGTGGGGGTGTGAGGACGGGTCCAACACGCGCACTCCACCGAACCGATGCAGTCTTCGGAGTTCTGGTCGGGCTGGTTCAGGCAGCCGGGCTCGCCCTGGAGGATCTCGCCCGTGATGCGCAAGCGACCTCGGTGGTAGATGCGAAGGCCGCGGCCGGGGTCACCGTTGGCGAGGTCGGGCTCCCGCCCGTGGCAGCCGAGCTGAGAGCACAGGCGGTCCATGATGGGCTCGACGTTGCAGCGGTAGTAGTTCTCGTCGAGGGCAGGCAGATTGGCCGCCTCGGTCGGGCGGTCTGCGTCGTTGCCGCAGTTGTTGGTGTCCACGCAGGTGCGCGTGGCGCCGTCGCCATTGCCCATCGTGTCCCAGGGGGAGCAGACCCAGGCCGGAATGCAGCCCGCCTCGCCCCCGCTGCCGTTGGCGCCGCTGCCATTGCTGCTGCTGCCATTGGCGCCGCTGCCGCAGATTCCTCCGGGGCAGGGGTTACTGCCGCCGGTGTTTTCGTTGTCGTCTCCCCCGCAGCCGGTACTGATTCCGGCGGCCGTGCCGAAGATGGCGACAGCCAGGGCCAAGCAATATCCCCGCATCATGATGGTCTCCTGAATGGAAGGTCTGAGGTCTCTCCCGCTGGGGAGCGCGAGAGGCCGAAGGCCAAAGCGCTCAATAGGAGCGCGAGGGCCAGCAACATGGGCTTCGAGGGCCGGGCCGTCGCCGGTAACCCCAGGGCCGCAGCGGCAGTGGGGGCCTCCTCGAAGTCGATCTGAGCCATGAACACGTCGTCGCCGAAGGGGTCGGTGCGCGTCGTGTTGGCGTCACTATTGGCGCCATTGCCGTCGACGGCGCCGAGGTAGAGGCTCACCGGTCCGATGCCGGCGTCGGGGGCGGTCCACTGAAAGGTCCAATCGGTGGCGCCCACACGGGTTCCGGCCGAAGCGATCGCCCCTCTGCCATCGAAGAACTCGTTGGGGTCGAAGCCGTTGATCCCGCCCTGGTAAATTCCCTCGGGGTCGGCGAAAGCGAGCGCGAGCGCATTGAAGTTGGAGCGTCCGGCTTGCAGCCCGAGGTGCTCGCCCTGAAGCCGAACCGTGAACCGGTAAGTCTCTCCCGGCACGTAGCGAAAGTCCTCGAAGAGGCTCGATGGCTCCACGTCGACCTGGAGCCTGATCTTTCCCGGCGGGTCGACATGGCACATCGTGCAGTCCCAGCCGCGCTCGAGGGGCGTACCCACGTAGTAGATGCGTCCGGCGCCGCCAGCGCCCGGAGCCGCCGCAAAGGTCGAGCCGACGTGGAAGGCGAAGGCTGGACCGCTCAGCGTGAGCAGCGCCAGCGCGAGGAGGAGGCGGGCCATCATTGGTTGCTCCCGGGTTCGATGCAGTCGCTAGGCGCGGTCGCCCCGAGGACCCATTCGCGCAGGGTCTCGAGGTCGGGATCTTCGGGGTCGGTGAAGACGTCGCCCTTGCCGAAGTGGGTCTCGCCGCCGTGGAAGAAGCCCCCCACGCGCTCGTCGAGAGGTTTGAGCAACAGCCAGCTCTCTTCGGGTAGCTCCGGGTCGACCTGTGCCGACGCGGCTTGATAGTTGAAGGCCCGCTCCTGCTCGCGCATCTGCGCGTTGCGCTCTTCTTCGGTGCCCCCGAACCGCAAACGATTGCGCGAGAAGACGGTGTAATAACGCTCGGGATCCCCGTGACAGGCGAAGGCGCCGCACGACTTGGTGAGGACCGGCTGAACCTGGCAGCGAAAGTAGGCCTCATCGAGCGCGGTGGTGGCGGCGGGGGCATCGAGCTCCTGGCAACCACTCAGCAGCGCCAGCGCGGCCATGGTGATGGCGAACCGCATCAGAAGGTCATCCCCGCGCCCAACTCGGCGACCAACCCGTGGCGGTTCGGAAGTCGAGGGAAGTCGAAGTAGTCGAAGATGAAGCCGTCGACGCGCAACTGAGCCTTCACGGACTCGATCGCGCTCTGAACGAAGTGGTGGCGCACACCGATCATGCCGCCGAAGAAGCCATCGACGAAGGCGCCGAGCTCTCGGTCGGCAGTCATGAAGCGACGGCGCTCGGCGTAGACGGACTCGTAGAATTCAGCCTCGGACTGAATGTAGCCGCGCACGCGCAGACCGAGCTCGAGGGGAGGAAAGGCGACGGCGAGCTCGCTCCCGAGGGTGAGCGAGCGCACACCCCAGTCGTCGAGGTAGACCCGTCCGTGCGATCGAAGAGCGGCGTTCTTGAAGAGATAGCGGTGATAGCGCACGGCGAGGGCGTGACGCTGCCGCCGCTCGGGGTGAGACTCGGGCGTGCCGAGGGTCAATCCCGTGCCGGTGGGATCGACCAGATAGGCGAAGCGGTACGGACTCGCCTGGAAGCCCAGGGCATAGGTGAAGGTATAGGCGAGGCTGACCAGGTCGTTCTTGGAACCGACGATGGTCGCCGACGCCGTGCCGCTGAAGTTGGTGAGGCGTTCCGCGAAGGTGTCGTCGTCTTGGCGCTCGACCGCATTGAGCACCACCGACCCGCCGAGGCCCAGCGTCAGCTGATGCTGAAAAAAGTCCTGTCCAAAACCCGCCGCAATGGTGTGTGACGACCAATCGTTCTCGGTCGAGTAGATGTACGTGCCGTTGGCGGTGGTGGTGCCATCGGCGTAGGTGATGCCGCCTTCGCCTTCGTGCCGGATCTCATCGAAGCGCTCCGTCGCGGCCGAGGTGACGTCGACCGACGCCGAGGTGATGACGTCCGCGAGGTAGCGTCCCTTGATGGTGACGAGGTCGGCCACCGTGCCCCGCACCGCCACCGTGCTGGTGCCGATCGTGGTGTGGTCGGAGTCGTGATAGAGCGAGCCACGCGCATCGACGGCGACGTCTTCGGCGCTCGCGCGGTGCGCGACGAGGCTCAACACCACGATGGTGATCAGTTGCAGCCGCATCCGCCGCCGAGCCCCCCGTAGCCACCGGCCGAGCCTTCGCGGTACTGGTAGACGTGTTGTTCGAGCAGGCTCGATTCAGGCTCGGGCTCGAGCTGCATGCACGGCTTTGCGTGGCGCCCTCGCTCCCACGACTTGACCGCGACGCAGCCCGAGGTCGCCCAAGCGAAGAAGGCCAATCCCAGCCACCTCGCCCCGGCCGCAAGACGCCGGCGTGCACGGCGTCCGACATGTCCACACCATCGCATGGCCTTCGGCATTGCACTTGATGGTCCATGGTTCGTGCTTCCTCATTTCAGTCGGTTAGAGTTACGTCTTGTAGCGAGTTGTAGTGATATGGTTAGAACTGTATTGTGCATCTTGTTTTCGATGGCAGGGTTCGCCTGCGGTGACCGAGGTTCGTCGGATCCCAGGTCCGGCCCGTCTTCGTCGAGCCCGCCGACCACGGCTGCATCGAGCGGGTCCGCATCGCCGTCTGACCGCGACGTCATCGCCTACATCTCGGAGCTCGAGGTGCGCCGTGGCCGGGTCGTGGGGGAGAGCGACGACCGGTTCACCATCGCCTACGGCCGACCGGATCGCAGCGGTCGTCGCCCACGGCGCGAGGTGCCTCGTGCCGACGTTTGCGGCGTGACCGACCATGCCCCTGCGGCGGGGGAGGTCGCGGCCTGCGACCTCGGCAAAGGACGCTGGGTGCCTTGCCGGGTCGACCAGCTCGGAGCTGGGCGCGTCGACGTGACCGACCACGAAGCGCAGCGTCACCACCTCACGACGGAGGCGGTGGTGGGGTTGGCCGAGCCTCTCCGAACACGACTCGGGGCCGAGATCTCCAAGCGCAGGAAACAGCGGCGACTCGAGGCCGCCTTCGCCGAGGCCCGGCCCGTCACCCCCGACCGATGGGTGCCCGCGGTAGGTACCCGCGTGGTGGCGAGGCGGCTCGCCGACAGCTGGTATCCGGCGAAGGTGGTGAAAGGCCCCGACGGGGGCAAGGTCGAGGTGGCGTGGGAGCTCACGCAATGGGGAGAACAAGCGCTGAGCCCTATCGACCTCGCCCCGATCAGCACCGATGTCGCGTCACTTCGAGCGGGTGACTTCCTCCTCGTGCCGCCCCAAGGCGACGACCCGCAGGCACGATGGGAGATCCGCCGCGTCGAGGTCGCCTCCCCGCCTGAGATCACCCGGCTCGACGGCCAAGCCAGCGCCGGGCTTCCGAGCGCGATGGTGGTGTTCCGCGCCCCCGAGCCCTGAGGGGCCACGTCACGACGGCGTGAGGCCGTACTTCCGCATGCGTCGATAGACCGTCGTTCGCGCGACACCGAGCGTACGGGCGACTTCGGAGACGTTCCACTCGTGTTGTTTGAGGAGCTCCAGCAGCTTCTGTTGGGCTTCCTCTTCGAAGTCCTTCCGGCTCGTGACGCCCTGGGGTGTCGGTAGCGCGGGGCTCTCGCTGCGTGCCAAGTGGATCATGGCGCGGTGGAGCGCGATGGAGACCTGAGCGGCGAGCATGGCGAGCAGCTCGTGTGACGTCAGCGAAGGCGGCGCGCTCGGGTCATCGTGGCCGAGCCACACCGCACCTGTGAAGACGTCGCCGATCTCGAGCGGCACGCACGCCAATGTGGCGGAGGGTAGGCTCGCGCTGGTCGGATCCGCGACGCCAGCTTGGACCTCGTTCGCGATCTGCGTGGCGGAGGTTTCGTCGAGATGACGCGTGCACCGAAGAGGTGCCCCGTTCGTGGGGATCACGATGATGAGGCCGCGGCTCGCGGCGGTCAGCTGCAAGGCCGTATCGATGGCGATGTCGAGGACCCGCTGAGGAGACAACGCATCGACGAGGCTTTGGGTGAAAGCGGAGATGAGACGTAGGTTCTCGTTCTCGTTCTCGTTCTCGTTCTCGTTCTCGTTCTCGTTCTCGTTCTCGTTCTCGTTCTCGTTCTCGTTCTCGTTCTCGTTCTCGTTCTCGGGCTCGGGCTCGGGCTCGGGGTTGACCTCGTTCTCGACCTCGTTCTCGACCTCGTTTTCGGGGGCGGCTTCGCCGAGGAGGAGGGATGGATGCACGAATGGATCGGCTCGACGGGCAGGAGGCGACGATGGTGGCGGTTCTGTTTCCTCGTGCCATTCCGGCTTGGGCTCGTCTCCCGGCTCGTCGCGCCATTGTGGCTCGGGCTCGGGAGGAGGGACGGGGTCGGCGTCGTCGAGGAGCGTCGATGCGTCCTGGAAGGGGTCGTCCTCGAGCGGTGCGCGATGGGGG
>JAUHZF010000507.1 GCA_030426145.1 Polyangia bacterium
GACCTCCTGGCGGATGCGCACCAGCTGGCCGGCGGCCTCCAGGTCGGCGACGAAGCTGTGCAGGTCGGGCGCGCTCAAGCGGACCTCCGCGATCGGGTCAGGTGGAAACGGGCGATGATAAACCGCGCGCCGGGGGTCTTCGCCAGGGCCCGCGTGGCGGAGGCGCCGACGGCCCAGCGCGTTTCCGGGGCGATCGCTATGATGGCCGGCCCCTCCGGTGAGTCTGACCAGATGTCCCAGTACGATCAGCTCAGTCGCGCCGCCGACATGGTCGGCCGCAAGCTGGGCCGCGCCAAGATCGGCGTGGTGCTCGGCTCGGGCCTGTCCGAGGCCGTCGAGAACCTGCACGGCGCCAAGGCCCTCGACTTCGGCGAGATCCCCGGCCTGCCCGAGCCCTCCACCGAGGGCCACCGCGGCGCCCTCGTGCACGGCACGGGAAGCACCGAGCTCCCGGTGTCGACCCTGTGCCACGGGCAACGCGTGCCCGAAGACGTTTCCCCCGCCACTGCCGGCCGTGTGCTCGAGCACCTCGCCCCTCGCGCCATTGCCGACTGGGACGCCAACTGATTCCGCCCTGACCTCCACCTCATCCCGCCGAGGCCCACGACGAAGGTAACCCCATGACCGCCGCCAAGAAGATCAAAAGAACCCTGACCCGCGAAGACTACGAGCGATACCTCCCATTGGTTCGACGCATCGCCATGCGCCTAGCCCGGCGGGTACCGAGCCACATCAGCGTAGGCGACCTCATCTCCAGTGGCTGGCTCGGCCTCGTCGAGGCCTTCAGCCGCACCGATGCCGATATGCCCGAGAACGAGTTCGAGGCCTACGCCTCGCACCGCGTTCGCGGCGCCATGCTCGACTACCCCCGCGGCCTCGACCCCGCAACGCGCCAGGCTCGCAATGCCTCGCGTCGACTGAGCCGTACCATCAACGACCTCACCAACAAGCTCGGACGCCCTCCCGAAGAGGAGGAGATCGCCGACGAGCTCGGGGTCGGACTCGAAGAGTACCGGAAGCTCCTCAACAACATCTCGAGCGCCGGTATGAGCCGCCTCGAGCTGGTCGACCTCGACAAGGTCGACACGCAGCCCGACCGTCGCGATGCGCCTGACGAGGTCGCCGAGACGCGCCTCCTGGCTCAGCACGTGGCCAAGGCCATCGAGCGCCTCCCCATTCGCCTGCAGCAGGTGCTCGCGCTCTACTACCAGGAGGACTGCACGCTTCGAGAGATCGGAGCCGTACTCCAGGTCAGCGAGTCACGCGTGTGTCAGCTCCACGCAGAGGCGATGCACCGCCTGCGCGCCGACATCGGAAAGGAATGAGCCATGAGCGCCGGAATCTACGCCGCGCTGAGCGGCGCCCTCACCCAGCAGACCGCGCTGGAGCACACCGCGACCAACCTCGCCAACGTGAATACGAGCGGCTACCGCGCCGTGCGCCCGGTCTTCCAGGAGGTCATGCAAGAGCAGGCGACCCCCGGGGAGAAGGTCCGCTTCAGCGCCGTGAGCCAGACCACCACCGACACCCGCGCCGGCGCGCTCGAGACGACCGACCGCCCGCTCGACATCGCGCTCCCGAGCGACACCTTCCTCGCCGTTCAGACCGCGGGTGGTGAACGCTTCACTCGGGCTGGCTCACTCGTGGTCTCGCCCGACGGCCGCCTCATCACCCGTGGCGGCGACCCGGTCATGAACGAGAACCAGGAGCCCGTCTCCGTCGACCCCAACGCCCAGGTCACGATCACGCCCCAAGGAGAGATCCAAACCGATGGCCAGGCCCAAGGGTTTTTGCGGCTGGTGACGTTCAACGACCCCAGCGCCATGGTTCACGAGGGCGGCAACCTCTACCGCCCCGACGCCAACGCCGGCATCCCCGAGCCCACCCAAACCGAAGTCCAGGTCGGGGTGCTCGAGCGCAGCAACGCCTCCCCGATCAAGGCCGTCAGCGACATGATGATGGCCAACCGCATGTTCGATGCCATGGAGAAGGCCATCAAGACCTTCAAGGACATCGACAAGCGCCTCGTGACCACAGTGCCCAAGGCCTGACCCCTTCGGTACCCGTCCCTGGGCACAGTCGTCTCGGTCCCTCGACAGGCTGTCGAGCGAACGAGACACAGTGCCCAACATTGACCGTCCAGGATCTAATACGGCGTCATCAGCATCCAACCCTGATCGAGGCCGCGGCGTCCTCGGTCCGAGGGCGCCGCGCGACGAACTCTTGCACCGCGTCGTGCCTGCGCCCCTGCTCGCGCGCGATTGGTAGCTCGCGGACGTGCGTGTTGGCCCTCTGCAAGCGATTACGCATCCGTCGACCATGTGGTCATGAGCCACGACGCATTTCAGATGCTGGTAGGTATCGAGGTCACGGACGAAGCGGCATACCTGGCGTACCGCGACGGGATCGCGCCCCTCCTCGAGGAGTACGGCGGGTCGTTTCACGTCGACGTGCGGGTATCCGAGGTTCTGCGAGCGCCGAAGCCGGCCTCCTTCAACCGGATGTTCACGCTGGAGTTTCCCGACCGCGACACGCGTGACCGTTTCTTCTCGGATGAGCGATACGCGGCGGTTCGAGCGCAGTTCTTCGAGGGCAGCGTGGGGACCGTTCTGAGGTTGTCGGAGGGCGCCGTTCGACGGGACTGACGCGAAATCGAAGAAGAGAGCGTGTAGGGTAGCGGCCATGAAGCATCGCCTCGTGCTCGGTTTGCTGGTCGCTCCCCTCGTCGCCGGCTGTGGAGACAAGTCCGCCGAAGGGACCGCGCCCACGGCGAGCGCGACCACGCCGGAGCCGCCCAAGCCCAAGGAGCTGAAGCTGCCCACCTTCGAGACCGACGCCAAGAAGCCGGGGCCGGTGCTGATCGGGCTCGACGGTCAGGGCACCTTCGAGCTGTCGGGGGCGGAGCCGCTCAAGCTCACCTCGAAGGTGGCCAAGGTCATCACGATCGGCGGCGATGGGATCGCCTACGCCGACACCACCGGCTCACGGGGCCCCGACGAAGACGTGGTGCTGGCGAAGATGGGGGTACACGCAGCGGCCACGAGCAAGGGCGCGGTCGGGGTGGTGGGCAAAGACGTCCTTCGCCCTGATGCGAGTCGACCGCGGACGAGCGAAGTCACGCCAGCAACCAAAACCCCCGTCAAAGATGCAACCAGCCTGACCTTGGTCGCCGTGGGGCCCTCCGACGCCTTGGCCGTGGCCTCGCGCAAGGAGGTTCACGTGCAGTCCGGCGAGACCTGGACCAAAACCGAGCTCTCGAAGCTCGCCCCCGACGGTGCCATCTCCCTGATGGGCCTGGCCTGGGCCGGCGACAAGGTCTTCGCCTACCTCGATACCGGCGTAGCGAGCGGCAAGGGAGACATCGTCAAGTCCGTCGACGGCGAGGTGACCATCGACGTGCCGAAGAACTTCAACGCCCTGGGTCCTCAGGTGAAGAACCGCCTCTACGGCCTGCCCGACGGGCGACTGGCCATCCTGGGAGGCGAGCGTTTGATGGTCGTCTCCGCCGACGGCAAGACGAAGCAGACCTGGGAGACGAAGACCTGGGTTGGCGGCGAGGCGCGCATCCTCGACCTCACCGTCGACGGGCAGGGGCGGATCTGGATCGCATCGCCGGACGCCGGGCTTCTCGTCGTCGACGACAAGGGCAAGATGCTCATGCGCTGGCCCACCTCGAGCCTCCCTGGTCCCCCGCGTGCCATCGCCGTAGCTGGCGCCGGTCCGAAGCTTCCCGAGAAGGCACCCGAGGAGGTGAAGGGCAAGGTCACCGGCACCATCCTCGTCAATGGCGACCCCCTCGGTAACAGCCGATTCGTCGCGTGTTATTGGCCTCGCGTCGCGTTCAGGGGTCCTCACCCGTGCACGGGCGAGGTCGGCGCCATCGAAGGCAAGACCAAAGACGACGGCAGCTTCGAGCTCGAGGGACTGCCGCGCGGCATCTACAACTTCTCGCCGAAGGATCCAGAGGGGTGGATCACCGCCTCCCGGCAGTACACGGTCTTCGCGCAGGACGCGGACACGCCCCACGACATGGGCAAGGTCCAGCTCACCGTGCGCTGATGGGCGCGGTGCGCCCGCTCGCTAGACCCCCGTTTGCTGGGCCCGGTTTGTTAGGATGTTGACGTGAGCTCGTTGGTGGAGGTGCTGTCCGACCCGCGGCCCTGTCCCTACGGGTGCCACGCCAAGCTCGACGTCGAGCAACGCGCGCAGGGCATCGCAGCCATGATGCTGTTCGATGATGCCCTGCGTGGGTGGGGCTACGAGCCACACTACGAGCCGCGCGCCCATGGGTTGTTCCACGAGGCCCGCATGCGGAACGACCCCGACTTCCGCGGGATCCCGGTGCGAGACAACGCCTGCATCTATACCCGTTTGGTCGGCTTCGCCGTGCACGAGCTCATCCACGGGGTGGTGGGCGAACCCGGAGAGGCCAACTGGGGCGTACCGTGGGGCCTGCCCTACGGGGTGCCCGACGACCTTCCCGAGGGCGAAGAGGCCGAGTTCCTCTTCCCCTACAACCTCGCCGAGGCCTGCGCCTGGTCAGGCGTGAAGAAGCTCGCCGCCGCCCTGTTCGACATTCGCTGGCCGCTCCTCACCGCGCGTGACGTGGGCACCTACGGCTTCTTCGGGGGCAATGCGCTCGTGGAGGTGCCCCCTGGGTTTCGCGCCATCCCGCACTGGGATCGGCAAATCGCCCCCAAGGCCTACTACCCGCAAGCGCGCGCGCTCGAAGCCCAGGCCGAGGCCTTCATGACCGACGATGTCGTGGCCGAATGGTGCGAGGAGATCCGAGGCGCGGCCGAGGTGGGGGCGAGCCAGCGCCGCGAGGACTTCCCCGAGCCAACCTCCCTCGCCCGACTGGAGCCGCGCGCGCCGGGCCGCAACGAGATGTGCATCTGCGGCTCGGGCAAGAAGTACAAACGCTGCTGCGGCACCTGACGCCGTGGGCGGTGCCGGTCGCCAGTGCTGGCTAGTCGTTCGTGGCGTTCATCTGGAAACACTCCCGTGCAACCTCGCGTTGGGCTGGGTCGGGATGTCGGGCTTCCTCGAGCAGGATTCGAGCCGCGTCGTGGGCGACCTCCGGCTTTGCCGAAACGACATTGCAAAGCGCGTTGAGCGCGGTGTTCCGAACGGTCGTCGTCCACGCCGAACAACCAGAGCTGGCGTGAACAGTCGCGTGGTCCTTCAGCGCTGGGCCGAGTCGGGTGACGAAGGTGGGCATGGCCCATCCTATGTGGCCGGCGATGTAAGCACGGACGACGGGGCTGGGGTGCTCGAGCAGTGCAAGTAGGTCGTCGGGCGTAGCGAGCGCCAGTACACGTTCGAAGTCGTCGTAACGCGGGTCGCGCTGACCGGCGTAGCCGACCGTCCCCCCCGATACACCGCCGTGCGTGGCCAGGTGCGCGACCGTTCGCTCGAGCGCGGCACGGGCACGCACAGGTGGACGGAGCCTCGCCGAGGCACAACCCTCTCGCGCGTGCGCTCGTCGCGCGGTGATCGCAGCACGAAGGGGCGCGCCCAGACCTCCACCACAATCGGTCCGAGGACCATCGGCCACCAACGTCGGGCGATTGATGACCTGCGCCCGAGGGTGAGATCGCGTCAATGCCGAGATGTCGTCCACCTGCGTCCCTCGCAGGTCGGCCGACCTCAAGAACTGCGACCGCAACAGGAAGGCAGCGTTCCGCAAGGGCGAACCTCGACCATCGAAACGCTGCAAGCCCAGCAG
>JAUHZF010000099.1 GCA_030426145.1 Polyangia bacterium
ATCACGGTCTGCGAGGGAGAGTTCAGGTTGACCGGCTCCACTGTCCCGTGCACCTGCGCTCGGTCGAGCATCGGCTGCAGCTCGTCGAGGGGGAGGGGGAATACGGCGGCCATGCGGCCCTCCGGTCCGCGGTCGTAGGCTTCGCCTCTAGCGGCGACCAGGGCCACGGCGTCCTCG
Organism: Polyangia bacterium; assembly: GCA_030426145.1. Taxonomy (GTDB): domain Bacteria; phylum Myxococcota_A; class Polyangia; order Polyangiales; family Polyangiaceae; genus JAPYTK01. The sequence goes on from JAUHZF010000099.1 coordinate 178, forward strand.
AAGTCGATGGCGCCGATGTGGACCAGGTGGTTGTACTCACCGAGGCTGAGGCCGAGGGAAGCGACCGCCGTACCGCCCTCGTCCTCGTAGGCCCGAAGGTGGATGTGCGTGGTGAGAAAGACCGCGAGCTGGACGTCTTGGTTGCACTTCGGCTCGATCCGCGTGCGCCAGGGGGACAGGTCCCGTCCCAGGCGGGCTTCTGCGCGGCGCAGGAGGGCCGTCGTCAGCTTCGGGAAACGCGCTTCCGCCTGCGCGAGCATGTCGGGGCGCAAGGAGCTCTGCCCCGGAAACATGAGGATCGTCGTCATCGTCACTCGGTCTCGGCCGAGCGCATTGCAGTGATCGGGCCAGGGCCGAGCGGAACGTCGGTCTGCGGGGTTGGCCGCAGCCGAGCTGTGGCTATGGGCCTCAGCCACACTGGCGCGCACGGGCCGTAGCCACGGCCCGAGGCCTCACGCGGGGCCTCATTCTCGCTCACGCGGTTGCGATGGTCGGTGGCACGGAGCCTGCCAGGGGAGGGGTCATGATCCCCTTCCCCGATACCCTTGGTGGGCGACCTGCAGGTGACGACTGGCGCATCGAACGCCACGTCGCCTTCACCCTCGAGGTGCCCGCGCCCCCGCTCGAGGCGCGGCTGCCGGCCGGTGTTTCACCGGTGCGCCCCGTGCCCGGCATGGCGCTGCTCCAGCTCATCGTGGCTCGCTACGGTGCGGGAACCCTCGGTTCGCCCGAGCCGTTCGATGAAGTGGTCTGCGCCGCGCTCGTCGAGCCCGACCTCAGCCTCGACATGCCGCTTCCACGCCTCACGCTGCACGTGTTCGACGTGCTCAGCAACAGCGCCCGCTTCGTCGCCCACAAGGTTCCGGCGCTGAAGATGCCGGTGCATCACGCGCCGAGCCTCGAGGTACATCACGACGCCGACGCGTACGCGGTACGGGTGGCGGATGCGCAGGGCCCGATGTTCGAGCTCGGCTCACCGGATGCCGCGGGCTTCAAGCACAAGGCTTTCGTGGGCCAGTACTTCGCCCAGCACGAGGGCGCGCTTCAACACAGCGTGTGGGCCTGGGAGGGCACGCTCTTCGAGACCCAGCGTCGCCGGGGCGGCCACGTCGCGCTGGCCGATCACCCGTGGCTCGCGAGCTGGGAGGTCGGAAGTTTAGAGCGCCTGCGGCGTGCCCCGTGTTTCATGCGCCAGCACAGCGAACCCAGCCTGCCGGTCGCCATGCGCACCTACGCACCGCGCTGCCTATCGCAGAGCTGACCCAGGTCTCGAGGTTCGAAGTTCGAGGTTCGAGGTGCGAGGTTCGAGGTGCGAGGTTCGAGGTTCGAGGTCGAGGTCGAGGTCGAGGCCGAGATCGAGCCCGAGCCCGAGATCGAGCCCGAGCTCGAGATCCCAACCCACAAAATAAGGACGGCCCCTCGTCCGGGAACAACGTCAGTCTCCAGGGCGGGAGACCGCGTGCGACGCCGGACTAGGGGCTCGTCAGGGTATCGAGGGATGCTTGGATAAGGCGCATTCGTCGCGACGGATGCTGTTGGCTTGGCTTGGGTATGTTGTCGCCGCGACGCGCCTCGATGGGTGTTTGGGGTGATGACCTCCTTAGGATGGGTTCTTCGTGTGTGTAGGTATGTGCGATGTTCGAGGTTTGGAGAACCTTGAGAGCGCCGGGTCTCCCCGGCCTTCGTAGGTTCAACAAGGGAACGCCCCGCCCATTCCTCCTTGGGACGAAAAAAGCGCCAACCCACCCGATCGGGTGGGGCAGGGGTCGAGGGGCCTGCTCGAACGGCCTGAGGATCAGCGGCAATCGGCGAAGTGTGCCGCTTGCAGGGCTTCGCCCATCACCTCGTGGCCCTTCTTCGTCCAGTGAGCCCCGTCGGGCCAGGCGTACGCGTCGCAGAGGAAGGTCGGTTGCCCGCAGGACATGAGTGGGTAGACGTCGAAGACCGCGTCGACCTCGCCCCGCTCCTTCGCTCCCCGGATCCACACGTTCATGTCTTCGGTCGAAGCCTGGCGCCGCGGGTTGTGCCAGCCTTTCAGCCCGCCCCACGGGGGGAGGGTGACGGCGAGCACCTCGAGACCTCGCTCCTTGGCCGCCGCGTACATCCACGACAGGTCGCGCTTGATCTTGTCGTTGGTGCGTAAGGCGGTCTCGTCGGAGATGATGTCGTTGATGCCACCGAGGACCAGTAGATGCGTGTACTTCGGCTTCTGCTCGTTTTTCCCCGTTCCCTCGCCAAAGACGTGTGGCAACAGGCGCTTACGCATCTGGTTCACCATGTTGCCGCCGATCCCGTAGCTGTCGAACCGGCTCTCGGGACACTTGCGGCGCAAGACGTCGAGGTACTTCCCGCCGTGGCTCTTGGGGTCCGTCAGGGAGTCTCCCATGGCCGCGACCGCGTAGCGCCGCTTCGTGGCGGGGGCGGCGTCCGGCGTGGGTTCATCGGACGAGCCTGCGGGGGCAACAGAGGTCGACGGAACCGGGGACGGCGCCGCAGGGGCAGGTTCGCCGGGGGTGGGCGTCACGCTGGCGGCTGCGGTGGGGGCCTCCGCCGTGGCCTCTCCACCCGTCGTCGAGCCCGACGATGCGCAGGCGGTGAGGACGAGGCCCATGGACAGGCTCAACACGTGACGGAGAACGGGCCGGAAAGGCATCGAGGGGCCCATCGAAGGGCCCATCCAACGGCGGGGCGTCGAGGAGGGCATGGCGAGCGAGGGTTTTCGACAGTGACGGTGGGCACTTGGCGCCCCCGACGAGCCCGTGTTAGCACGGAGGCCGCTCGGGGGTTCATCTGCCCGAGATGATGGAGTCTGCATGAAGATTCGTACGCTCGTCGTGACGTCGCTAGTGGTCGCCTTTGGCGTGGGTTGTGGGCCGGAGGAGAAGCCCTACCAGCCGGCACCGGCCTATACCGGGCCGAAGCCGAACCTTCCCGCCGTTCCAACCCTTCCCAACAAGGCGAAGAAGACGGACGGCGCCTACAACATCTACGGGGCGATGCACGACCTGCACAGCCGGGTCCACCACGACGACTTCGAAGGCAAGCAGACGACCTTCATCGGCTACATCGTCGCCACGAACTTCGACAAGGAGTGCGAGGACGAGAACGTGCCCAAGCCGGGTGAGCGTTGTGTCCCCAAGTGCGCCATCCACAAGACCGGCAAGCAGGACGAGCCGGAGTGCAAGGCGCCCGTGCCCTCCTTCTGGATCGCCGATAGCAAGGACGAGAAGGATCTCGCCAAGAACGCGATTCAGGTCATGGGTTTCGCGTCCAACTTCGCGCAGATGTACACGTACATCGAAGAGCTCGACAAGGACGACGAGGCGAAGCTCCAGGACGAGTTCCTCGGCATGGACCTGCCCAGCCCGCTGCCCAGCCTTGGCGCCCGCGTGAAGGTGACCGGCAACTATGGTTTCACCGCCAGCCCCACCAGCCAGGGCACGGCCTCGAACCCGCGGACCGGCCTCATCACCTGGCGCTCGCAGGAGACCCTCGAGAAGGGTCCCAAGCGTGCTGTGCTGCCGGGGATGAAGGTCAAGAACGTCGACAACTGAGCCCTCGGGGGGGCCGAAGATGCGTGCCGCATGGCGGGTCGCGGCCCTGATCGGGCTCTTGGCGACTGTCATCGGCTGCGCGGCCAAGCCCATCCCCAAGGGTAAGCTGATCAAGCGCGTCGACGTCATCGGGGCCGACAAGGTCTCCGAGCGTACGGTCGCCAACAGCATTGCGACCACGGGCACCTCGCGCATCTTCGGCGGCACGCTGAAGGACGTCCCGCTCCTCGGGCTCCTCGACGCCTACACCGTCGAGTACGCGGTCTACGATCGGCTCGTGCTCGAGCGCGATCTGCTGCGCGTGCGACGGCTCTATCAGGCGCGTGGCTTCTACGACGTGGAGGTGCGCGCCGGTCGCGTCATCGAGCTTCCCACGGGCGAGGTTCGCGTCGAGATCGTGGTGCAAGAGGGCCAGCCGGTGAGCCTGGGTCGCGTCGAGATGGACTATCCCGATCGCGAGGAGAAGCCCGACCTCAACGCCGAGCTGCTCGAGTTGCTCCAGGAGTACCAGGCGGAGCCGAAGGCGAGCGGCGAAGCCCGTCCACGGTGGAACGAGGACCGCTACGACGAGATGAAGTCGAGGCTCGCTCGCCTGCTCGCCGACGAAGGTTACGCCTACGCCAAGGTCGAGGGCACGGTCGAGGTCGATCTGCCGCGCCGCAAGGCCGACGTGAGGTTCACCATCGACCCTGGCCCCTTCTGCACCTTCGGCGACCTCGAGCTCGATGATGCGCAGCTTGGGGAGATCCCCCGCCGCACCGTGGTGGGGGCCATCGCCATCGAGCCCAACACGCCTTATTCGGCCTCCAAGCTCGAGATCGCCCAGTACGCCCTCGCTGACCTCCAGGTCTTCGGGTCGATCGAGGTCCAAGCTCTGCGCACCAAACCGGCCAGGGAGGGGGAGCCACAGCCCAAGCTCGTGACGCGCATCCCGATCAAGGTGTCGCTGCAGCCGGTGAAGTTGCAGGAGATCAACGGCGGGGTCGGGGCCGAGTTCGGGTCCCTCATCGATGGTCACGCGAGCATCGGCTACGCCAACCGAAACTTCCTGGGCGGTCTCCGTCGTTTGTCGACCACCCTCGAGGGGTCCGTCATCCCGTTTCCTCTCCGCCTCGAGGACGTCGTCAAAGATCCTCAGGTCACCGACATCATCCCCGAGGCGGGGCTCCGTCTCGATCTGCGCCAGCCGGGGTTCCTCGAGCGGCGCACGAGCTTGCTCGCCTCGGCCGAAGGAAAGATCTACCTGCCCCGCACGACCTCCATCCCCGAGGTCGTGCCCGAGGACTACACCATCGTCGGCTATCGCGAGCTCGACGGCGCCCTCGGCCTCGAGCGCAAGTTCCGTTTCACCGAGCTCGGTGGATTCAGCCTCGATGCCCGCCCCTTCTTTCGCCTCACCGTCGCCGATCCCTTCCCCTACAACGACCAAACCCTCGACCCGGCCTACAACCGGGTCCTCATCCCGTATCTCGACTTCACCTTCGCTTGGGATGTGCGAAAGAACCGCGAGGGCCGTCCGGATCCGGTCGATCCCGAGCTGGGTTTCTACATCGCGCTCAACACCCAGTTCGCCTTCGGCGATGCCTTCGACGTACGCCTGCGACCCGAAGTGCGTGCCTACGTCCCCATTACCGATCGCGTCGTTCTCGCCGGCAAGTGGGCGAGTGGCTACCTCTTCCCATTCAACTACGGCGCCTCGCTGTCGGCGGGACCCGAGCCCGACGCGCGGGACCAGCAGCTCTTGAGCTTTCGCGGCTTCTTCAGCGGCGGTCCCTACTCCAACCGCGGCTATGGCTACCGGGACCTGGGTCCGCACGCAAAGCTGCTGTTTCTGTCACCTAATGCAACCAGTGACGGCCTCGCGCCCATTGGCGGTTTTGGGATGTGGGAGGTCTCTGGCGAGGTGCGTTTCCTTCTCACCGACACCATCGTCGGGGTGACGTTCCTCGATGCCAGCGACGTGGTGCGCACCCTCAACGATTTTCGGGTCACCCATCCTCACCTGTCGCCAGGCGTGGGCCTTCGCTACGCCTCTCCGGTCGGCATCAAGCTGCGCCTCGATCTCGGCGTGCGCGTGCCCTACCTGCAACGCGTGGGCGAGCGCGAGCTGGCACCCAGCGAAGGGGGGCCGGCGCTCATCTACGACAACATGGGCAACGAGATCGGGCAGGAGCACGACAACTTCCCGGTCGCCCTCAACCTCGCCATCGGCGAGGCCTTCTGAGGTCGATGGTCCGTGGCATCGGCGGTGTATCGGGTCACGGTGAGGATTCACGCCGGAGCCGACATCGTGTTACCCGAGCGTCACGAGTCGAGCCGATGGACGGTCTGAAGGCAGAGCTGGCGAGCCTGGCACGCGAAGCGGTGAACGACTGCGAAGCGGGTCCCCGCACGGGTGCCGCCATCGACGCCTGGTGGTCGACCCGACAGGGGCCCGAGCGCGCGGTCGAGCTCATCGCGGCCGGGAAGGCTGCTGCGAGCATGACGATGGCTGCGCTCGAGGTGCTCGGCGATGCGCGGGGGCTGGCGGTGACGAAGGACGACCATCACCACGGTTTCGTCGGCGAGCAGGTCGAGCTCCGCTTTGCCGCGCATCCGACGCCTGATGCGCGGAGCGAGGCGGCGGGCAAGGCCATCGAGGCTCGCCTGCGAGGCGTGCCCGAGTCGGGCCGTGTCGTAGCGCTCTGGTCGGGGGGCGCGTCTTCTTTGCTGAGCGCACCCCTGCCCGGGCTGACGCTCGACGACGTCGTCACCACCACCGAGCAGCTGCTCGCGGGCGGCTGCACCATCGACGAGGTCAACGCAGTGCGAAAGCAGATCTTGCGCGCCACCGGCGGCCGGCTCGCTGCGGCGACGCGAGCTCCCATCGACGTCTTCGTGATCAGCGACGTGCTCGGCGACGACCTGACGACCATCGGCTCCGGCCCCTTCGCCCGCGACGAGAGCCTCGGCATCGCCCAAGACGTGGTGCGTTGCGTCGACGTTCCCGAAGCGGTGCGGGCTGTGGTCTTGGCCGCGCAGCCGAGTGTGATCGACGTCGACCACGTGACTCACCACCTCATCGCTTCGGTCGAGACGCTCATGGACGCCGCATCGACGCGCGCGCAAGAGGCAGGGTGGAAGGTGCGCCGTCTCGACCCAGCGGGCGAGCCCATGGAAGCGACGGTGAGCAGGCTCCGGGACGCGTGCCGAGAGCTTCAACCCGGCGAGCTATTGGTGACCGGAGGCGAGCCCACCATGGTCTTGCCGACCGACCATGGACGCGGCGGCCGCGCGCAGCACCTGGCGCTTCTCATGGCCGAAGCCCTGGCCGGGGAAGAGGAGCTGACGTTCCTCGCCACCGGGTCGGACGGCACGGATGGCCCGACCCCCTCTGCGGGGGCGGTGGTGGATGGCGCGACCTGGGACGAATGGGGCGAGGCGGCCGTGACCGCTCGCGACCGCTGTGACGCCTACCCACTGCTCGAGGATGCGGGGTTGGCCCTCATTTGGGGCGCTACGGGAACCAACGTGCTCGATCTCCACCTTCTCGCTCGCGCACGAAACTGACGGCGTCGTCGGAACCTCCATCGCCGGCGGGTGTCCTACTCGTCCTGACCGCGTGATGCGCCCGCTTCCTTGCTTGCGGTCGCGCGCCGTGAGGTCTCGCCCTCTTCGGGGCGAGGTCCGACAACGACCGAGGAGAGCTCCCGATGAGGCGACGGAAGAGCGCGTGGACCTGCGCGCTGGGCACGACGATGTGGATGTTGATGGCGACGACCGCCACGGCGGCGGACGCGCCGTTGCCATTGAAGCGGGTGCGGCTCTACGAGACGGGCGTCGGCTACTTCGAGCGCGGGGGGACGGTCGGCGCCGAAGGGCTGTCGCTGCCGGTTCCAGAGGGGCATCTCGACGACGCGTTGAAGACCATGGTCGTGCTCAGCCCCGACGGCAGTGGTCGGGTGAGCGGGATCTCCTTCGCCAGCAGCGTGAGCGCCAACATGGGCCGCGCCATCGCCGGTCTCGACCCCGAAGGCAGTGGCTCGCTCGATCTGCCGACCTTGCTCAAGAGCCTCGAGGGGGCGCCGGTGTCGGTGACCACCAAGGCGCGACAGGTGATCAAAGGCCGGCTCGTGAAGCTCGAGGAGCCAGATGGCACCCAGCGCTGCGTGACCGAGGTGGTCGACGGCAAGAGCACGCGTCGTTGCGAGACCGACCCGAGCCGCCGCATCCTCGTGCTCACCGAAGACGGTGGGCTGCGACGGTTCGAGGTGGATGAGGTCGAGGAGGTCAAGCCCACCGATCCTGCTTGGTCGAAGCGCATGGCGTCGGCCATGAGCAGCCTATCGAGTGGCGGCGGGAGCAAAGACGCCAAAGCGATCAAGGTCCAGGGGCAGGGCAAAGTACAGCTCGGCTACATCGCCGAGTCCCCCGTGTGGCGCTCGACCTATCGGCTCGTGTTGGGCGATGAGGCCTCGGCGCTCCAGGGTTGGGCCCTCATCCACAACGACACCGGGGAGAAGTGGAGCCAGGTCGACGTGGAGCTGGTCAATGGTCAGCCCGACTCGTTTCTCTTTCCACTCGCCGCGCCACGCTACGCCCATCGCGACCTGCGAACGCCCGACCGCTCGCTTTCTACGGTGCCCCAGCTCATGGGGCGACTGGTCGACAACATGTGGTCCGAGAGCTTCGGTGACAGCTTCGGCGCGGGCGGTCTCGGTCTCAGTGGCGTCGGCATGGGGGGTGGAGGCCGCGGCGAGGGCATCGGGCTCGGGACCGTGGGGACCATCGGTCACGGCAGCGGCGGACGCGGTGAGAGCGATGTGCTCTCGGTGGGAAACCTGGCCGACGTGGGTGAGGCCGATGGGGTCGAGTCGGGGGCCATGTTCCGCTACCGACTCCGACAGCCCGTCAGCCTCAACGCCCACAGCTCCGCCCTCATCCCCTTCGTGCAGAGCAAAGTCGAGGTGCGGCGACTCGCCTACTTCAGTCAGCCCGGGGTCATGGCCCGCACGGCCGTCGATGTCGTGAACGAGACCAAACAGACCCTGCCCGAAGGCACCATTTCGGTCTTTGCCGACGGCGGCTTTGCGGGCGAGACCCAGCTCTCGCGCACCAAGCCGGGTGAGCGCCGCATCCTCACCTTCGGCCTCGACCTCGACGTGGAGCTCGAACGGGGCCACCAGGCGCACGAAGACGAACCGAAGGTCGTGCAGCGTCTGGCGTCGGGCGGGTTGAGGGTGCACTTCATCCGGCACCACACCGTCGACTACGAGGTCGAGAACAAGAGCGGTGCCGGGAGGAAAGTGTTCTTTCCCCTGCCTTTCGTCCGCAACGCCTCCGTGCGGGGGGCAGACGAGATCGTCTTCGACCAGGAGCACGACAAGGCGCTCGCCGTCTTCGACGCGCCGGGTCGCAGCAAGCAGCGCAAGACCCTGAAGGTCGACGAGGGGCTCTGGCGCGATGAGCGCACCGCCGACAGAAAGACGCTGCAGGGACTGTTGGCCGTCGACAGCATCGACCCCAAGCAGCGGGAGATCTTGCGCAAGGTCCTGGGCTTCCTCGACGAGGCGGCCCAGAAGAAGCGGGCCTGGCGCAAGACCATCGCGCTCCGCGGCGAGCTCATCACCGATGCATACCGAATGCGCAAGAACGTGGCCGCAGTCGGTGACGACGGCGACGCAGCCGAAGAACTGGCGGAGCGGCTCCTGAAGGCCGAGGATCGGCTGGAGGCGATGCGCAACCGCATCGCCGGGCTGAAGAAGCGCGAGGGCGAGCTGCGGAGCCTGGCGGAAAAGGCCCTCGAGCAGCTCTCGAACGTCAGGTGACGTGCTACCACGGACGGCGATGTCTGATTTTCGCCGTTTCACAGGCACCAAGAGCTACCTCACCGACCCCGGCCTCGAGGCCGCGGTCAACTGTTCGCTGACCCTCGAGCGCCCGCTCCTCGTGAAGGGCGAGCCGGGCACCGGCAAGACCCAGCTCGCCACCGCCATCGCGGAGGAGCTGTCGATGGACCTCATCCACTGGTCGGTCAAGTCGACGACGCGGGCGCAGGATGGCCTGTACATCTACGACACCGTGCAGCGCCTCTACGATGCTCGCTTCGGTGAAGGCGACGTGAAGGATATCCGGCACTACATCAAGTATGGCCCCCTCGGCCGCGCCTTCGCCGCCGACAAGCGGGTGGTCTTGCTCATCGACGAGATCGACAAGGCGGACATCGAGTTTCCCAACGACCTCCTCGATGAGCTCGACCGCATGCGGTTCCACATCATGGAGACCGACGAGACGGTGGCCGCCGTGAACCGCCCGGTGGTCATCATGACCAGCAACAACGAGAAGGAGCTCCCCGACGCCTTCCTCCGTCGCTGCGTCTTCCACTTCATCGACTTCCCCGAGCAGCAGCGGATGAAGCAGATCGTCCGGGTCCACCATCCTCATCTCGACGACAAGCTCGTCGACCAGGCGTTGCGCGCCTTCTACCGACTGCGTGGTGTCGACCGCCTCCGCAAGCGCCCGTCCACGAGCGAACTCATCGACTGGCTGCTCGTCCTGCACCGCTCCGGGCTCGAGGTCGAGCGCCTCGAGAAGGAGGTCCCCTTCCTCGGGGTGCTCATCAAGAAGGAGCAGGACCAGAACACCGTCGACGAGAAATCCGGCCGCTGGAAGAACTGACTCGAGAACCTCGAACCTCGAACCTCGAACCTCGAACCTCGAACCTCGAACCTCGAACCTCGAACCTCGAACCTCGAACCTCGAACCTCGAACCTCGAACCCGTCGTTCTAGTCGACCCGGATGGCGCCTTCGCCGCTGCCGGTGACCTCGCCGATGATGGCCGCTTCGTGGCCCTCGGCGACGAGCGCGTCCTTCAGGGCGACGCCCGCGTCCGCGGGGAGCGTCATGAGGAGGCCACCCGAGGTTTGTGCGTCGGCGAGCACGAGACGTGTGGCTTCGTCGACGTCGTCGGCGAAAGTCGTGACGACTTCGGCGTAGGTGAGGTTGCGGCGCGACCCGCCTGGCACCACGCCTCGGGTGGCGAAGTCCTTGGCCCCCGGCAAGAAGGGGACGCGCGAGGCGTGGAGCTCGACCGCGACCTTCGAGGCCTGCACGATGTGCCGGAGATGGCCCAGGAGGCCGAAGCCGGTCACGTCGGTGGCGGCATTCACGCCGTACTCGAGGCCGAGGGCGGAGGCGCGTTTGTTCAGGCGCGTCATCTCCTTCACCGCGGCCTCGATCTGAGCGTCGCTCGCGAGGTCTTTCTGGATGGCCTGGCCGATCAGTCCGGTGCCTACCGGCTTGCTCAGAACGAGCACGTCGCCCGGCTTGGCACGGGTCTGGGTCCAGGGATCGCGGGCGATGCCGATGACGGCGAGGCCGCACTTGGGCTCCGCGTCCTTCATGGTGTGGCCGCCGACGATGGCGGCGCCGGCCTCGAGGCACGCGTCATTCATGCCGCGCATCACATCGGCCACGACCGCCTCGCCCACGACCTCGGTGGGGATCCCCACGAAGGACAACGCCACCTGTGGTGAGCCGCCCATGGCGTAGACGTCGCTGAGGGCGTTGGTGGCCGCGATGCGGCCGAAGGCCTCGGCGTCGTCGACGATGGGGGTGATGACGTCGAGCGTGTAGAGCAGCGCGTCGCCTCCCGGCGTAGGACGCAGGACGGCCGTGTCGTCCATGTCGCCGGCGGAGCCGTCGACCCAGGCGTGTTGACCGAGCGGGAGTTGTTTCAGAACCTGGACCAGGCTCTCAGCGGCGAGCTTTCGGGCTCAACCGCCGCCCTGAACCAGGGAGGTGAGACGCGGCGTAGACATGCGTGGGGCGTACAACCTCCGTCGAGCGAAGGCGAGCGCTGGCCGCCGCTTCCTGCTCCAGGCCTGCAATCCTGGGCCTACGGTGCTATGGCTCGGCGTCGGTGTGACCTCCACCCCCCGCGTAGGTGGCGGTCGTACGCTGGAGGTACTTCATGCTTCGATTCGCTCGCTCCGTGGCTCTGCTCTCCCTCGCGCTGGTGGCCGGCTGCCAGAAGAACGACCAGGCGCCGGTGCAGCCGGAGAAGCTCGCGACGTCGTCGGCCAGCTCCGACGCTGCAGCACCTCCCTCTGCGAGCGCATCGGTGGCCGCCACGAGCTCAGCGCCGGGCCCGCTCATCCCCTATGCGGCGGGCCAGGGGCCTGCCCCGACGGGTGACATCCCGTCGCCTGACGGTGCCGAGCCCTTGCCGAGCCCCGATGCCGCCCCGAGCGGAAAGACCGCGGCCGCCGCTCCGCCCCAGGGGGCCAAGGCGGTTCCTACGGTGGCCAAGACACCGGTCGGCAAGGTCACCCTCGTGAAGGCGGGGGCCGAGCCCCGCACCGAGCTTCGCTTCGTACCCAAGGTGGGGCAGATCGATGCTCTGAGCATGACCATGAAGGTCGGCATGGGGGTGTCCGTAGGCACGAAGAAGATGCCCCCGGGCAACGTTCCCCCGATGCTGATGAAGCTGAGCCTCAAGGTCGGCGAGGTGCGTCCCAACGGCGATATCCGCTACGACTTCATGCTCAACGACACCGAAGTCAATGCCAAGGGCATCGACCCGAAGATCGCCAAGGCCCTCGACAAGGGGCTCGGCGCCCTCGTCGGCCTCGGTGGCTACGCGATCGCGTCGTCGACGGGCATCACGCGCGAGGTGAAGGTCAACCCACCCAAGGGAGCCTCGCCGCAGATGCAGCAGATCATGCAGGGCATGGAGCAGGCGATGAATCAGATCCTCATGCCGTTGCCCGACGAGCCGGTCGGAAAAGGCGCACAGTGGACCTTCACGAACACCGTGCGGCAGAACGGCGTGCTCATCACCCAGGTTTCGACCTTCGATCTGGTCGGGGTCAAGCCGGGCAAGATCAAACTCGACGTGAAGCTCGAGCAGAAGGCCAAACCGCAGACCATCGTGGCCCCCAACGGCGCCCGCGTGAAGCTGGTGGGCCTTTCGGCGGCGGGTACGGGGAAGAGCATCCTGCGCCTCGCGCACATCTCGCCTCAGCGTTCCAGCCTGGCCATCAGCACCCAGACGAAGATGACCTTGCCCGACAAGCGCATGATGGCGATCGACACGAACATGAGCATCGACATGTCCGGCAAGTAATCGTGCTTGCTTTGGCGGCCGCGATTCCCTAAACGCTCGGCCATGGCCAAACTACGCACGCTAGCCATCATCAAGCCCGACGCCATGGAGGCAGCCAAGGCCGGTGCGATCATCGCCCGGATCCAGGAAGAGGGTTTCACCATCTGTGGGATGCGTCAGCTCAAGCTGACGCTGGAGCAGGCGGAGGGCTTCTACGACGTCCACCGCGAGCGCCCGTTCTTCGGCGAGCTCACCACGTTCATGTCTCGGAGCGAGATCGTCGTCATGGCGCTCGAGGCCGAGGAAGCCATCACCAAGTGGCGTGACGTCATCGGCGCCACCGACCCGGCGAAGGCCGACGACGGCACCATTCGTAAGCTCTGGGGTAAAGACGTCGGCGAAAATGCCGTCCACGGTTCTGACGCCCCCGAGACGGCGGCACGCGAAATCGGCTACTTCTTCCCGGGCTTCGAAGTCCGTCCCACCGCCTGAGGCGGGACACATGACGAGCGCAGCCGGGCTGTCGCCTGGTTGCGCTCTGTTGTAGTGTCGGACTGGCGTGGGGGAAGAGGTGTCGTCATTACGAACCTAGACAAGTGGGGCCAGGCTCTCGGGGAGATGGACGAGTGCATCATGGCGCTGTACGGGCTTGGACGTCTGCTGCAGTCGCGTGAGCTCGGACCGTCGCAGATCGTGCCCACCCTCGACGCCTTCGCGCACGGCATCGAGGCGCGCACGGATGCCATGGCGCGTCAGGTCGAAGCGGCCAGCGCAAGCCTGCCGCCGCCGCTGCGCGCCGCCGGCACCCTCGTCTCCGAGGAGGCTTGGCGCGTGGGTGAGGGTCTCATCGCGCGTTTCAGCCGCGAGGCGTCATCCGACGGTACTGGCCACACGATGGCTGGCAAGCTCGGGGCCAAGCGACGTCTCAAGCTCGAGCGGGTCACCCCCGAGGTCGGAGCAGAGCTCCAGGCGCTACGCTTGCTCGTCGAGCAGCTCGCGGTGGCCATCTCCCCGCAGCCGATGCGCATGCGACTCGGCGACGTCCTTCGTGGCAACTGGCGCAAGCGACCGGCCTTCGGCGGCACGCAGCACAATCTTCTCATCGACGCCTCCGGCCCCGATTTCGAGGCCGAGCCCCGTTTCCTGCGCGCGGTCGTCGAGCGCGCGGTACGTGTGCTGTCGCCGGCTTCGCCCCGCGACGATGGCACCCCGAGCCTGCTCATCCTCGCTGAGCGTCGGGACGATGGGGTCGACGTCACGGTGGGCTCCCTCGATGAGGCAGAGCGCACCACGGTCGATCGGGCAGCGCTGATGGTGAGCCCAGGCACCCCCATCGACGGCCCTGTTCTGCGGGCTCTCGGTGAGCATCACCACGCGGTGGTCGACTGTGGCGACCGCCAAGCGCGGATCCGCATCGCCATCTGAGCTTCGGTAGCGGTCGCGGGCGGTCCTGGCTAAGCAGGTCGGGAGACCATGCCTGAGACCAGTGACCTGCAGAACAAGATCGACGCAGCCTTCGCGGACCGCGAGCTCCTGACCGACGCCGCCCATCGCGCGGCGGTGGAGGAGGCCCTCGCGCTGCTCGACCGAGGAGAGCTTCGCACCGCCTCCCAGAAGGAGGATGGTTCGTGGGAGACGCACCCCTGGGTGGGCCGAGCCATCTTGCTCTACTTCGGCTTGCGTAAGATGGAGGTTCAGGAGGTGGGGCCCTTCGAATTCCACGACAAGATCCCGCTCAAGAAGAACCTCGAAGCCCAGAAGGTACGCGTGGTTCCTCCGGGCACGGTTCGCTACGGCGCCTTCCTCGAGCCGGGGGCGGTGCTCATGCCCGGCTACGTCAACATCGGGGCGCGCGTCGGAAGTGGAACGATGGTCGACACCTGGGCCACGGTGGGGAGCTCGGCCCAGATCGGCCAGCATTGCCATCTCTCGGGCGGTGTGGGGATCGGCGGTGTGCTCGAGCCTCCTGGAGCGCGGCCGGTCATCGTCGAGGACGGCTGCTTCATCGGCTCGCGCGCCATCATCGTCGAGGGGGTCCACGTCGAGCGAGAGGCGGTCATCGGAGCCGGCGTCGTGCTGACCTCCTCGACCAAGATCATCGACGTTACCGGTGAGGAGCCGGTGGAGGTCGTAGGCCGTGTTCCCGCCCGTTCCGTGGTCATCCCCGGCATGCGCAACAAGACCTTCGCTGCGGGCACCTACGGCATTCCCTGCGCCCTCATCATCGGGCAGCGCAAGGCGTCGACCGACCGCAAGACCTCACTCAACGCAGCCCTCCGCGACTACGACGTCTCCGTGTGAGATCGCGAGGGATTTGACGGCCCGACGTCGTCTCGGGAAGATCGTGTCCGCATGAAGTCCATCGCGAGCGAGCTCCGGTCTAAGGGGAGCATCGACACGGCACAGCTCGACGCGGCGGTGGCGCTTCAGAGCCTGCACGGAGGCCATCTGCTGACGAGCCTCTTCGAGATCGGCCTCGACGAAGATACGCTCCAGGACCAGCTCTCTGCCGTCATCGGGTACCGCGTGGGTCCGCGCGGGCAGCTCGGCGAGCCCGAGTCGTCGCTCTGGTCGCTGATGTCGCCTGCGCTTGCGCGTCGCTACCGGGTCTTTCCCGTGGCCTACGTGGCAGAGGGGCTCACCATCGCAACCTCTACCGCCATCGCCCCCTCCGCGGAGCGCAGCATGGCCGACAGCATGAAGGTCGTCCTGCGACCGGTGGTGGTGACACCGCTGCGCTTGCGCGAGGCGCTCTACCGCTTCTGCGGGGCTACCTTCTCCGACCGCGAGCGATGGCTGCTCGCGCTCGAGGCCGCGGGGCGGCCCCTTCGCTACGGTGAGCGCGACGCGCAACTTCATCGGCATGCGATCGAGGCCAACAAGCACGGGCCGGCCTATCGCCGCATGAGCGAGCACCCCGGCGGCATCGTTCGCTCGGGACGTCAGCCTGAGCCTCAGCTCCCAGACCCCGAGGAGCTCATGGCGATGCTACGCGCTCCCATTCTGCCCTCCGAAGAGCCTGAGCCGCAGCCGAGGACGCGGCCCTACGACCTGCGCTCCAGCGCTTACCCCATCGAGTCCTCTGCCCCGCCGCCGGCTTCCGACGAGCCCAGCCGGATCACGCAGCCCTATGCCGAGGGGGAAGAGCCCCCTGAGGACGAGCGCGAAGAGGACGACGAGGACTTCGACGACGGTGAGAAGCGCGACACCCAGCCGTGGCGCGACGATGAGGAAGAGCCGCCGGTCAGCGTGACGGGCGAGTTCAGCGCGTCGCTCAGCAACCCGCCGGACCCCAGCGACCGACCGAATGGCGAGCGCCACTTTCGTCATCGAGGACCGTTCACGCGTCGTCAGGCCGAGATCGCCGCGAGCCAGGCCACCGACGTTCACCTCCTGCTCGAGATCTTGATGCGCTACGCGCAGCAGTTTTTCGAGCGCTGTCTCCTGCTCGGCCTGGTCGATGATCACCTCGAGGTTCGCTACCGGCACGGAGTCAACAGCGAGGACCCCTTCACGCTCGACCTCGACGGAGCAGGTATTG
The DNA here is from genome assembly GCA_030426145.1 of Polyangia bacterium. Taxonomy (GTDB): domain Bacteria; phylum Myxococcota_A; class Polyangia; order Polyangiales; family Polyangiaceae; genus JAPYTK01. Next base: position 16,359 of record JAUHZF010000099.1, read on the forward strand.
CGGCCGAGGCCTACAGGACCGGCGACCCGGTCATCCGCGCCCTAGGCCAGGAGCAATCCGACCAGGCCTTGCGGACCTTCCTCGAGTTGGAGGGGAACGCAGAGGTGGTCATGATCCCGATCACCATCCGGGAGCGGGTCGTGGCCATGTTCTACGGCGACGATGGCCTCGACCCCGTTCATCGAGACGCCGTGCACGACGTGACCGACTTCACCGAGGTGTGCGCCTCCGAGGTGCCGCGTCTCATCCTCGCCCGCAAGCGCAACCAGGGCTGAGCCTCACAAACGGCGTCGCGGCGGCCCCCTTTCGGAGAGCCGCCGCGAGACCGGATATGCGTCAGCCTCTCGGATGAGAGGTCTGACTCAGCTCACTTGCCGTTGTCCTTGATGGCGCGGTCGATGAGCTTCTTGAACTTTCCGAACGGCTGGGCGCCGCTCAGGAAGTAGCCCTTGCCCACGTTGTTCGCCGGAGCGATCACGAAGCCAGGGGTGCCGCGAACGCCGACCTTGTTGGACAGGTCGTTCTCGGCGTTGATGAACGCCTGGTGGGTGTTCCCGTCGAGGGCCGCCTTGAACTTGGTCATGTCGAGACCGAGCTCTTCGGCGAAGGACTCGAGGTTCGGACGCTTGATGCCGGGCTCCTTCTGGCTCGCGAAGAGCTTGTCGTGCATCGACCAGAAACCGGCGTCACCCTTCTGCGCGTAGGCCTCTTGGGCCGCGGCGTGGGCGAGGGGGGCGTCCTTGTGGAAGGGGAGGGGCTTGTGGCGCCAGACGATCTGGACCACGTCGCCGTACTCCTTCTCGATCTGCTTCATGGTGCCACCCACGCGCGAGCAGTAGGGGCACTGGAAGTCCGAGAACTCGTGGATGACGACCTTGGGGGTCTTGGCGCCCTTCTTGGGAGCATCGGCCGGGGGCTTACCCACGTCCTTCATCTCGGGCGGGGGCGGCTCCTTGCCGTTCTTGATGATCTCGGCGTAGACATCCTTCGCCGCGGTGCCCTTGGCGACCATCGCGGAGGCCTTCTTGATCTCCTGGTCGATGATCTCCTTGAACTTCTCGTACGGCTGGGCACCGACGATGCGGCGGCCGTTGATGAAGAAGTGCGGCGTGCCGCTGGCGTTCAGGTCACCGGCGAGCTCCTGGAAGCCCGCGATGCGGCTCTGGTACTTGTTGCTCGAGATGGCGGCCTTGACGGCCTCCACGTCGAGGCCGAGCTTGGCCGCGTAGCCCTCGAGGTCAGCGTCCTCGAGCGCGCGCTGGTTGGCGAAGAGCAGGTCGTGGGCGGCCCAGAAGCCGTCCATGCCCTTCTGTGCCTTGGCCTCGTGCGCGAGCATCGAGGCGGGCAGGGCGCGCTTGTGGAAGGGAAGCGGGTTGTCGAGGAAGACGACCCGGACCTTGTCGCCGTAGGTGTCCATCACCTGCTTGATGCTCGGGAGCACCTTGCCGCAGTAGGGGCACTGGAACTCGGAGAACTCGACGATGGTCACGAGGGCCTCGTCGACGTTGCCCTTGATCGAAGCGCCGTCGGGGATGGTGACCTTCCAGACCGTCTTGTCGTCCTGCTCGGGCTTCTTTTGCTCGGCCGGCTTGGCCTTGGAGGCGTCGAAGTTGACGGCAGAGCGCTTGGTGTAGACCTGGTCCTTGGGGGTACCGGCCGCGACCAGCTGCTTGGCGGCAGCGAGCTCCGCGTTGATCTCCTTCTCGAACTCGGGCTGAGGACGAGCGCCGGAGAGGAACTTGCCGTTGATGAAGAAGGCCGGGGTGCCGCGCACGCCCACCTTCTTGCCGGCCGCGATGTCGGCGTTGACCTTCTCGGCGCCCTTGTTCGACGCGAGGGCCTCCTTGAACTTGGCGGCATCAGCACCGGCCTCGACCGCCCACTTCTCGAGGTTGGCGGGGGTGAGGGCCTTGTTGTTCTGGAACGCGTTGTCGTGGAACTTCCAGAACGCTTCGGCGCCCGCGAGCTCGTAGACGACCTGGCCCGCGACGTGCGCCGGCATGGCCTGCTTGTGGAAGGGGAGCGGGAAGTTCTTCCAGACGAAGCGGAGCTTGTCCGGACCGTACTTCTCCTTGAGCGCGTTGAGGGTACCCTCGGCGCGCGAGCAGTAGGGGCACTGGTAGTCGCTGTAGACGACGATGGTGACGGGTGCGTCGCGCTTGCCCCACATGGGGTCGGCGGAGGTGACGGGCACCGAGGCGCCGGCGTCGCTCCACTGCTCGCCGCTGAAGGAGGCTTCCTTCGTGATTTCGGTGTGACCGTTGCTGCCGTGTCCGCCGCTGCGGTCGATGCCCCACATGAGGGCCATGCCGCCTAGGAAGCACAGCAGAAAGCCAACGATGGCTGATCCTTTACTCATTTTATTTTCAGTCCTCTTCAAAGCCCGCGCACGGCGAGAAGACGCCGAGGCGGGACCGCGACCCCCAGTGGTGGACCCGGGGACATACCCGAGCCGCGATTGAATCAAGCGGGGGTGCGAGAGCTCGCACGAGGCTGCGGCCAGGGCCTCGCTCCCTCCAGAGGAGGGAATGGGGATGAAGCGGGTGACCCCAATGTCACCACGCCACGGGCCGCGCTGGAGCAACCTCACGCCAAAGCACGAGGCACCATCCAGCGGATGGACCTCGGGCGTGGCGCGAGGGCATCAGCCGCGTGGGGGACGGTCGAGGCGACGAGCCGACTGGCGTCCGGCGCTCTCGCGCGGACGGACACTCGGGACCATCTCCGCCACGGGGGGCGGGGGAAGACTCGGGGTTGCGAACAGGCATGCCTCGAGGGCGACGCTCGGTGCTCGCTGGTGGGGCTGCTCGTCGTGGTCGTACGTGGCGCCGACACCAAACTCCGGGCCGCAGGGCTCGGGCGCGTCGAGGGTGGTCGTGGCCGCGGGATGGATCACGCGGGGCGCGACGGCCGAGGCGCCCTCGGTGGTGCACATGGCGGGGCCTGCTTCGACTTGGTAGGCGGGGTCACAGGCGTCGTCCGAGGGGATGAGCGCGGGAGGCGATGCTTCTTCGTCGGGCATCGACGCGAGGGGGACCTCGGCGCTCACACCACCATCTGCAAGCTCCACGCCCTCGGCGAGCTCAGCAGAGGCCTCGACCTCGAGACCTGGCCCCATGAAGTCTGGGCCCAAGAAGTCGTGGAGCGCGAAGTCGGACTCGGTGCACGACGCCGACACGCCGGCCGCGGCGCCGCCGCTGGTGAAGACCACCAGCGCGGCGACCAGCGCGCACATGACGTACCGCAGTGGGCCGAGTCGCATCGCGACAGGTGTAGCCGGACAACGGGGGTCCTTCAACCTGACGGACAAAACTTGGCCTACGTTGTCCTACATATGCACCTTGTGTGCGATGCCACCCGTCGCCGATGCCTCCACCGACTGCTTTGACCGTTCGGGGCTGCCCCGTCGCTTTGGTCGCTACCACCTGCTGCGGTTGCTCGCCCGCGGCGGGATGGGGCAGGTCTTCCTCGGGTCCACCTGTGGGGTCGAGGGCGCCGAGCGGCCGGTGGTCATCAAGGTGATTCGGCGCGAACATGCCAAGGATCCCAACTTCTTGGCGCGGTTCTTGGACGAGGCGCGGGTCCACGCCCAGCTGCATCACTCCGGTGTCGCACAGGTGTTGGAGGCCGCGACCTACGAGCCCACGGGCGACCCCTACGTCGTGCTCGAGTTCGTCGAGGGCCGGAGCCTCGGACAGATTCGGCGGCGCCTCGCCGACGTGGGCGCGCGGCTCAAATGGGAGCAGGTCGTGGCCCTCGCCACCCTCTTGCTCGAGGGCCTCACGTACGTGCACGAGCGGCGCGACGCGAGCGGAGAACCGCTCGGCATCGTGCACCGCGACCTCTCGCCGCACAACGTGATGGTCAGCTACGGCGGTGAGGTGAAGGTCATCGACTTCGGCACCGCGCGCGGCACCAACCGGAAGTGCCACACCGTCGCGGGCGTGGTGTTCGCGAAACCGGGCTACGTCGCCCCCGAAGTGGCCGCCGGAGACTCGGGTGATGCGCGGGTCGACCTCTACGCGGTGGGCGTGATGATGTGGGAGCTGCTCGCGGGACGTCGGTTCCTGCAGGGAGACCCGCAAGAACACCTCTCCGCGGTGGCTGAGGGTGAGCGCGAGCTGCCCGCGATCGCGGCCAAGGTCGGCGCGCCAGCTGCCCTCGACGAGGTCATCGCGCGTCTCACCTGCCACGACCGCGAGGCGCGTTTCTCGTCGACGCGGATGGCGACCACGGCCGTCGCGCGGCTCCTCTCCGACGCTCCGGCACTCAGCAATGGTGAGCGCGGGACGCGGGCCCGGGTAGCCCAGCTGATGTACAACCTGTACCCCGCGCAGCCCGGCAAGAGCCGCCGTGAGTTCTCGTCGCTCGTGACCGCGGCTCGGACCGAGAAGGTCCCCTCCGGCCCCCCGCCGCTCCCGTCCGAGGAGGATGCCGAGGCCGAGGAAGAGGACGGGCTGCTCGCTGGAACGCGCTACCGGCTTCGCCGCGAGATCGGGCGGGGGGCATCGAGCGTGGTCTACGAGGCCGAGCACGTCGACCTCGGTCGCCGCGTAGCGCTGAAGGTCCTCGCCGCCGAGCACACCCACTCTGCCCAGTTCGCGGCCCGCTTCCGTCGTGAGGCGCGAGCTCTGTCGCGGCTGCAGCACCCTGCGCTCGTGCGCGTCTTCGACTTTGGCCAGGCGAGCGATGGCCGACTCTTCTGCGCCATGGAGCTGCTTCGTGGCCACTCGCTCCGAGAGGAGCTCGAGCAGGAGGAGCGCCTCGACTCCGCGCGTGTCCTCGACATCGCCCGCCAGTCTCTCGAAGCCCTCGCCGTGGCGCACGAACACGGCATCATTCACCGCGACATCAAGCCCGAGAACCTGTTCCTCGGAGAAGACGGCCGCGTGCGGCTCCTCGACTTCGGTCTCGCCAAGAGCCCCGACGAGGTCGACGCCACCGAGACCATGCCCGAAGGTGCCCTCACGCTCTTCGGAACGCCCGAGTACATGGCCCCGGACCAGGTCGAAGGCGGCATGGTCGACCAGCGGGCCGACCTCTACGCGCTCGGGTGCGTGATGTACGAGGCACTCACGGGCAGGCTGCCCTTCGTGGGCCAGAGCGCGGTGGACGTCATCGACAAGAAGCTCGAGGGCTGCCCCGAGAGCGTGCGCGAGCGCGCCCCGAAGTTGAACATCCCCCGTGCCGTGAGCCGGCTGGTCAACCAAGCGCTGGCTCGTCACACCCGGCGTCGGTACGCCGACGCCGCGGCCATGATGGCTGCCATCGACCAAGCACTCGATGCCCCGCGCAAGGCACGCCGTCGCCGTCGTGCTTTCGGCGGTGTGGTCTTCGCCGGTGTGATGAGTGTCACCTTCGGCCTGGTCATCCAGCAGGCCCAGCCCTGGCTCGAAACCCTGCCCACGCAGCTGCCTTGGCTACGAACGGCCCCGGCGAGCACTGCCGATCGCCCGGCCCCGAACACCCCGCCTACGCTTCCCGACGAGGCCCCGGAGCCCCCGACCGAAGCCTCGCGCACGCCCGCGCCGAACGTTCACTCGTTGCGGGACCCTCGCACGCGACCCTGACGGCGACACGATCGACGTAGGAGGGTGACGACCGGGCCTCGGCTCGCCCTGCTTCAGGCCTTGGCGGTGGGGTCGCTCACGCGGCCGACGAAGAGGATGGCGTCGTTCTTCACGTCGCGAATGAAGAACATGAACGGGTGGTCGGCCTGGAACCGGGTTGGATCGGCGGGCGCGGCGCTACCCGCCCGGGGCATGACGACGGCGGTCGCCGCTGCAGCTTCGGTGCCTGCCTCGTCGACGGCGACGAAGGCTTTGTGGAACACGTGCCCGATGAAGAGGCGGTCGGCCGGACTCGGCGGGTTGGCGATGCCGGTGAAATCGGCATTGGCGCGGTCGAACGCCTGCGTCATGCCCATCGCCTTCAGGGTGTCGGCCAGATCGATCGCTTCCGTCGGGTCGATCTCGAACTTGGGCAACGTGAGCCACACCCGCTCGTGTTTCATCTTGCCCATCCAGCTCGCGAGCGTCGTCGCGTCGAGCTTCTTCTCCAGCGCGGCGAGGCCGTCGCGCGCATCGGGGAGGAGCACCACCATCGAGAGGTCTCCGCCCTTGTACGGCATCTCGATGAGCTGTGCGCCGTCGGTCGCGGCGTAGCGATAGGCGCTCGTCTTGTTCATCATCGGCGCCTTGATCGACTTCGAGGCGTCGACGAAGAAGTCACCGTCACCGGTCGCGGTCTCCTGAAACTGCGTTTGCCACTCCGCCTTGAGGTAGAGGGCGTTGACGAGCACCAGCCGCGTTTCGGAGTCGATGGCGGGGGCGGGAATGAGATCGACGATTCGCTTGCGCGTCTGTTTCTCGACCCAGCCATTGATGAAAGAGCGCTGCGCGGCGGGGGCATTCTTGAAGTCGCGGGGGTCGAGCGGAGCCCCGTAGCTGGCGCCGGTGGCGTCGAGGAATGCTTTCTCGAAGGCGTAGGTCTTTTCCCCGAACAGCCGGTTGGCGGTCGCGAGCGCGTAGTCGTCGTTGGGCGTCTGCCAGCGCTTCACCGCGGTGGCCCAGCCTCCGTGCAGCGCTTTGGCCGCGGGGAAGTGCATCACCTTGCTCATTTCGGCGGCGGTGTCTCCACGGGCCCCGCCGAAGGTCATGGCGAGGGCGATGGAGATACTCGCCGGCGAGTAGGCGAGGTTGCCCGGCTTGCTGGCCAACTGGCGATGAAGGTCGAAGGCGAAGGCGTTGCTCGCCTGCACGGCGGGCGCGCTGGGGCCACCGGCCTGGGTGGGTTGGGTCGGCTCGGGCATGGCAGGGCTCGTGGCTTTTCGAGGCGGGCTGGTGGGCTCGCTGGTGGGGACCTGTGTGGTCGTCGGCACCTCATCCGGCGTGGTGGGAACCGTCCCGGCATCACAAGCGCCGACGGTCCCGACGAAGAGCGCGGGGATCAACCAGCGGGGGGTGCGGAGATGAGGCCACATCCCCCCGAGGGAGGGACGCGTGGGCGAGCGAGGTGAAGTTGGCGGCATGCTCGTTGGACGGTGCGGAGGCGCCCGCGATTATCATGGTTGCATCACGGTGCAGGGTCGCCATTCAAGGGAGGCGGTCGAGGTTCCCACTGCCGAAGTTGCGGCGCCGTCACACCGACGCTCATCTGGCCCGGTCGTGTCAGACCTGGTTCTTCAGGTAGGCGATGTAGACGTCGGGCTCTGCGCGAGGAGGGAGCTCGCCGGCTTCGACCGCTTGCTCCAGGGACTTCATCGTCTCGCCGACGATGGGTCCCGGGGTGAGCTGGAGCGCGTCGATGACGAGCTTGCCGAGGCCCTTGGGCAGCAGCGGCTGTGCGGCGTCCTGTTCGGCGATGGCCTTGGCGCGCTCGTCGAGCTCGGTCATGCGGGCGCGGTGGGCCCGACGCTTGTGGGCGTGCTTGGTGGTGATGTCGGCCCGCGCGAGGAGCACGGCGTCATCCCAACCGTCACCCAGCTGCTTGTGGAGGCGCCGCACCGCGCTGTCGGTCCAGTCCGACGCGTAGCTTTCCACCTGTCCCAGGTGCCGCACGAGGTGGCGGATCTGCTTGCGCAGCTTGTTCTCCATCCCCGTGCGCCGCGCCGCGGTCTCGAAGAGTCGTGCACTCACGACCTCGTGGCCGTGGAACGTGACCTTCCCACTCTCGCGCGAGAAGGTGGGGACCTTGCCCACGTCGTGGAACAGCGCTGCCCAGCGCACCGTCTGCACGGGCTCGGCTTGCTCCACGACGGTCTTGGTGTGCCACCAGAGGTCCTTGTGACCACTGCTCCCGCCGCCAAAGCCCACCATGGCGGTGATTTCGGGGTAGAGCTCGCTCAAGATCGAGGTGCTGTAGAGCATCTCGAGCTCTTCGGCGGGCGACGCGCACATGAGCGCCTGGTCAACGACGACGTACTTCTCCATGGGTGCCTCCACACTCGCGTGGATATTCAGCCCCCCTGAGCCGCGGGAAGGTCGCACGGGATAGCAGACGAGCTGGGCTCTGAAAAGCTTCAGTCTTTCGTCGCGGCCCTTCGTGTAACGTGGGCCCGTGGCCGTACCCCCGCGCCAGGACGTTGCAAGCCCCGTCGTCGACGCGGAGCGCTGCCACGTCGCTGGGGCGGAGATCGAGGTCCTGCACCGCGAAGGGGGTCTCGGCGTGCCAGGGCTCGTGTTCCTGCACGAGGGGATCGGGAGTGCGACCCAGTGGAAGGACTTTCCGTTCCGCGTGGCGGAAGCCCTCGATCGGCATCTTCTCGTCTACAGCCGGCAGGGCCACGGGGCGTCGTCGCCCATCGACGCTGCCCGAGGCCCTCGCTTCATGCACGACGAAGCAAGGGAGGCTTTGCCCGGCTTGCGCGAGACCCTCGGCGAGCACCTGCCGTGGCTCCGCGAGCCCGTCGTGCTCGTGGGGCATAGCGATGGGGCGAGCATCGCCCTCCTTCACGCTGCGCTCAGGCCCGCCTCTCCCGTGGCCGGCATCGTGGCCATCGCCCCTCACGTCTTCGTCGAGGCGGAGTCGATCGCGGGCATCGAGGCGGCCGTGAGGGCCTTCGAAGAGAGCGACCTGCGCGACAAGCTCGCCAAATACCACCGAGACCCCGACCACACCTTCGCCGCCTGGGCCGACATCTGGCTCCATCCCGACTTTCGTGGCTGGAACATCGAAGCGCTCCTGCCGCGCATTCGCGTGCCGGTTCTGGTCATCCAGGGCCGCCAGGACGAGTACGGCACCATGGCGCAGTGCGCGGCCATCGTGCGTGGGGTCGACGCGCCGGTCGACGTGCTCGAGCTCAGCGACTGCGGTCACAATCCTCCCCGGGGGCGCCCGGACGCGACCCACGACGCCATCGTCTCCTTCGTGAGACGCCTCGCCGGAGACCTCTCATGATCGATGCCCCCCATCCCTACAATGCCGTCGACCACTTCATCGAGCGTCACCTCCGCGAGGGGCGGACCGATGCCGTGGCCTATGTCGATGATGCCGGCCAGCACTCCTACGGGGCTCTCGCGGAGCGCGTTCGCCGTGCCGCTGGCGCCTTCGCTGCCGCGGGCGTCGAGGCCGAGCAGCGGGTCGTGATCTGCATGGTCGATCGCGTCGACTTCGTGGCGACCTTCTTCGGTGCGATGAGCATCGGGGCCATTCCCGTGCCCGTGAACACCTTGCTCACTGCCGAAGACGTGGGCTTCATGCTCACCGACAGCCGCGCGCGTGCCGTCGTCATCTCTGCGGAGCTCTGGGAACGCATGGCGCCAGCGGTGCGGGAACAACCCCACCTGCGGCACGTCTTCGTGCACGAGGTGGAGCAGCCTCCCGAAGGCACGGTCAGCCTGGCTGCGGCCATGGCCGAGGCTTCGCCTGCTCCGCGCACGCCATACCCCACGTCTTCGGACGACCCTGCCTTCTGGCTCTACTCCTCGGGGTCGACGGGGCAGCCGAAGGGCGTGGTTCACCTCATGCGCGATCTCGAGGCCACGGCTCGACTCTACGGCGAAGGGGTGCTCGGGATCCGCGAGGACGACGTCGTCTTCTCGGCGGCCAAGCTCTTCTTCGCCTACGGCCTCGGCAACGGGATGACCTTTCCCCTCCACGTCGGGGCGACCACGGTCCTGCTGTCGGGGCGCCCGACGCCGGCCAGCGTGGGGAAGGTGTTCGCCGAGAACCCCATCACCATCTTCTACGGGGTGCCCACCCTCTATGCGGCCATGCTCGCGACCGAGCCGGTGAATGCGGACTCACTGCGGACTTGTGTGAGCGCGGGGGAGGCGCTCGTGGGCGACCTGCTCGAGCGCTGGCGCGAGCAGTACGGTGTCGACATCCTCGACGGGATCGGCTCGACGGAGCTCTTGCACATCTTCCTCTCGAATCGCCCCGGCGACGTGAAGCCCGGGGTGACGGGCAAACCCGTGCCCGGCTACGAGGTGAAGCTCGTCGACGAGGTGGGCGACGTCATCGACGCGGCCGAGGAGGTCGGAGAGCTGTGGGTGAAGGGTCCGACGATTCCCGCCTGCTATTGGAACCAGCGCGCCAAGAGCCTCGCGACCTTCGTGGGCCCATGGGCCCGCACCGGAGACAAGTACATCCGCGACGAGGGGGGCTACTACCGCTACGCGGGACGCGCCGACGACATGCTCAAGGTCGGTGGGATCTGGGTCTCGCCGTTCGAAATCGAGGCCACCCTCGCCGCCCACCCAGACGTTCTCGAGGCCGCCGTCGTGGGCCACGAGGACGCCGAGGGACTCGTCAAGCCCAAGGCCTTCGTGGTGCTCACGGAGACTGCGAAGGCCGCCGACGCCATGCGCGACGCGCTGAAGGCCCATTGCAAGGCGCACCTCGCGCCCTACAAGTACCCCCGTTGGTTCGACTTCGTGAACGAGCTGCCGAAGACGGCGACGGGCAAGATCCGCAGGTTCAAGCTGCGGGAAGGCTGAGCGCTCAGGCGGTGACCAGCTCTTCGAGCCCGAGCTCCTCGATGGCCAGCTCGCGCATCCGAAATTTCTGGATCTTGCCGGTGACCGTCATCGGGAAAGCGTCGACGATCTTCCA
>JAUHZF010000508.1 GCA_030426145.1 Polyangia bacterium
CCGTATGCCCCTCGGACATGGTGCTGGTGAACGGTGCGTATTGTCCGCGGGTGAAGCACACATGCCTGCAGCACAGCGCCGACTACGAAGCCGAGCAGCGCAAGCGGAAGCGAAAGCGCGCCAAAGGGGAGAACCCGGGTCCGCGTCGTACGGTCGAGATCTGCTTGAGGTATGGCGAGGGGGAGTGTCTCTCCGAGAAGCGCGAGCCGATGCGGTTCTGCATGGACCGCTACGAATGGCCCGGAAAGAAGGGAGAGCTACCGCTGCTCTTGGTCACGTGGAAGCAGGCCAAGGCCCTTTGCGAAGACGCCGGCAAGCGGCTCTGCACTGCCGACGAGTTCAACTTCGCCTGTGAGGGGGAAGACCTCCTGCCGTACAGCTACGGCCTGGAGCGTGACGCCAAACGTTGCAATCAGGACAAACCCTACGTGGTGCCCGAGAAGCCGCTGCCGCCCTACGACCATTGTTTCGAGCGCAAGTGGTGCAAAGAGGCCATCGCCAAGCTCGACCAGCGCGAACCCATTGGCAGCCGACCTGAATGCACCTCTCCCTTCGGGGCGTACCACCTCAATGGCAACGTCAACGAGTGGGTGGAACGCCCGGGCAAGGTCACCCCGTGGCGAAGCGGCCTCAAGGGTGGCTGGTGGGGCCCGGCGCGAAGTCGTTGCCGCCCCATGGTGATCGCGCACGACGAGAACTACAGCGGCTACGAGGTCGGCTTTCGTTGCTGTCGCGACGCGCCTCGACCCAATGGGGATCGGCCCAAATGAGAGCGAGGTCGCCGAACTCGTGAGCGAGGTAGCCCTCGTGCGCGGCGTGTTCGTGCAGCGCCGCCGCCGCCGCGGGTGGAACGAAGGCCTCGAGCAGCTCGAAGTGGCTCTCGCCTGGCGCGTGCATGCCCGTGAGCAACCCATCCACGACCGCCAGCTGGTGCTGGGGGCCGATGCGTAGGGTGGCTCGCCCCTCGCCCGCGACCAGGCGGCCGTGGGTGAGGTGGGCATCTTCGAGCGCTCGGACCACCGTCGTCCCCACGGCGACGACCCGCCCCTGACTCCGGCGTGCCGATGCGATGGCCTCTACGGTCGAAACCGGAATGCGATATCGCTCCGGGAGCGGAAGTGCCGCATCGAGCGCACGATCGCCGGTCGCGCTGAGACCAGCGGCGTGGGTGAGGGTAGCGATCGCGATGCCGCGCTGGCGGAGCGCCGCCAAGACACGCCACGAAAGGGGACGCCCCGCCGAAGGCATCTCGGCAGCCCAAGGGGGCCCCGCAAAAAGGGTCTGCACCGCCCACATCGCGAGCGGCTCGTCGAGGTGACGGTATTGCACCGGACGACCCCAGCGGTAGATGCGGCGCCAGGCGCGAGGTCCGAGGTCGAGCTCGAGGAGCCGTGGATGAACGTCGTCGATGGCAACCACGTGGGCCGGCGCGCCGTCCGCAAGCTGCAGAACATCTCCGACCGAGAGCGTCGGTGGCGCGGGTCGCTCGTCCGTGTCGAGCCGCCAATCCCCGGGACCGAAGAGCACGGCCCTTACCCGTCCCCCTTCGGGAGGGCCCGTGAGGCGAAGCTCGAGAGACGAGGGTTCGTCGCCCACGAGATGCGCCTCGAGGGACCCGGGCAGCGTGGAGGCATCGTTGAGCACCACGAGGTCGCCCGGCACGAGCGCGTCGGTGAGCGCGCTCACGCGCGCATGTCTCGGTTGCCCGCGCGCAGACTCTGGGCCGATGAGGAGTCGCACGTCATCGCGCGGGTAGCGCGGCGCGTGGGCCGGCCGCATCACGCGACCTCCGCGCGCACGCCATCGAGCGCATCGAACCGGCTACCGCTGGTCCTACGCGCATCGACGAGACGCGCCACGATAGCCTCCGCGACCGCTTCCGGTCGCCGTAGGGTCGCGGGGTCGGCGTCCGGCAGCGCCGCCGCATGCATGGCGGTGTCCATCTCCCCCGGATCGATACTCCAGAACCTCACCCCTTCGACCTCCGCGGCCCAGATGCGCGTGAGGTGGTCGAGCGCGGCCTTCGCCACCCCGTAGCTCCCCCACGTGGGATAAGCCTCCACCGCCGCGTCCGAGCTGATGTTGACGACGATGCCTTCGCCCCGCACGGCCATCGAGCCGCCGACCGCCTTCGTGAGCCGAAAGGGCCCCACGAGGTTGACCTCGAGCACCCGCGTCAGCTCCTCGCACTCGGTATCGAGCAATGGCCGCAATGGCGTAGGACCGAGGGTGCTCGCATTGTTGATGAGCACGTCGATGGGACCCACCAGAGCTCGCGCCTCGCCTACCAACGGCTCGATGGCTTCCTTGTCACCCACGTCGCCGACGAGAACGTGGGCCTCTACCCCGTCCCTTCGCAAGGCGTCGACCAACTCGGTCAATGGTTCTTCTCGCCGCGCGACCAACGCAAGCCGCGCGCCGCGTCGGCCCAGGGCCAGCGCCAGCGCCCTCCCCAGTCCGCGGCTCGCCCCCGTGATCAGAATTCCTCTTCCCTTCAACTCCATGGCTCATCGTTCCTTTCGTTCCTGAACCATGCGCCCTTTCTGACATCACCTCATCCGTCTTGATATTCCACCGACATGATTCCAAGATGTCATCATGGACGATGAAGTAGCCGCGCATCTCGCCGACAACATGCGGCAGCTGCGCGAGGCGCACGGACTCACTCAGCAACAGGTGGCCAAGCGGGCGGGCATACCGCGTCCGACCTGGGCCAACCTCGAGTCGGGCGGCGCCAACCCCACCCTCTCGGTCTTGCTCAAGGTCGCGCGGGCCTTGTCGGTCTCGCTAGAAGAGCTCTTGGGCCCTCCGCGTCCGAGCGCCAAGTTCTACCGCGCCGACCAACTCTTCGTGCGCAAGCGCGGTGCGGTCATGGTTCGCCGCCTGCTCCCCGAGGGTCTGGCCGGGCTCGACATCGAAAGAATGGAGCTGTCGCCAGGCGCACGAATGACGGGTGTGCCCCACACCGCCGGTACACGCGAGTACCTCACGTGCGAGCGGGGCAAGGTAGAGCTGACCGAGTCTGGAGAGCGATGGCTTCTGGAGCCAGGCGACGTGGTGGTCTTTCGTGGCGACCAGAAGCACGGCTACCACAATCCCGGACGCGCACCCGCGGTCGCCTATAGCGTCGTGGCCCTCGCACCGGCGGCCCGGTAGCGCCTTTTAGACGCTGCGCGGACGCGTGGGACCTAATCCCCAGACGAGGACGAGTGCCGCAGCCGCCGGGCCGCGAGCGCCAACGCCAGCAACATCATCGACCAAGCCCCGCCTGGTCCGCGACGCTGGCCCGTTGCGCGGCAAGCGCAACCAGCCTCGACGTCGCCCGAAATGGCAGCGGGCGTGGGTGCCGCGCCCCCCTCACCGGCATCACCTTCACAGCGGCCCGAGACGCACTGTTCACCTACCTCACACGCCCGACCACAAGCACCGCAGTGCTCAGGGTCGACGTCGACATCGACGCACGTCCCACAGTCGATCAGTGCCGGGTCCTCGCACACACAGCTGCCGCCGCTACAGGTGAGGTGGTCGGCACATCCTTCGCTGCCAGCCTGGGGGACGAAGTCGACGTCGAGCACGTAGGGACCCGCCATCTCGACGGGGGTGTCGACGAAGGTGTCGACGGTGAGGAGATAACTCCCCGGCTGCACCTCCGCCTCGAGCTCGGTGTGGCCGCGCTCCAGGCAGGCGTCCTGATCGGCACTGCTCAGCAGGTGCAGGTCAGGGTCGCGGTCGTCGTACACGGGAACACTCGCGAGCAAGGTCCCCGGCTGGCAAACGTCGACCTGGTACACCCACTCGCGACCGTACTCGGGCACGAGCGGGTCGCAGCTGTAGTGGTTGAAGTAGTGCGACGGGCCTTCACGCGTGTCGCGTTCGTCCTGATAGGGAAAGCTACGAATCGGAATGGGTGCGAAGCGATGACCCTCGGCCAAGGGCTCGCTGCCGTGGAGCGTGTCTTCGAGCAGGTCCCATAGCTCGGCGTGGGGCTTGTCGTAGTTGAGGGCCCACATCCCCACCCCACCCAGATCCTGGGCGAAGGCGAGGTCGTACTTGGCGCTGAGGCTGCGTGCGTCGTCGTAGTAGACCTGGTGCCATTGGTTGCCGCTCTGCCACCGGTACCACGGGTTCTCGATGCCAGCGTCGTAGAGGGGCTCCACCGCACCCATGAGGTCGGTGATGGCGGCCGAGTAGGTGACGGCGCCGTTTTGATCGGTCGCACTCGCCCCCGACTCGCCCGAGACCGTGACGTACTCTCGGCCGTAGTAGGGAACGCCCCAGATGAGCTGATGGCGCTGCTCGGCGGTGAGCAGCGTGGAGTAGGTCGCAATGGTGCGGAGCATCGAGAGACTCTGCACGGGGGCCCACTCGGGCGTGACCCGCAGCATACCGGTCGGGCCAGCATGACTGGAGCCGCTCCAGAAGTACCCGTAGCCCATGATGAAGAACCAGTCGGCCGCATCGAGCAGCGCAGGCATGTCGAGGCCGTTGCCCCAGTCGACCGTGGGTCCCGCGATGCTGATCTCGGCGTCGGGATGACCGGCGGTATCGAGCGCAGCGCGTAGCTCTTGGATGAAGGCAACGAAGCCCGCGCGGGTGTCACCGTTGACGAACTCGAAATCGATCGAGACGCCGTCGGCGTTGCCGGCCTCCATCTCGGTGACGATGGTGCTGATCGTCGAAGCGCGGCGCGAGGGCGAGTTGCAGAGGTTCTGAATGCCGGCGCCGCCGAAGAGGGTGAAGGTGAGGTCGACCCGAACCCCAGCTGCGTGGGCCGTGCTCACGACGTCAGGATCCGGCCATCCATGCCGCGCCACGATGGCACCGTCGGCGTCGAGGTCGATGCTGAACCAGGCCAGGTGCGTGAGTGCGTTCCACCGTATGGTGGTGAGATCTGCGACCCAATACGGGTAGTAGCCATAGACGACCCGCGAGGGCGCGTTGGTGCGCAACGGTACCGTCGTGGGCACGATGCGCGGCGCGTAGGTCTCGCCCGCATGCTGCTGCGCCTCGAGCTGGTGAATGCTGACCGGTGTCTCGAGCTGGGCCTCGTCGGCGAGGGCGGAATGGCCCAGTGCCAGCGAGGCGAGCGCGCCGAGCCCCATCCATGCTGAATGCCTCACGCCTGCTGCTCCTTTCTGGTCCCCGAGTCCCACATGGTAGGCAAATGGGCGAATCACGCAAGCGGTCGCGCTCGATCCATGG
Organism: Polyangia bacterium; assembly: GCA_030426145.1. Lineage (GTDB taxonomy): Bacteria > Myxococcota_A > Polyangia > Polyangiales > Polyangiaceae > JAPYTK01. Next base: position 5,203 of record JAUHZF010000508.1, read on the forward strand.
CTCACCTACCTCCTCGAGGCTGGAGCCCTCACGATCCATCCACGCACCGAAGGCGCGCGATGAAGCTCACGTCGAGGCCTTCGGGGCCGAGCCCGGACCAAGCGATGGCGAGCGAGCGGGGCTCGCCCCCCAGGGAAGCGATCGACGGGGATCCCCCTTGAGGCAGCGTGATCGGCACGGGGGAAGTGGTGCCGATGAGCGTGCCGTCCTCATCGAGGGCGAGCACGTGCAGGAAGGCCGCACCCGGCTGGCCGGGGGGACCGTCATCATCACCGATGCGGAGGTACGCGACGGCGATGCCCTGATCGCTGGTGTGTACGGTCCATCGGTCGTCGACGTCGAGCGTCTCGACCGTGATGGGAGGCCCGAGCGGCTCACCCCGCGGGTCGAGCAAAACGAGGCGAAGGTCCTTCTTCTCGGGGGTCGTCTCTTCCCAGACGAGGATGGTGTTGCCGTCGTAGTGGGCGAGCTGCGCGCGGCGTGCCGACTCTCCCGGGCGCACCGAGATGG
>JAUHZF010000509.1 GCA_030426145.1 Polyangia bacterium
GGCGTGCGGCACCGCTACCTCGACGAGCACCGCCACAACGGCCTGCCCGACCGCGCCGCCGTGGAAGCGCAGTTCGAATCGCTCGGCGCGCGCGTGAAGAGCTTCGGCCACGCGAACCTCGAGCGCTGGCTCGTGTTTCCCTTCGTCTATCGGGAGACGAGCAACCGCAGCGACAACCTCGCCATCTTCCCCTTCTACGGTCAGTTCAAGCGCCACGGCTTGAGCCGCGAGTGGTGGGTAACCCCGCTCTTCCGCCACAAGCGCAGCATCACCGGCTGGCAGACCGACCTCTATCCGCTCTTCTACTCGGGTCGCACCTACGACAAGACCCACGTGGTCTTGGCGCCCTTCTTCTACGACTTCGCCAGCTCCAACAGTCGGTCGACGGTGGTCGCCCCAGTGTTCTGGCGCTTCAAGGATCAGAAGGGCCTCGATCAGGTCATCGCCAACACCTACTACGGCGAGAAGAAGACCCCTCAGGGCACCGAGTGGCAGTTCCACTTCTTCCCGCTGTTCGCCTTCGGCGAGACCCCACGCGGCCACTGGTGGAACATCCTCTACGGCCTCGCTGGGTACACCCAGGAAGGCACGTACAGCAAGATGCGGCTCGCCTACATCCCGATCACGCTCAGCGAGTGATCGCGCTTGCGCTGGCACAGTGCGAAGTGACAGCGCTTGCGCCCGTGGGCGCTTAGAACGTCGTTCCCGCGCCGAAAATCGCTGCGCGTTCGCCGAGGGGCACGAGCTCGAGGTAGGCGTCGAACCAACCGGCCGTGACGAGCAGGCCGGCGCCGAGCTGGTAGTGGAACTTGTCGGAGCCGACCACATCGGCCCCGTCGCGGGTCCAGAAGATCGGTCCTCCAAAACCTCGCGCGGTCACGTAGGGCACCAAAGCGTTGGCGAAGACCTCACCCACGGTGATCGAGGCGCGCATGTCGACGGCGGTGAGCCGGGCGTCTTCGGTTCGACCGTCGAAGAAGCGGGTGTGCGTGCCCACGCTGCTCGCCGACAGCGTGCCCCCGGCGAGCACGAAGGGGACCCAGCCTTCCCCGTCGACGATGCGGTAGGCCACGCCCACGGTGCCGAGGGGGCCGGCGCCGAGGTCGGAACGCACCCCGTCGACCGTGAGACGACCGTCGATGGCGGCCCCCACCCCCGCGGTGAGGGTGAGCCCATCGAGCGCGCGCCACTCGAACGACGCCGCCGTGGCCCGCCGCGCGCTGTCCGCGTCGAAGCTGTCGTCCCCGCTGAAGGCGAGCCGCGTCGCCGACCACGTCATGCTGGCGGCTACGCGAAACTGCGGCGGTTCGGGCGCCTCATGGCCTTCTTCGCCGGTACAGGAGAGCACTGCGCCCGTCGGACCGACGGGGGGGCTGAGCCCTCAGGGAAACGCGGCGGGAGCCCAGGTCAGCACCGCGGCACCGACGACGATCGCCGACCACCTCACGAGGCACCCTCCACGTCCGTCGGCTCCCGTTCCGCCAGCACCTTGTTGCGGCGCCGCATGTTGACCAGCTCCACCAGCAAGGAGAACCCCATGGCGAAGTAGACGTAGCCCTTGCTCACGTGTTGGTCGAAGCCTTCAGCCACGAGCAGGACCCCGATGAGGAGAAGGAACGAGAGGGCGAGGATCTGCATCGAGGGGTGCCGCGTCACGAAGTCGCCCACGGGCTGCGCGAAGAGCATCATGACGATGACGGCGAGGATCATGGCCGTGGCCATGACCCAGAGCTCGTCGGCGATCCCCACCGCGGTGATCACGGAGTCGAGGGAGAAGACGATGTCGACGAGCATGATCTGCAAGATGACGCCGACGAAGTTGCCTCGTTTGTCCCCGTCCTCCGCTTCCTCCTCGTCATCCTTGAGCTCGACCTTCTCGAAGATCTCGTGCGAGCTCTTGTAGAGCAGGAAGCCGCCCCCGACGATCATCACGAGGTCGCGACCGCTGATCCCCTGGCCCAGCACGTGGAAGAGATCCGCCTTGAGCCCGACGATCCACTTGAGGGTGAAGAGCAAGAGCAACCGCGTGATGAGCGCGGCCCCCAAGCCGACGCGGTAGGCGACCTTGCGCATCCGGGATGGGACGCGCTGCACCATGATGGCGATGAAGACGATGTTGTCGATCCCGAGAACGATCTCCAGGGAGGCCAGCGCGATCAGACTGACCCAGGTCTCGGGATTGGCGAGCTGCTCCAACATCGGCTCGTCAGAAAGGTAGCGTGACGGCACCCGCCCGCTCTGCGAGCAGGAGACCGATCCAGACCACGACCAGCACCAACAGCACCGACGAGACGACCAGGGCAACCCTCACCGCACCACCCGATTTCGGGGGTGCCTCGACCGGCATCGGCACCGGGTCGGGCGTGGGCGCGGGGGCGTGGCCGACTTGGCCGGCGAGAATCCGGTCGACCTCAGACTGGTAGCCCTCGGGCAGCATCGCCGTCGGAGGGGAAGAGGGCGCGGCGGCTGCAGCCGCGTCGAGCGAGTTCTCGATGGCGTCGAGCCCGGGCGCATCGCCGAACGTGATCGGGTCGTCGATCGGAGGCGGCGCGGGCAACGAGTCGGGCTCACGACGACCGGGCGGCGGCTCACCACCGGTGGGGTCGGGAACGTTCGAGAAGTCGATGCCGGCCAGGTCGTCGGTCATCAGCACCGTGGCGGCGCCCCCGAGGTCGTCGTCTTCTTCGCCCAGCGGAGACGCGAGCGGAGACTGGGCGTTCTTCGCGGCCGCCGCAGCCGCGCTCGCATCGCCGAGCGACGAGCCCTCCGTGTCCATGAGCACCGTCGACTGGTCTTCGGAGTCGTCGTCGTCGATCTCGAAGGCCGCGGTCGGCGGTGGGGGCGGTGGCGCCCCTCGGTAGCCGGGGTGACGACCGGCCGGCGGAGGCACCCCGGGGCCGCTGCCGCGAGGAGGTGGTATCCCGGGGCCACTGCCGCGAGGAGGTGGCACCCCGGGACCGCTGCCACGCGGAGGAGGCACCCCGGGCCCACTGCCCCCCGGACGAGGTATCCCCCCCGGGCGGGGCGCGGGCGCACCGGTCGGCGACCCGAGCTTCTGCTGCTGCTGAAGCTGCCGCAGCTGCTCGCGCACATCGCCGATGTCGCGCATGACGGTCGCGATCTCTTCTTCGTCGTCGCCGAAGCTGTCATCGGAAGCTTCGTCGAGCGCCGGCAGATCGGGCTGGCCGTGCCGCTGACGCCACTGCTGTAGCCCCTGCAAGAACTCCAGAAGGCGGTGGCTGCGCCGGCCGGCGTCGCGTGCGAGGAAGCGGTCGAGCAGCTGCTGAAGCTCGTCGTCGCCGGCGTCGAAGACCGCGAGCGGGGCCGGCGGGGACCCCGCCATGCGCTGACGGATCTGCTGCGAGGTTTCACCGGGGAACGGGAGATTGCCCGTCAGGAGGTAGTAGAGCGTGACCGCGGCGCCCCACGTGTCGTCGGCGGGCGAGATCCCCTGCCCCCCCAGCCGCTCGGGCGAGTGGAAGGAGGGCCGCATGGCGGCTTCTCGCACGTCGGCGATCTCGCCTCTCCCCTGCGGACTGCGATTCATCGTGAGGACGCACGAGGCCGAGAGGCTGCCGTGGGCCACTCCCATCCGGTGTAGCTCCTCGATGCGCTTCGCCAGTCGGACCATCCAGCCCACGGCATCAGCTGCATCGAGCGGCCCCTCGCGCTGTATTCGCGTTTGAAGCGTCTCCACCTTTCCGCGAGCTTAGTGTCGCCGCGGTCGCGCCGTAAAGGGAGCGACGCCACAATCCTTCGACGGTCCTCCTCGGCCCATCGGCCTCTTGGAGCGTCGATGCTGGCGCCGTGCTCGGCCGCGAAGGCCGCGAGCTTGGCCAAGTCATGGCCGTCGCCGCGGATGGTGTTCTCTGCGCTCGCCTGCTCGAGGCGAAGATGATGGGGGAAGGCGTCGATCCAGCGGTCCATGGCCCGATGGATGGTCAGGACGGTGGCCCATCTCAGAAGTCCTCCCGGTGGGGGAAAAGAGCGATGAACGCGTGGCGACGTCCAGCGGGCCAAGGTTCACGAAGAAGAGCTCCGAATGCCGCCAGCAGATTCCCCGTGAATTCGCCTACATCGCCTAGTAACGTGCCCCAAGCATGACTCTCACGTCTTGGATGGTGATGCGCCGAATCTCCAAGTTGCCACCGTACCGGAAGGTTGCAGTTTGCCTTTCGGCGCTAGGGTACGTTGCGTTGCGTGGGCCGTCTTCCACACGACTCACGCAGGCAGTGAGTCTTCTTGATGCGGCGACGTCGTCCGTGTTCGACCTCACGTCTCGCTCGGGACGAGAGGTTTCCGTGCGAGAACTTGAGGACTTGTTTTTTGACCTCGTGTCGCGATTCTCGCCCGACCTATTCATAGAGGCCGGCGCAAAAGCCGCAGATGCCTCTTTGAGAGCGCGACGTCTGCTTCCCGACAACTCCGCCGTGGTCGCCTTCGAGGCCAACCCTTACACTCACAAGCGCTTTACCAACAAGACCGACTACGCCAAAGTTGGCGTCTCCTACCGGAACATCGCGTTGGCCACGAAGCCTGGCCAGGTTTCCTTCAACGTTCGACGAACAGATGACGGACGCCCCTCCGCCGACGGCCAGGGCTCGCTGCTCAAGAACGAGAACTATGACCCTGGTCATATCAAGGTAGAAGTTGAGGCAACGACCTTGGACACCGTGTTGGCAGAACACCCCACAAGCACTTGTGCGCTGTGGGTCGATGTCGAGGGAGCCGTTAGAGAAGTTCTAGGCGGAGCACCGGAAACTCTTCGGAACGCGTGTGCCGTCTTCATCGAGGTCGAAGACCGAGAGTACTGGGCTTCCCAGTGGCTGAGCACCCGAGTTCTTGAAGAGCTATTCAAAGCGGGTCTTGTGCCCATCGCGCGCGATTTTCAATCCCGGTACCAATGGAACGTTGTTTGCGTAAGGAAGTCACTTCTGGCGTCCCCCGACGTAGCATCTGCCCTCTACGTCCACTACTCCCGCCTTGAGGCCATCAAGCCTCGTACGAAAGGTCGCCACTGAGCGCACGCTGCTTGCATCCTCCAAAGTGGGGTTCGGGTGGCGGGCATCTGTAGATGCTTGCATGCACTTAGGCGCATGTCTTCGTGATACCCTTGCAGAGCACTTTCGGCATATGACTCATGACCGACGCTCTCCTGTTTCGGAAGTGCCATCTTGAATGGGTCCGGCTTCTGTTGGTCTGCTTATCACTGTGCTCATCTGCGTGCGCCGAGGAGCAAGTGGCATGCTCCTACGTGGACTTCCTGGTTGTGGGGACCTCCGATGAAGGTGTTGTTTGGCGGGGATCTCGGCTCCCGATGATGAGCACCTCGTCGCCCACGACTGAACCCGAGGATGGTTCTTGCCATGCCACTTTGAGTATGAGTCCCTATGGGTCCACCCCGGAACACGCTGCGCTGGAATTTGACTCTCTTCACGTGGCCCTCGGCCTCTACTGCCGCAAGAACAGTGACTACCTATCGCTAGGAGCCGCAGTCGGTGACCTCAGGCATTTCGGTGAGGGCGAGATCGAGCTTTCAGGGTACACGTGGGTTGGTACGCCGAGCGAAGTGCGGGACAGGTCGACGACGCATGTCGTGCTGAATTCGAGAGCTTCGGTCGGAGACGCCCTTCCCTTCCCCGAACTCGTATCCCCATCGTTCCGTGCTGTTCTGCAGTTCACCGGCCCCGTAGACGGACT
>JAUHZF010000100.1 GCA_030426145.1 Polyangia bacterium
CACGTGGCCGAGCTCGACCAGCGCGCGGGCCCGGTAGGACGTCGTGGCATCTTTGGGCGCCCACGCAAGGAGGCGCTCGGCACGTTCGGCCCGCCCTGCGCGGTCACCGGCCTGAAGGCTGAACCCAATGGCCTCGACGAGCGCCGCGCAAGCCTCGGCGCGATCCCCCGCGGCGTAGAGATGCGTTGCGCGCTCCGCCTGCACGTCCTCGTGCTCGCCTTGGGTCGCGAGCGCCTCGGCCGCCATGCGGTGGAGCTCGGGCCTGACGCTCGGCTCGACCCGATCGACCACGAACGCGCGGAGGCCATCGTGGGCCCAATGCAGATCACCGTGCCGCTTCTTGAGCAGACCGTGCCGCAAAGCCCTCCGCACCGCGCGCCTCATCGCGGGTCCCGCGCGCCTTCGTAGGGCGTCGAACAGGGGCTCGCTCACACGCGGACGCAAGAGGGCGAGGGCGGCGAGGTCGGCGGGATCGATGTCCGCCCGGTCGAGCCGCCGCCCCCACAGCGTGGCCAGGTCGCAGGTCAGGGGGAGGTCGTCGAACTTCAGCGAGTAGCGCACGCCGGCCCGGACCAGCGCATTGCGCTCCACCAGGTCGCGAAGCGCTTCCGACGCCCGCAGCGTGTTGCCCTCGGCCAGCGATACGAGCTCCTCGAGAGGCTCGTCCTCGAGGTCGATCTGACCGCGGATGAAGGCACGAAGTGCCTCCGCGTCGAGGTCGTCGAGACGCCGCTGAAGGTCGGCCTCGAGCTCGGTGCGATCTTCACGTGCCGTCGCGACCACGGCCACCGCGCCCTCCAACTCCCGGAGTCGCGACACCAGCGCCGCCGCCGAATCACCGGCCCAATGCACGTCGTCGAGCACGACGACCACCCCGCGCGAGACCGAAAGACGACGAAGGGCCTCGGTCGTGACCCGTAGCGGCAGGTCCGCTTCGGTCTGTCGACCTTGGTGGTCGAGGAAGAGCCGCGCATCGTTGCAGAACCGCGCTTCGTCATCGCCGGGATAGCGCCGCGCCCATCGTCGAAGGTGCGCGTCGAGGTCGTCGCCGTGCACGCCGCCGCTTCCCGTTGCACTCTCCAACAGGCCACGTAGCCCCTCGTTGCTCGCACCGCCGTGCGACCACGTCGTCCAGGCGGTGTGCGCGAGCCCCGTCTGGTGCGCGCGTTCCATCACGTCGCGAGCGAGACGACTCTTGCCCTGCCCCGGCCCGCCGCTCAGCAGCACCACCACGGGGCGCTGCTCGTGGCGTGATGCCTGCACGGCTTTCCATAGGTCCAGCCTCAGCTTCGAGCGACCGAGCACGGGCGACTCGCGCAGGCCGAAGAGGGCGTCGCTGCCAGGCGTCACGTCGACCACCGCCGGCATCACGGGGCTGGAGACACGGCGCTGGCGTAGCCGCGACAGCGGCACGGGGTCGAGCTGACGCTCGCGGCGGCTCGACGGTGGGTCCTGCGAGGACGACGCCGTCTCCGTCATGCGTGCAGCCTGGGTCGCCGCCGTGGCCTGTCGCTGGGTTCGCCCGTAGCCACGAACGGCACCAAGCGTCGACATCGTCTTCAGCGCATGCAGCACGTCGGCGGCGTGGGTTGGCCTGTCTTCGACCCGAGGTGCGAGCAGCACCATCAGCAGATCCCCGAGTCGGGCGTCGAGGCCGAGAGCGCCCGCGTCGAGACGAGGTGGCTCGCGACCCAAGCGCAAGGCGGGGTTGGCGTCCTCGAAGGGGCGGTTCCCACCGATCAGCTCGTAGGTCATGACCCCGAAGGCGTAGAGGTCGGTCCATGGCCCCAACGCTCCCGGCGCCTCGGCGACCTGCTCCGGGGCCATGTAGGCGGGGGTGCCGCGCGCCTCGAAGGGGATGTCGGCGTCGGCGCGCCACATGCGCGCGATGCCGAAGTCGAGCAGTGTGGCCTCCTCGGTGTCGAGGTCGACCACCACGTTGCCGGGCTTGACGTCGAGGTGCAGCACGTTGCGAGCGTGGGCGTAGGCGAGGGCCTCGAGCACCCGCTTCAAGAGCGCAAACGCCGTCGCGCAAGATGTGCGGCCGAGCTGCCGCAGAGGAACGCCGGGGCGCAGCTCCATCACCAGTGCGAGGTCGCTTCCGGGCTGCAACACGTCGAGAACGCGAACGATGGCAGGGTGGTCGAGGTGTGCCGTAGCCATCACCTCCTCGTAGAAGAGGCGGCGGCGGTCGGGGCCGTGCTCGTCGCTGCGCACCATCTTGATGGCGACGTCGCAGCCGCGAGCCAGATCCCGGCAACGCCACACTTCGCCCATGCCCCCCCGGCCGAGCAGCTCCGTGACCTGGTAGCGCGATTCCAGCTGCGCTCCGGGCTCGAGTTCCACGACGCGAAGCATAGCCGAGCGTTTCGGCGTCAGGGCAACGCGATCCTGGCCGACGTAGGAGTTGACGACCGCCTTAGAATGACTCTAAACACCGGCTCAGACTCATGAACAAGTACATCTTCGCTGGTTGTTGCTTGGCCGCCTCTGCTGCCCTCGTGGCCGGATGTGGCGACTCTGGAAAGTCCAAGCCGGGCGCCTCGCCGTCGGCCACTGCGTCCGCCACGGGCTCCGCAAAGGCCGAGCTCCCGAAATTCGATCGCAGCAAGCACCTGTCTGTCTTCGCCAAACTGCCTGAGCAGTTCGAGAGCAAGGACAACCCCATCACGCCCGAGAAGGTCGAGCTCGGTCGGATGCTCTACTTCGAAAAGCGTCTGTCCAAGAACCACGACCTTTCGTGCAACTCTTGCCACGACCTCGCGAAGTACGGCGTCGACAACCAGCCCACCAGCGAAGGGCACAAGAAGCAGCACGGCGACCGCAACTCGCCGACCGTCTACAACGCCGCTGGTCACCTCTCGCAGTTCTGGGACGGACGCGCCGAGACCGTCGAGGCCCAAGCCTCCGGGCCCATGATGAACCCGGTGGAGATGGCCATGGCCGGCCCCGAGTCCATCATCGAGACCCTCACCTCGATGCCCGAGTACGTCGAAGCTTTCAAGAAGGCTTTCCCCGACGCCGAGGATCCCGTCACACTCGACAACGCCGCAGCCGCCATCGGCGCATTCGAGCGCAAGCTCGTCACGCCCGGCCGCTTCGACAAGTTCATCGCAGGCGACGACAAGGCCCTCACCGACGACGAGAAGACGGGCCTCGCCGTGTTCGTGGAGGTGGGCTGCACCACCTGCCACAACGGCTCCGCCGTCGGCGGCAAGCTCTACCAGAAGCTCGGCTTGGTCGAGCCCTGGCCGAGCCAGAAAGACCTCGGCCGCTTCAATGAGACCAAGAAGGACGAGGACAAGATGTTCTTCAAGGTCCCGAGCCTGCGCAACATCGCCAAGACGGGTCCATACTTCCACGATGGCTCGGTGGCCGACCTCGGCAAAGCCGTCGACATGATGGCCAAGCACCAGCTGGGCAAGACCCTCACCGCGGAGGAGAAGAAGCACCTCCTCGCCTTCCTCAACGCCCTCACCGGGGACCTGCCGAAGGACTACATCGCGGAGCCGAAGCTCCCCGAGAGCACCGACAAGACCCCGAAGCCCGACGCGAGCTGACCGCCGCGGCGGCGAGGCGGGGACGCTTCCCCGAGAGCGAGACCGAGCTGAGGTCGAACAGACGGTTCAGGGGTAGGTCGAGGTGGTGACGATCCTGACGTCACCTTGCCCCGAAATCGCCGGGCCGCTGGTGCCCTTCGAGGAGACCTGGATGGGTCCGCTCATCTCGACCTTGTCGGTCCATCCATCGGCGATGCGAACGCGAAGAGGACCGTGAATGGGCATCCGTAGCACCAGGGGTCCCTCCGCCATCACCATGGTGAGGGATACGTCGAAGATGCCAATCCCACCCTCACGGCCGCGAAAGACCACTTTCGTCTTCTCGATGCTCGCGGGTCGTTCGGACGAATCGGCGAAGGACTCGGCGAGTGCCTTCTCCATCTCCGGGATCCGCTCCCCCGGCTTCAGAGGTCGGGTTGGGAGCGACTTGCCAACCTCATCCGGCTTGCCGAAGCGGCGGTAGTCCTTCTTCACCGCCTCGACCTCATCCTCCGGCGGCGCTTGCCCGGTTGGCGTCGTCACCACCGTGGCGTCGCCCCGCCGCTCGAGCACGTAGGTCTTTCCTGCGGTCGGCAACGTCTCGGTCTTGGTTTGGCCGCCGGTGCGGCTCTGCTCCGCGTTCCGCAGGTAGTGGACCTTCAACTTGATGGGCACGCCCTCGCCGTTCACTTTGAGGACGGTCTCGCGTTTGTGCTCGTCTTTGCTCGACGAGGTGGTCGCCGTACGGCCAGCGACGTTGATGGTCAGGTTCATCTGCATCTGCGAACGCTGAACCCGCGCATCCCCCGCCTTGAACTTCTTCTTGCTGAACTGCGTAGTCTGAAGAGGTACCTGCTGAGCCGCCGCCATGGTCGGCCACGCCCCTGCGACGAGCCCGCTCCCGAGGAACAGGCCCACGACGAACTTTCGCAACACGCTCATGGTGCCGAAGCTATCACGGGCGACATGACCACAGGGTAACCCAGCAGAATCCGCGTTTCATTCAAGTCCCAACCACCCGCTCGGGGCATGCTTGCACCATGAAGCCGCGGCTACAGCGTCTGTTCGGCACCACCTCGCTCCTCCTCGTCGACGGGATCGGGGCCCTGCTATCGGCGTTCGGCGTCGGCGTGGTGCTCCCCGCATTCCAACCGTGGATCGGCCTCCCCGTCTTCGTCTTGAGAATGCTGGGCGGCGTGGCCCTAGGCTTCGCCGCCTTCTCGCTGGGCCGTCACCTCACAGGCACGGGCAGCCCCGCGTCGTTGCGCCACATCGCCTACGTCAACCTCACCTACACGGTGGTGACGGCAGCGATCTTGTTGATCTACGCGAGCGCCGTCACCCCGCTCGCCGTGGCCTACTTCCTCGGCGAGATGGCCATCATCGTGGCGCTGTCGTCGCATGAGCTGCGTCTCGCGCGTCGCCTCTCGACGGAAGGCAAAGACGTGCGGAAGCTTTCGCCAGGAGGGCGTTCGACAAGCTAGAGGCCATGGGGTACGTCAGGGCACGTCTATGGCCGAGCCCTCCGAGACTGCGTCGTCCTGGTGGCGCAGGCTCCACATCGACCCCTTCACCATTGCGCTGCTCTGCACGGTGGGCCTGGCGTCCGTGTTGCCCGTAGAGGGACGCGGGGCCAGGGTCATGGATGTCATCACCGACGTGGCGATTGCAGTGCTCTTCTTCATGCACGGCGCGAAGCTGAGCCGGGAAGACATCGTCTCCGGGGCCTCGAACGTACGCCTGCACCTGGTGATCCTGGCCTTCACCTTCGTCGCCTTCCCGGCCGTCGGAATGGCGAGCCAGCCTCTGCTGCGGGGACACCTCACCCCCGACTTGCTGCTGGGTGTGCTGTTTCTCTGCGCGCTCCCATCGACGGTTCAGTCGTCGATCGCCTTCACGTCCATGGCGGGCGGCAACGTCTCGGCAGCAGTGTGCGCGGCTTCGCTGTCGAGCCTCCTCGGCGTCTTCTTCACCCCCGCCATCATGGGCATGCTCGCGGGAACCAGTGGCGCCATGGCTGACCCCACCGAGGCCGTGCTGAAGATCTGCCTCCAGCTCCTCGTCCCCTTCCTCGGCGGTCACCTGCTTCGACCTTGGGTGGGCGCATGGGTCGATCGTCACCGGGCGCTGCTCAAGGTCACAGATCGCGGCACCATCCTCCTCGTCGTCTACACCGCGTTCAGCGCTGCCATGCACGACGGCCTCTGGTCGAACACCCCCACCCCGGCCCTCTTGGGCGTGGCGGCGATCGCGGTGGTGCTGCTCGCGGTGGTTTTGGTCCTCACCACCTTCGTCGCCCGCCGGCTCGGCTTCGTGCGCGAGGACGAGATCACCATCGTCTTCTGCGGCTCGAAGAAGACGCTCGCCACGGGGATCCCCATGGCCAAGATCATGTTCGCCGGAGGCAGCCTCGGCGCCATCGTGCTGCCGATCATGGTCTACCACCAGATCCAGCTCATCGTGTGTGCGATGCTCGCCGCCCGATACGCACGTGGCGCTGAGCTTGCGGGTGGCGCCCCATGAGCCACACTCGAGCCTTGCACATGAAACTCGATCTCGACATCTGGTCCGACATCGCCTGCCCCTGGTGCTGGATCGGCAAGCGCCATCTCGAAGCAGCGCTGGCCGACTTCGCACACGCCAACCAGGTCGAGATTCGCTGGCGCTCCTTCGAGCTCGACCCCAGCGCAGAACGGGTCTTGCCCCCCGATCCCCCGTTCATCGAGCGGCTCGCCCGAAAGTACGGCACGACGAAGGACGGCGCACAGCAGATGGTCGACCGCATGACGTCGGTGGCCGCCGGAGATGGCCTCGACATGCGCTTCGATCGCATTCGGCCCGGCAACACCTTCGACGCGCACCGGTTGCTGCACCTCGCGCACGAGAGCGGCCACCAGAACGCGCTCAAGGAGCGGCTGTTCCGGGCGTACCTGCACGAGGGCCGCGCCATCGGCGAGCGGGACGTGCTCTGCGAGCTCGCGGTCGAGCAGGGGCTCGACGAACCGGCGGTGGTGGCGCTGCTGGAAGGCGACGCCATGGCCGACCGCGTTCGCGCCGATGAGGCCGCGGCGCGCTCCATCGGCGTGACGGGTGTGCCGTTCTTCGTCGCTGGGCAGCGCTTCGGCGTCTCGGGAGCCCAACCGGCCGAGATCCTCCACGGCATGCTCGATCAGGCCTGGAACGCCGTCGCCTCTTCGGAGCTCTCCGTCGAAGACGACGGTGCCAGCTGCGGACCGACGGGCTGCGACTGACGCGCTCAGCGTGGGCGTTCGGCGGTGGTGTTGCAACCTTCCCGCCGGAGCAGGTCCTCGTCGGGAGACCTACTGCACGACGACGACGTGGGTGATGGCATGCACGCCGGGACAGTCTTCGTTCAGGGTGGCTGCCTCGATGTCGAGCTGCACCACGGTTCCCACGGGAACCGATGCCTTGGCCTCGAGGGAGACGCCGAGGGATACCGGCTCGTTGGGAAGAAGGCCAAAGAGCCAGTTCTCGCCCACGATGACGTCCGGGTGATCCGTCCGGACCACGATCCCCGGGTAGAAGTGGTGCTCGACCGGACTCGTCAACGTGACCTGAAGGGAGCCGACCTCGCCGGGACTGAGCACGTCGTCTCCGCCGGCGACGATGGTCGGAGCGCTGAGAACGACGTGTTGGGTCGCCGCGCACGCCTCGGATAGTGGCGGCGCTCCGCCCGCAGGCTGGCCCCCAGCACCCATGCCACCTCCAGCGCCGCCGACACCGCCCTGACCACTGCTCGACACCGTGGCCCCCCCCACGGCCCCCGTGCTCGTGGTGACACCGCTCGTCGTCGTCGCATCGCCGTCACCCGCAGGTCCGACGACCACGTCGCCACACCCGGTCAAGGCCACGACAACGACCATCCAGCTTCCTCGTTGGCTCATCTCCATCGACCTCCTCCCATGGATATGGCCCGCGCCCGCCGTGGAGGTAAGCAGGATAAAACGAAGTAGATTATTCGCCACATCCGAACACAAGAAACGATGAGGCAGATGCGTCCCTTCGGACGAGTGCCTAGCGCCAGAAGCGCTCGACGTCGTCGAGGAGGCGAGGCGAGAGGATGAGAACGAGTCGACGGGACGGGATATGACCCGGACCACCCGAGGGCCTCCGAGGATACCTCTATCCGACGTCTCAGCGGGCGATCGCGGTCTCGATGGCTGTCTCGATCGTCGGGCCGTCGGAGCCGTGGAACTTGGGCGTGATGACGTGGTTCTCGTCGAGCACCACGTTGAGCGCCGTGTAGCCACCTTCGACCAAAGGCGTGTGATGGCCGTAGGGGTCGAAGAGGGTGAGCACATCGCCCTGCTCGTAGTCGTCGCGCCAGCGCTGACAGAGCTCCTCGTCGGCGGGGCCACCACCGCCGGCCTCGACCACGATCTGCACGCTGGCCACGTTCCGGCCCGCGAAACCGTCGTGCAGCATCTCGGCGCGGTTTCCCGTGCTGCGACACGATGGGCACCAGGCATGGGCGAAGAACAACCACACCGCGTCGGCGCCGCAGAGCTCGGCGAGATCGACGTCATGACCTTCACAGTCCCTGAAGGTCAGGTCGCTGGGGGCGCGCTGCTCGTCGCCCAGGCCTTCGGTGACACCGTCGGGGGTTTCGCGGCAGAAGCTCGGCCCCCACCCGTTCTCTTGCTGCTGTCGGGCCAACGACTGCGCCGTCGTCTCGGCTCCGGCCGGCATGCCTCCACTTCCCGTCGTGGCGCCAGTGCTCGGGCCCCCACCGCTGGTGGCGGTGACGTCGTCGGTCCCCCCGGCGACGTCGAGGGGCTCCCCCGCGTCGGCCGTGCAGCCGGCAACGAGCAGCCCGGAGCCGATCAAGGCAAGGATGCGATGCTTCATGGTCGTGCCCTACGTCGAGCCGCGAGCAACGGTTACCGAATCTGCGCCTTCAGTTGACCCGCGGTCGCCGCTGGTTACGGAGATGACGTGCGCCGATACACGTCGAAGCTCTTCGCCACGTTCTTTGGGCTGAGTTGGCTCGCATGGCCACGCGCATGGGCGCAGGCGCCCGAGCCGCCCCCGGTGGCCGCCCCCGAAGCCCCTGCAGAACGTCCCGCGGCAGACGACCCAACGCCCGCGTCTCCTTCCGAGCCCCCACCCCCTGCGCCGATGGCCATGCCCGTGGTCGAACCCGCCAAGGAGGCGACCGACCCGACCCTCGCACCACCTCCGGCGCCAACTGCTCCCACGGCTACCTCCTCCCCTCCGTCGCCGATCATCTTGGCCAGGCCCGATCCAGAATCCACGGTGGAGGGCATCCGGCGCTTCTCGTTCAACCACCCCGACGCCGACGTGCGGGTGTTGCCCGTCGCGGAATTCGGAGCGCTCTTCATCCTGAAGCATCGCTACCAGGGCGGGAGCGACGGGACCGACTTCAACCTTCAGCGTGATGGCGGGCAGGCTTCAGCCTTCCTGAGCTGGCGTATCTCGGCTGAGCTGGAGCTGTTCCGCCACCATCGCGTCGTCCTGCTCTACCAACCCATCGACCTCCGAACCCGCGCCACGCTCACGGACGACTTTCGCGCGAATGGGCTCACCTTCCCTGCGGGCACCCCCATGCAGTTTCGCTATGGGTTCGACTTCTACCGACTGAGCTACCTCTACGACTTCTTGCCCGAAGCCGACGACGAGCTCGCCATCGGGCTCTCGCTTCAGCTCCGCGTCGCCAACCTCGAGTTTTCGTCGCTGGACGGCAGCCTCCAGCGCACCAGCCAGAACCTCGGCCCGGTGCCGCTCCTCAAGGTCCGAGGCCGTTACACCTTCGACAACGACGTCTTCATCGGCACCGAGATCGATGGCATCGGCATCCGCTTCCCCAGCGACCAGGGCTCGGTGCTGGGCCTCTTCTTCGATACATCCATCCGTGCGGGCTACTCACCCACCAACTTCGCCGAAGCCTACGTCAACCTCCGCTACCTCGGGGGCGGTGCGCGGGGCCCCGGCTCGGAGCCTTTGTCGTCGGAGTTCGGCGACGGCTTCAACGACAACTTCATTCACGCGCTCAACCTGTCCTTGGGCTTCGCCGTGAAGTAGACGCGGGTCCCCACGCGACGCACGAACTCGCGAGCGAGCATGGTGGCCCGACCCCCCAGCTGCACGGCCGCCGAGTTGTTTCAGAATGTGACGTTCCTGATCGACCCAACCTCGACGCCTCATCGTCAAAAAATGGGAAACCAACGTCACCCCTCGGGGGTGAGTTTTGGGCTTGCGCTTGTATGGCCCATGGCCCGAACCTGGATACTGGGGGGAGATCGTGGAGAATCCGTGACGAGTCTGTCGAGCTGCCAAGAACTTCCTTCAGGTGAAGAAGATCGTGGTCCCGATACGCTGCGGCCGAGCGGGGTCTTCCCCACCCCTCCGCCGGCCATCGGCGGCACGTCACAGCGTGGTCCCCAGTCGGGGCGACGCTCACGGGCCGTGCTTCAAACGCTCGACGGGTTCATCGAGCCTGAAGCTGCCCCGCCTTCGGGGGCGCTGAACGAGCCCCCCGGTCGCGACGTGGCCAGTGCGGTCGTCGAGGCCGCGCTCGGCATCGCTGGCGCCTTCGCCTGCGCCGTCGTGAGTCTCGATGGCGCCACCGTCCTCCAGAGCCAGTGCAAGCGCAGCGATTTCGACGTCGACCTGTTCGCCACCCATTATGCGCGCAGCGCCGTCCTCGAGTCGGGCGTGCTGCGAAGGGCTGGCGGCGATCCGAGCATCGGCGAGTTCGCCGTATCGCTTCGCGATCAAGTTCACCTCGCCATCCCGCTCGATGCCAGCAAAGAGGCGCTGGTCTTCGTCGCCGTCGACCGCACGCTCGGCCACCTCAACCTGACCCGTCTCTCCCTGCTCGCCATCTTGGCGCGAACGCGCCCGAGCAACCCGCGCCGACTTGCCTCTTGCTGAGGCGGGCCGACGAGAGAGAGAGAGGCCAGATCTTCATCCGGCCGGCCTCATCGGCCCGGCACTGCGGCTAAGCGCGCTCCGCGCGGCTTGACCCCTCGCCGCGAACACGACGTCGGCCTACTGCGAGGGCCAACCCGAGCGCGAGCCACAGCCCATCGACGTCGTCGTCTGTACCGACCGCAGTGCAACTGCACCCGCCAGACGCGACCGTGTCGTCGCCACCTCCACCACTCCCCGAGGTCGTGCTGGTGGTGGAGCCCCCTGCTCCGGTTCCGCCGGCGCCACCACTGCCGCAGATGTCCTCGCCTCCACACATGCCGGCGCTGCACACGTCAGTACCGGTGCACGCGTCTCCGTCGTCGCAAGACGTGCCATCGGGGGCCGAGCCGTCAACCGGACATTTGGCCGCGGTTCCATCGCACGTCTCGGCCGCATCGCAGGCTCCGGCTGCGGTCCGGCACTCGGTTCCCGCTGCTGCGACCGCGTCAGCGGGACAAGCGGCCGTGGTCCCATCACAGGTCTCGGCCACATCGCAGTCGCCAGCCGAAGCACGGCACTCCGTTCCCGCCGTGGCCACGACGTCGACGGGGCACGCGGCGGACAGCCCGTCGCAGACCTCGGCCGCGTCGCACAGATCGGCCGAGGCCCGGCATTCGACACCAGCTGCGGTGAGCGCGTCGGCCGGACACGTCGTCGCCGTTCCATCGCAGGCCTCGGCAACGTCGCAGTCCCCGGCGGCAGCCCGGCACTCGGTAGCCGCAGCGAGGGGAGCGCACGTCCCGTCGGTGGTGGCCCCAGCGGCGACGCTGCAGGCCTGGCAATCATCGGTCGCACCCGCGCCGCAGGCGCTATCGCAGCAGACGCCATCGACGCAGAACCCGCTGAGGCATGTGGCGTCGTTCAGACATGCCTCCCCTTGTCCGAGCCCCTGGCAGGAGCTCACCCAGCCCACCATGTTGGTGGCCATCGTGAGGTTGTCGACGTTGTTGATGAAATTATCGGTGAAGATGTTGTGGTCGCCCAGCACCAACACGCAGCCACCTCCAGTGTAGCCCGAGGTGTTGTCGAGCACGGCCGCCCACGGAGCCCCGCTGTTGGTGATGAGGAGCGTCGTATTCGCCGCGTTGTAGGTGAACGAGACGCTCGTCGCCGGATCGATGTCCGTGACGTTGGTGGTCAGGGGATGAACGCCGGGAAACGCAAAAGGCCCATCCGGGGCATCGGCGAAGCTTCCCACCCCGACGAACGCGCCGAAGCTGTCGTAGCCCGCCTTGTTGAAGATGTCCGCGGAGATGACGAGTACGCCGCCGCCCTGCACCCACGTCGACAAAGCTGTCTGCTCCGCTGCCGTGAGCGGCACGTTGTTGTTGGTGAGCAGCGACGTGTAGAACACGTCGATGGACGCGAGATAGTTGGCGTTGATGGTGCCAGTGAGGGCTCCTACGGAATCGCCCGCGGCGAGGATGACGGTCCGGAGGTCATCGTGCGCGGCACCGCTGAGCACACCGTCAGGGTAGTTGACGCGGGTCGTGTCGAAACCACCCCATACCAGGGCCTGAGCGGGAAGCGTGTAGCCCGTTAGGGCAGTGGCGAGCGCAGCGACGGCAAGTTTGTTCACGCTCGCATGAGACGCCGAAGGCCGACTGGGGTCAAGCTTTGCACGAGATGGAGGGCCACCCCGTCCCAGCTACGTCAGATCCGCAGCGCTCAGCTCGAGAGCTCGACCAGCTCGCAGCGCTCGGCCACCACCTTGGCCCGGAGGCTGTCGCGCAGGGGCAGCACGGAGCCGTGTTCCCGCGCCTCGGCTACGAGGCTGAGGTCGATGTCGCCGATGATCATCGACTCCTGGTTCGCGATGCCCTCACGGAGGATGCCGTCGCGCGCGAAAGGGTAGTCGCAGGGCGTGAGAATGGCGGCCTCGCCGTAGTTGAGAGAGATGGCCGGGATCTGCGGCAACGAGCCTACGGTGCCGGAGTGGATCACGTAGAGTTGGTTTTCGACGCACCGGGCATGCGCGCAATAGCGCACCCGCAAGAAGCCATTGCGATCGTCGGTGCAGCTCGGGGTCACGATGATGTAAGCGCCGCGGCGCGCGGCCTCGCGGGCCAGCTCGGGAAACTCGACGTCGTAGCAGATGAGAATGGCCACCTTGCCAAAGGCGGTGTCGAAGACCTTGAGGCCATCGTGAGGCGTCATCCCCCACTCCTCGTCTTCCCAACGCGTCATGTGCATCTTGCCCTGCACGGCGTGTTCGCCGCTCGGGTTGAAAAAGAAGGACTCGTTGGTCAGCGTCTCGTCGTCCGAGCCGATGACCGGGGTCGTGCCGGCTACGATGTGGATCCCGTATCGTTTGGCCAACCCGCCCATGGTCTCGACGAAGCGGGGCGCGTCCCGCGCGAGGTCGCGCACCTGCTCGGGCACCGGACGCCGCGTGTCCTTGAGGGTCAGGAGCTGCAGGGTGAAGTATTCGGGAAAGACGACCAACCTGCAGCGATAGTCGGCCGCCGTGGCCACCAGGCCCTCGACCTGGTCCACGAAGTCTTGGTAGCGCTGCACCTTGCGCAGGAAGTACTGGACGGACGCGACGCGGACACGGCGGGGGGCACGGTTTTCTGGTTGAGTCATCGCCGTCCACCCTACCGTACGTCGGACGTTCGACCAGGCGGCCTCAGTCGAACCGTCTCACCCAGAGGTCGTAGGGCCCCCCCTCGTAGTAGGCGGTCGTCGTGCCACTGCGGGTCATACCGATGCGCTCTGCGACCTTCGCCGAACGCGTGTTGCCTGCGTCCACGATGGCGATGACGCGGTCGAGCTTCATCACCTCTTCGGCGCGCTTCATCATGA
The DNA here is from genome assembly GCA_030426145.1 of Polyangia bacterium. Classification (GTDB taxonomy): domain Bacteria; phylum Myxococcota_A; class Polyangia; order Polyangiales; family Polyangiaceae; genus JAPYTK01. Next base: position 13,299 of record JAUHZF010000100.1, read on the forward strand.
GCTGGCCCATCTCGGTCGCGTAGCCTCGACCCCACAGGCGACGCACGAGGTGCCATCCGATCTCCACGTCGTCGGAGTCTTTTCCCTCGGTGTCGGGCGCGACCTTGAGCAGCCCCGTGCCCACGACGCGACCGTCGGCCTTGTTCACCACCGCATAGGCACCGTAGCGGCCTTCGAGGGCCACGTACTTCTCGCGGATGCGGTGCACGGCAGCGCGCTGCTCGTCGATGCTCGACAGCGGCTGCATCGGGGACAGAAAGTGCATCACCTCCGGGTCGCGGTACATCTCGAGCATGTCCTCCGCGTCCTCGAGACGGAAACCGCGGAGGAGGATGCGCTCGGTCTCGCCGGCGATGTCGTCGTAGCTCGTCGTGACCGCGACCTTCATGGTCGCGGAGCCTATCAGCCCGAGGCCGAGAGCTGTACGTCGACCCGCTCCGCCACCTGCTGAGCCTCGGCCTGACGCGTGCGCTCGTCGAGCAGGGCATCACGCTCGAGCCGGCGGGTCTCGTACTGCCCCAAAGCCCAGAGCGGGAAGTACTGGCGGTAGAGCTCGTAGTGCAGAAGCGCCGTGTGGAAGAACACCCCTGACGGGTCCTCCTTGGGCCACGAACCATCGGCGCGCTGCTTCTGGGCCAGGAAGTGTGCCCCGCGCTCGATGGCATCCCAGTCGGGGTCCTTGGCTTCGAGCAGCGCCGACAGCGCCCAGGCCGTCTGAATGACCTGGCTCTCCGCGTGCTCTCGGTAATCGTCCTCGAGACAGGCGCGGTACGACTCGCCCCAACCGCCGTCCTCTCGCTGGCGGCTGCGAATCCACCGACAGGCCCGGCGAATGGCCGCATCCTGAGGCGGAACCCCGCCCGCAAGAAGCCCGCGGATCCCGAAGAGGGTGCCGTAGATGAAGTGGATCCCCCAGTTGCCCGACCATGTTCCGTCGGGTCGCTGGCGGTCGCGAATGCTCGTGACGGCACGGGCGATCGACGTGTTGATGCGGGCGCGCATCACGTCCGGGTAGTGCGACCTGAACGCCGACAGCGCCGCGACACACGACGCCGTGCACTCGATGTAGGGGTGCTCGGTCATCGAGTCACCGAACATCTCAGCCGGGTTGAGCCACTCGAGACCGATGACACCGCGCTTGGGCTCGTAGCTGCCGAAGCCACCGTCGCGGCACTGGGTGCGGAGGATGAAGCGTGCCGCCGCTTCCATGCGCTCTTGGCTGGCACGACGCACCGGCCCTTCGAGTCGGGCAATCATGGCCTCGGCGGTGCAGTCGCTCACCGGCCAACCGTGCCAGCGTTCGGCGAAGGTGTAGCCCCCGGTGGGATCGATGCGGTAGTGCCGCTCGTAGCCCGCCACCGGCGGGTGCATGATCTGCTGGTTCTCGAGGAAGGTGTCCGCCCTCTCGAGCAGCGTGCTGACGTCGTAATGGGGCGATGCCGCGCTCAGAGCTTGTACCGCGAAGGCCGTATCCCAGCTCGCGCTGCGCGCCCCCGCAATGCGGCAACCATCCACGTCGTCTTCCCACATCCAGCCGCTGAGGCGCTTCATGCCGCGCGCGAAGTCCTCGTCGTTGGGATCGTGGTGCCATAGGGCAAGCAGGTTGAGCATGCCATTGACCGGCGAGATGCAGGTGTTGTCGGTGGCGTGGAGCTCGAACCGAACGTGAGCGAGCAGCTCTTCACGGAGCTTCTCGCGGCGACTGCGGGAGAACACCTTGTCGTCGAACAACCGCAGCGCGTCGTAGGCGAGCTTGAGGGGCCGACTCGGGGGCGTGAAGATCTCGGCGTCACGCAGCTGGTGGCGTGCGCGCTCGAAGTCGACCTCGTCGTAGCCGAGGGGGAACAGCTCCTGGCGCAACTGGCTCGTCATGGCCGCCCCGCCGTAGCTGTCGTCGATCGGCAGCGTCTCGCCGTAGAGGCTCGCCATGCCGAGGTAGATGAGCCGCGTGTGGCAGTAGTAGTTCGACGGGTGGAGCGGGAACCACTTGGGGAGCTGCCACACCTCGGGCAACACCGGGTTCACCCCGCGCCAGTCGTAGAGCCCGACCAAGGCGAGCCAGAACTTGCCCCAGCTCGGGATGGCCGCGATGCCGCCCTCATCGGCGATGAAGCGCCGCGCCGGGGTCAACAACTCGCCATCGGCTGGCACGCCGAGCAAACGAGCGGCCGCGTAGACCAAGGCTGTGGCGAAGAGGTAGGGCTCGGAGAGCTCGTGCATGCCCCAGGTCCCCGAGGGAAGCTGGGTGGCTTCGAACTGCTTGATGAGGCGCCGCTTGCGCTCCGGATCGATGGTGGTGCCGGTCGCGGCGCAGGCGAGCACATACTGCGCGGGGAGCATGGGACACCACACGCACTCCCCTTCCCAGCCGCCATCGACGCGCTGGTCCTTCTTGAGCCAGTCGATGGCGCGCTCGAGCGCGATGTGCGGTTGCACCGGCTGGGCGTGACGGCGCTGCGCCTCCGCCTGCTTGGCCGGGTGCTCCATCACCTCGGCCTGCGCCCGCGCCGCCTTCAGCGCCGGGCCCCAGGTGTCGTCCTCCGTGTAGTCGCGCGACGGACGCGCGTCGGAGAGGTGCATCGCACCACTGAGCAACCACCGACAGCGATCGGCGAGCTCCGCCGTGAGCTGGGCGCTGTAGGCCCACTTGCCCGAGCGCATGGTCTCGCGAAAAAGCGTCGTGCCCGCCAGGCCACAGGCGCGCACGAAGGAGCCGCCGAAGCGCAGGGCCTTGGTGTCCTGGCAAGCGAGGTAGCGCATGGTGCGGCGGCGCTCGGCTGGGTAGCGACGCCACATCTCGTAGACGGCATGACGAATGGCCACGACCTCGTCGCTCGTGTCGGCGAAGACCTCGTAGAGGGCCACGGCCAGCATCTCGGCCACGCGCGTCTCGCGTACGCGACGGAAGCGATAGCGTGCGAAGCTCTTCTCTTCGGCCAAGGCGACGCCATCTTGGAAGCCGAGGGTCATGCCGAGCGCGGTCAGAGGGTGGTGATGCCCCACCGCGTCGCCGACGAGGGTCATGCCCTCACGGCCGTAGATCATTCGGGGACGGTTCTGATTCGACGCCCATGCCAACCCCCCGCGCTCGAGCGCGCGGAAGAAGGGCCGGCGCAGCGCCTCGGGAAGCACCGTGCTGTAAGCGTCCCAGAGGACCGCGTCGCGCTGTTGCTTGACCGGCAGCGAGAGCGGCACGTCGATGGTCATACGGATCTGGTCATCGCTGACGCGGTAGGCCAGCACTGGCCCCGGGCCGCCGAGAAAGACGTGACCGCGCCCGGGGAACGGTAGCTCACAATCCTCGAGCAGCACCCCCGCCATGCGCGAGTAAGTCGCCGGCTCTTGCGACATGCCCAGCGCCTTGTGGACCACGCTGTTGCGGCCGGCGGCGCCGATGATGAGACCCGCTTGCACGGTCTGCTCACCCTTGCCCTTCACCTGATAGGTGAGGCGTCCGTCCTCGACCTCGGTGACGCGGGCCGGCTCTTTGTAGGTGACGCCCTTCCAATCCTTGAGCTTGTCGCGGAGGCGGTCCACCAGCTCGTGGTGATGGATCGAGAACCCCTTGCCCTCGGGATAGGGCAGCTCGATGGGGTCGGACCCATCGTCGGGGAAGACGGCGAAGCCGGTGCCAGAGGTGTAGCTGGTCGCCCCGACGTCGCCGATGCCGAACTGCTCGAGCACGTCGAGGGCAGGCGGATGAAGCCATTCGCCGGCGAGGCGACGGCTTGCCGCGGGGTTGGCCTCGAGGACGAGAACGCTCGCCCCACGATTGGCGTGTGCCATGGCGGTGACGCAGCCTACCGGCCCCCCACCGACGATTGCGACGTCGTAGCTCTGACTCATCGGTTCCCCTGGTCCTCGTTCGCGGTCAGTGAAGACCTATGGTCGGATCATTCGGCGGCGTCAGTGGCTCCGCGTCGGAGCTTGACCCGCTTCTTGGCCGCCTCGCGCTCGAGGTACTCTTCCCACTTGCGAATGGTCAGGGCCTGGAAGGCGTGCACCGCCGGATTGATCTCGGCAATGGGCTCGTCGTAGTGCTCTTCGTAGCCGCGCTGCTCGGCTTCACAGGCCATGATGTCCTCGGCCATGACGGGCTTGATCTGAACCTCGTTGGCCGCCCGCAGCACCGTCTTCATGAGCCGGTGCGGGAACCGCAACGGCAGGAAGGGCACCTTGAAGGACTTGAAGTAGAAGATGAAGAAGGCCTTGGTGGTGCGCTCGTCGATGGGCAGCACACTCAGCCAATGCTTGATCTGCCCGTCGGTGTTCGACCACTGGTACGGGTACTCGTAGCCGAGCTTGATCGAGTTCGTGTCGATGTTGTTCCGGTCGACGAAGTACTTGGTCGCGCCGCCGCCGCCGATCACCGTGTCGTAGGAGACGAGAACCCGGTTCTCCTCCTCCTTCATCTCCACCAGCTTCGCGTCCCAGAAGGGTTTGTACTTCCGGTGCAGGAAGGCGTGGGTGAAGTCGCTCACGTTGTCGATGATCATCGAGTGGTGAGCCTTGATGGTGAAGTCGAGCGGAATACACGCCCAGGGCTTCTCTTGCTCGAGCTCCGGGATCTCGGGCATCGCCACGTCGAAGGCGATCGCGGGGTCGCCGAAAAAGAGCCAGATGAGGCCGTAGCGCTCGCGCACGGCGTAGCTCTTCACCTTGCACTTCGGCAGCTTCTTGCCGAAGAGCTCGTGGGCCACCGACACGAGTCGCCCTTCGCCGTCGTATTGCCACCCGTGGTAGGGGCACACGATACGGTCCTTCTCGACCAGGCCGAGGGAGAGCTTGAGCTGACGGTGAGCGCAGCGGTTCTCGACCGCGTGCAGGGTGCCCCACTCATCGCGGAAGAGCGCCACGCTCTTCCTCCAGAAGGTCACCTCGGTCACGTCGCCCGGCGCGAGCGCATCGACGTGCTCGACGGCATACCAATGGTTCGGATCCATGCCCGCCGCGCGAACCTTCTGGCGCTTGTTGCGCGCATTCTCGAAGTCGGGCGGTCCGGGCTTCTTGGTCTCGGTGAAATCCATGACGTCCTCTTTCAGGCCGCGGCGACGGACCGGGCCTTGGGCTGCGAGGCGGCGGCCTCGGGCTCTTCGATGACGGCCATACGCGGGGGCACGAGCCCGCGACGCGCGAAGTCGTCGTAGGCCTCCTGCATGGCCTGGCGAATGCTGCTCGGCTCGTAGCCGAGCTCTTCTTGTGCCTTGGTGATGTCGGCGCGCCGCGAAAGCATGAGGATGCGCACAGCATCGGGGGTGAAGCGCTGCGGCGCCTTGGGGAAGAAGTTGCTGAGCACGAAGCTCGTGACGTGGCCGATGCCCAGCATCACCTTCCCCGGCAGGCGCATGTTCGGACGCGGCACGCCGGTGATGTCCTCCCAGATGTCCATGATGTCGTCGAGCGACAGGAACTGGGTGGAGATGGTGTACTTGTGGCCGGCGCGGCCCTTCTCGAGCGCGAGCACGTGGCCGCGGGCCAGGTCTCGCGCATTCACGAAGTCGATGCCGCCGGGGATGAACGCGCGCAGCTTGCCGTGCGCGTAGTCGATGAGCGTGTTGCCCATCCGTGAGGGCTTGTAGTCGTGCGGTCCGAGGATGGCGGTCGAGGTGCACATCACCACGTCGAGCCCATCGACCACCGCCTTGAGCACCTCGTGCTCCATCTCGTGCTTGGTGCGGGCGTAGGGGGTGTGGGTCGCGAAGGGGAAGAAAGGCACCTCTTCGCTCGCGGCACGGGTCGTATCGTCGCGGTGGTACCCCGTGGCGCCAAGGCTGCCCGTGACCACCGTACGCACGACGTCGCTGTTCTTGATGGCCTCGAGGAGGTTGCGGGTGCCGACGACGTTGCTGCCGTAGATGTCTTCCTTGTGGGCCCGGTTGCCCTGCAGGGTGGAGACCTTGGAGGCACAGTGGAAGACCGTCTCGCATCCCTCGACGGCGCGACGGCAGGCTTCGGGGTCCCGCAGGTCGCCGTAGACCTTCTCGACCGGCAGCCCTTCCATGGCTTCGTTGTTCGAGCCGTGACGGAGCAGCACCCGCACCTCGATGCCGTCGGCGAGCAGCGCGTGCACCATGTTGGCCCCGAAGTGCCCGGCGGCACCGGTCACCAGGGCCTTGCCCCGGTACTTCTTCATGAGGCGGTCGTCGGCATCGGAGGATGCGCGGGAGGCGATGGGGCTGCGGCCACTGACGGGGGGCGCGCTGACCGCATCTTCGCCCGCCATGCCGATGGCGGCATCGACCGCGAGCACGGCGTGGTCCTCGCCGTAGCGGTCGAAGAGCACGCGCAGCGCATCGTCGTTGGTGGCCGCGGCCGAGGCGTTGGCGAAGACGTCGCCCACCACGGCGCGGGTGACCTTGGGCGTGCGCCCGGGGCGAAGGGTGTCGTCGCCCTGCTCGACTTCGCGAATGGTGGCCAGGGCCAGGGTGAGGGGCACGGTGCAGAAGAGGCGAACGTCGACGCCGCCTCCTACGGTGGGCCACAGGAGCGTGTACTCCTGGGCGCGACGGAGGTGCTCACGGGCCCGGGCGCATACGGCGCCGATGATGCGGAGGCCTGCTTCGCGGTGCTCGGGGTCGAGGATCTGAGCCAGCTCGATGCCTTCGCGCTCGGCCAGGTCCTTGGGCAGGAAACAATCGCCGCGGGGGAGGTCCTCGGCCACGTCCTTGATGATGTTCACCATCTGAAGGGCGAGACCGAAGCTCACGGCGCGGCCGCGAAGGGCTACGCGATCGGCATCGGTGATCTCGGGCGCGTGCAACTCGAACAGCGCGGTGAGCAGCTTGCCCACGGTGCCGGCCACGAAGTAGCAGTACCGCTCGAGCTCATCGAGGTCACGGAGGCGTAGCTTGCCCTCGACGTCGGCACGCTGGGTGTACTCGCGCATCCCACGCGACATCTCGAGCACGTGCGGGCGGATGGCACCACGCTGCTCGAGGGGAATGCTGGCAAAGGCGCGGAAGACCTCGCCACTCGCGAGGCAGAGATCTTGGTAAGCGCTGCCGGACGCGAGGTCGTAGGCCTCGACCATGCGCTCGAAGCCCTCCGCGCCGCGACGGTCGTCGAGCATGAGGGCATCGAACTCGGCGTAGAGCCGCTCGCGCGCCTCGCCCACGACCACCGCGTCGTCCTCGATGGTGTCGACGATGCGGCAGAGTAGGTACGAGACGCCGATCGCCCTGCGGAGGCTTTCGGGCAGGGCCGAGATGGACAGGGCGAAGGTTCGGGAGACGCGCGGCAGCGCCTCGTCGCAATAGGACCAATCGGCGGCGGTGGCGGGTCCGCGCTTCTTGGCCGTGCTCTTCTTGCGGGCGGCGACGGGGCTGAGGCTAGTCACGAGCAGTCTCCTTGAAACGAAAGCGAAGTGGCGGCGTCAGCCGCCCATCAGCCCGGCAATGGGCTTGATGAAGAGGTCACTCATGCCTGCGACCAAGTGGTGCAGGCTTGCGTTGTTGGCCACGGCTGGCAGGCTGAGGGCCCGCTCGCGGCGGCGGCGGATTTCGTCGAGGGCGAAGTCCTTGGAGCCGACCTCGGTCATCATCGCGATGGCCTCGTCGATCTCGGCCTGCTTGGTCTCCTCGCGCTCCTTGTCGAGAATGGCGAGCAGGCGCATGCGGCCCTTGTCGTCGAGGTGGTTGAGCGCGTGCACCGCGAGCACACTGCGCTTGCCCTCGGCGACGTCGCTGCCGACCGTCTCGCGACCCTTGTCGCCGTAGAGATCGAGCACGTCGTCCTGGATCTGGAAGAGCACGCCCATGTGGCGCGACGCCTCCGACAGGTCGGCCACCTGCTGGTCGTCTGCCCCGCAGAACTGCGCGGCGCCGGCCATCGGGAGCGCAAAGAGCCCCGAGGTCTTGCCCTCGACCATGCGGAAGTAGTCCTCGAGCGGCGGCGCGCCGTCCTTCATGGTGAACTCGCGCTCCTGCCCATCGATGACGTGCAGGGTGTCGAGCAGGAGCTTGCGGCTGAGCTGCTCACGCTGCGCCGCCGGCGCCTCGAGGCGCTGACAGAGCAGCACCGCGAAGTAGAACATCGCGTCGCCGAGATTGATCGCCTGCGGCTGACCGAAGCGATTCCACACCGTCATCCGCCCACGCCGCACGAGGTCGCCGTCCTGCAGGTCGTCGTGCACGAGGGTGGCGTTGTGCAGCATCTCGCAGGCGGCGCCGAAGGGCACGAGCCGCTCGATGTCGGTCTCGAAGGCCTCCGCCACCAAGAGCGGCAGCAGGGCGCGTAGACGCTTGCCGCCCGTCTCCATGTGGTACTTGCACATGCCGACCAGGGTCGAGCCTTGGGGCGTAGCCCCCTCGACCACCTCGTCGATGAGCGCGTCCATGCGCGGCCAGTAGGCCTCACGGAGATCGGCGAAGCGTGCGAGGAGATCGCCATCACCGTCTCGGTAGATGGGCGGGATGGTGCTCGACTCGCGCTTGCGCTGAGCGATCTCCCCCAGGGCTTCCTTGGCTGCGTCGAGACTGACGTTGCCACGGTCGGCGATGGTGCGGGCGACCTCGTCGACCAGGTCGCCGGTGGCGCCAGCTTCGACCGCGAAGTTGCGCGCGTGGAGCCGCATGTGACCGCGCTGGATCCCCTCGGCCGCGAGGGCACGCAGGGCACTGAGGTTCTGCGCGAGGCCCACGGCCGCCACGAGCTTGGAGAGGTCGGCCGCATTCTTCACCCCGGCCACCTCGCGCGCCATCTTCACGCTCGGGTGCACGTTGGCCACGCCGCCTACGGTGCCGACCGCCAGGGGCAACTCGAGCACGCCGACGAGGTGGTCGTTCTCCACCCGCCACTTGGCGAGTGCGGTGTAACGACCGTCGCGGGCCGCATAGGCGTGGGCGCCGGCTTCGACGGCTCGCCAGTCCTGACCGAAGGCGATGAGAACCGAGTCCACGCCGTTCATGATCCCCTTGTTGTGGGTCGCAGCCCGGTAGGGGTCACGCTCGGCGAAGACGGAGGCTTCGACGATGGCGCGCGCGAGTTGGGCGGGGCTGTCGTGGCCACGACCCTTCAGCGCCTTGAACGGGACTTTGCCGCGCACGATGACGCGCCGGCGATCGGTGAGGTTCGAGAGGATGCGGAGCCCCACCCTGCCCCCGCTCAACTCCGCGATCTGCGGCGCGAGGCGCTCGCACATGGAGTTGATGGCGTTGGCGCCCATGGCGTCGCGCACGTCGACCACGAGGTGAACCACGGTCATGGGACCACAAGGGTCGTCGCCCACGTCGCTCTCACCCTCGAGCTGGTGCACCTCGACGTCGACCGCTCCCCCGCCCGCCTTCACGAGGTTGGGGTGGCCGCTGTTGGCGAGCTCGATGAGCTGGGTCTTGTGGGCGAGGATGGCTTCGCTCGCCTTGGCCGCGTCGGGCACCTCGAGGATCTGGATCTGCCCGACCATGTGTGGCGGCGTCACCTCGGTGGTGATCCCGCCCCCGGCGCGGAGGAGCTTGCTGGCAAAGCTCGCGGCCGCGACGACGCTGGGCTCCTCGACGCTCATGGGCACGAGGCGATCTTCACCGTCGACGACGAGGTTGCAGCAGAGGCCGAGGGGCAAGCCCATCACGCCCAGCACGTTCTCGACCATGCGGTTGGCCTGCTCGTCCGAGAGCCCTCCGTCGCCCGAGAATGCGGTCTCGAGCTCGGAAGCCCCTACCCCGATCACCTCAGCCAGGCGGGCGCGCCGCGAGGCGACCGACAGCTTGTAAAAGCCCGACAGCTCAGAGCTGTTCGTCATCGTCCTTCTCCGAATTCGTCTTCTGCGTGGCCGACCCAACCCCGTCCGGGGGGCCGCACCATCACGCGACGCAGGGCTGCGAGATTTACGCTGCCCGTGCAGAAACAGATCACCTTGAGCTCGTAGATGAGCGTCTCGAGCACCGCGACCGCGCGGTCCTCGCTCTCGTCGGCTGCCTCGAGGAGGGGCCGAGCGAGCGCACCGACGTCGGCCCCGAGGGCGATGGCGACGGCGATGTCCATCCCGGTACGAATACCGCCCGAGGCGACGACGACCCTGTCGGGGCCGAAGGCTTTGCGGCAGTAGCGAACCGACGGTCCGGTCGGGACCCCGAACCCAGCGAGGCGGCGCCCCACGACCCGCTGCGGGCTCTCGTCGGGAGCGCGGAAGCTCTCGACCTTGGCCCACGAGGTTCCACCCACCCCCGAGACCTCGATGCCGGCCAGAGGAAGCTCTGCGAGCTTGGCCGCAGCCCGGGGGCCGACGCCCGCGCCGACCTCCTTGGCGAAGACCGGGACGTCGAGCGCCTCCACGAGCGCGGGGACCTGCTCCATCAAGCCGGCGAACCGGATGTCACCCTCGGGCTGGATGGCCTCCTGCAGCGCGTTGAGATGCAGGTTGAGCACGTCGACGTCGACGGAGCTGATGATGTCCTGCACCTGGGCGTGGGTGACGCCGTAGTTGAGCTGGACCAGTCCCACGTTGCCGAAGAGGAGCGGCAGGTCGGGCGCGGCGTCGCGCGCGGCAAAGGTGTCGCGAAGCGACGGGTCGACGATCATCGCCCGCTGCGAGCCGAGGGCCATACCAACCCCGCAACGGGCGGCCGCCCGCGCAAGCCGCGCGTTGATCTCACCCGCCCGCTTGGTGCCGCCCGTCATGGCCCCGATCACGATCGGCGCGCGAAGCGTCTTGCCGCAGACGGTAACACTCAGATCCACCTGGTCGAGGTCGACCTCCGGCAGCGCGTCGTACTCGAGAAGGTAGCCACCGAGCCCGGCCGCCAATCCGCCCGAGCCCACATCTTCTTCGAGACAGAGGTCGAGGTGCGCGTCTTTACGCCCCGCGACCATGGCATCGATCTCGGCTTTGTCCTGCGAGGGGTCACTCATGGGTCACGCTCTAGCACCCTCACCCTCCTCGGTTGAGAAGGGCTCCGCCCGGGTCGGGGTGTAGCGGAATTCGTCACGCTTGTGAACAATGTTCATGAACACCGTTCACGGGCGCAGCTTCTCGTCGCGGCTACTGCGAACCCGAGTGCGCCGCGAAGGATGTTTCGCGGTTGTTTCGTGACCTGTGAACAACGTTCACGATCACAGGCTTCTCAGGTCGAACGAGGGTCATGCGGCGTCGACGGCGCGAAGGCAAGCCCGCGTCCCATCGAGCACCGATTCCTCACCGGGCTGCCCCGAAAACGCCCTCGACGCTCAGAACTCGGGCTGGTCGACGACCGGTGCCTCGGATGGCGGCGGCGCCGGGGCGGGCTCGGGCGCAGGCTCGGCCGGTGGCGGAGGCGGTGGAGCAGGCGCCGGGGCCGGCGGCTCGGGGGTGGCCGGTTCTGGCGCAGGAGGAGCTGGCGGAGCGGGTGCGGGAGGGTCTGGGGCCGGAGGAGGGGGGGGCGGCGGTGCTGGAGGCGGCGGGGGTGGCGGCGGCGCCACGCGCGGGCTCGGCTTCGGCCGTGCCGGAGCCGGCTTCGAGGCGGGCTTTACCTCGGGCTCCGGGGTCGGTGCCGCAGCCTTTGCGCCCTCCCCGTCGTCGGCTAGCGGGACGGTCGTCGCCGGCTCGGATGGAGGTGAGGCCTTGGGCCGAGGGTCGGGCGCGGGGGAAGGCAGTGCGGCCTTCGGCGGCACGTCTTCGCTCGGGGCATCGTCTTGCCCCGTCCTCAGGACGAACACGGCTCCGATCCCCGAAGCCAGGACCGCGGCCGCCACCAGGACCTTCCAGAGGCCGCGGTCTGGGGGCCGTTCGGCCGCCGCCGACGTGGCGGGGAGAGACCCCTGGCGCGACGAAGGCACGTCGTCGCGCCTGGCGCTCGCGGCCGACGGTAGCGACGCGCGTTGAGGAGGCGCCGACGGCAACGGCGCCCGGAGCGGTGGGGCGGAGGGCAGCGGCGGCCGCACGCCCGAGGTACCACCGGGATGGGACGGGAGCGGGGGCCGGGAACCGAGCTCGGGCCGATGGGCGTGGTGCTCGGGGATGCTCTGCAGCCGGTCGCGCTCGGAGGGTCGAACGAGAGGGAGCGCTGCGCTCGCGGTGGGGTCGAAGCTGAGCCCTTCGAGTGCGCGCCGGGTCGCCTCGGGGTCGAGGTGGAGGGTCGCAAAGTCCTCGTCGTCGTCCGACACCTCGTCGTCGATGTCGTCCGGCGTATGTGCGGGCAAACTCTGGGTGGACGCGCTGCTGGCTCCATCGTGGGTCTCCGCGAGACCCGACGTCGTTTCGGCGAGGAGACCCATGGAGAACACGTGGGTCGACTCGTCTCCGTCCTCGACCTGGTCCGCGTGCTGACGCAGGATCGACTCGAAGCGCAGGACCATCTCGCGCGCCGACCCGAAGCGCTGCTTCTTGTTGGGCGCGAGGGCCTGACGAAACCACGGGTCGAGGGCCGGGCTGACGCCATGGTCCTCCAGCGGGGGATACTTGCCCTTGCAGATGTTGAAGAAGAGCGCGTGCGGATTCGGCCCAGAAAAGGGGAGCCGCCCCGTGAGGCTCCGGTAGATCACGACCCCGAGCGCCCAGAGGTCGGAGCGCAGGTCGACGTCCTTGGCGCCGAGCACCTGCTCGGGGCTCATGTAGTCGGGCGTGCCGACGGCGACCCCGGTCGCCGTGACCTCACTGCCCGCCTTGTCGGTCGTGGTGTGCCGCACCTGCTTGGCCATTCCGAAGTCGAGCACCTTGAGCTGGGAGACCCGTCCGCCGACCAGGAACAGATTGTCCGGCTTGATGTCGCGGTGAATGATCCCGCGGGCGTGGGCCGCGTCGAGCGCGTTGCCCGTCTGTCGGAGAATCGCAGCCGCGTCGTAGAGAGGAACGCGCTGCTCGCGCTCGAGCTTGGCGCCGAGCCCCTCTCCTTCGAGCAACTCCATGGTGATGAACGGCGTGCCGTCGTGGGCGGCGCCATGCTGAAGCAGGCGCACGACGTTGGCATGCACGATCTGCGCGGCAGCCTCCGCCTCGCGGGTGAAGCGAAGCCGAGTCGCGCGGTCGCGCGCCATCTTGGCCAGAACGAACTTGATGGCGACCTCCTGGCCCTGGGTCGTCCGGGCCACCCACACTGCCCCCATGGCCCCCGATGAGAGGGGTCGCACGAGGGAGAGCTCGGGTGTGACCGAGGCGCCGGGTGCCAGTTCCATCAGCTGGGCGCCATCATACGCGTCGTTGCGCTTCTGCGGAAAGCACGCCGCCGGGGACGCCCGGGGGCTCGAAACGTCGGCGCGTCACTCGGGCACGATGACCGAGTCGCACGGGAACTCGACCGAGACCATCGCCGCGTTGCCCGCGTAGTCGACTGACGTGACCGCGAAGGTGCCGGGCCCCACGACGCTCGTGTCGAGCTCGTCGCCGACGGCGAGGTCGCCGTCACAGGCGAACACCCCGCTCTCGTGGTCGTCGCAGGTGTACGCGACCGGCACGATCTCGCCGAGCTCGTAGGTCGCGTCCTCGCCCGGCACGGTGATCTCGACGGTCGGCGAGAGGGCGTCGTCGAT
>JAUHZF010000510.1 GCA_030426145.1 Polyangia bacterium
CATCGTTCGAAGGTCAGGCCCGTCCAAGAACCAGAACACCCCACCCGCGGAGGCGCTATGAACAACAAGGCAGTCGAACTCCAGTCCACCCCCGAGACCGCGAACCCCACCCCGGTCGAGAGCCCCACCGAGCTCCCCAAGATCCTCAAGGTTCCAGAGACGCTTCAGGAGCGTTTGGTCCTCGCCCGTCAACGTCTTCGTTACGCCGCCGAGCACGGCCTCCGCATCCGCGTCTACGAGGTGGCCCTCGACCTCGACATGTCGGAGTTCCACTTCGCCCGACAATTCCGCGCCGCCTTCGGATGTTCGCCGCACGTCTACTACGATGAGGTCCGCGCAGCCCGCGCTCGTGACCTTCTGCGCGAGGGCGTTTCGCAAGGCCAGGCCGCACGCCGCATCGGCCTGCGCCGCCCCGCCGAGCTTCGTGCCCTCCTCGGTAAGCGCCAGGCGCTCGCGAGCATGGCCGTCGTCGAAGGTTACGACTTCCGCGGCTGAGGTCGCCACGGGGCACAAGGCCCCACGAGCCCCCGGGGCTTGACTTGACTTGATCGCCGGTGGCACCGGCTCCCAACGAGGCGACCCTGCACAGGGTCGCCTCGTCGCCGTTTGTGGGCAGTCTCCTCGAAGCGCCCGCCACAGCCGCCCCTGCGCTATGCTGCGCGGCAGTGAGTTCGCAGCGGGGATACACGACCGCCTCGATGGAGGTCTACGACGGTCGCCGGACCGCCAGCAACGGCAAGTCGCACGCCGGCCTCGTTCTCCTCTACGCACCGGGCTTCCGACAGCTGCAGCCGGCCTACCCGCTCGTGCACGACAGCACGCTCATCGGGCGGGAACCCCCGGCCGACATCCTCATCGCGCAACCCGCCGTCTCGCGGTCTCACGCGCGCATCATGCAAGACGAGCAGGGCTGGTCGATTCAGGATCTGGGAGCGCGCAACGGAACCCTGGTCAACGGAGCCTTCGTCAAACACTTCCGTCTGCATCACCTCGACGACATCCGCGTGGGCGACGCCTTCTTCAAGTTCGTCGAGCGCGGGGCCGAGCACTACCTGCCCTACCGGATCGATGGCGCGGTCTTCGGCGCCCACGCGACGCCATCGGGCATCGTCGGCGGCTACCAGCTCGCCGCCATCGCGTCTTCGCTCGAACGCATCGCTCGCTCTCCCATCAGCGTGGTGCTGCTCGGCGAGAGCGGTACCGGCAAGGAGGTCTTCGCGCGCCAGGTTCACGACTGGAGCGAGCGGCGCGGCGCGTTCCGCGCCATCAACTGCGCTGCCATCCCGCCCAACCTGCTCGAGAGTGAGCTCTTCGGCTACCGCCGCGGTGCCTTCTCCGGAGCCGATCGCGACCACGTGGGCCTCGTGCGCGCCGCCGACAACGGCACCCTTTTCCTCGACGAGGTCGGAGACCTGCCCCTCGAGGCCCAGGCCAAGCTGTTGCGTGTCCTGCAGAGCAAGGAGGTGCTGCCGCTCGGCGCGACCAACCCCGAGACGGTCGATGTCAGGATCATCTGTGCGACCCATCGCGATCTCGGCGCCATGCAGCACGAGGGACGCTTCCGCGGCGACTTGTTCGCCCGGCTCAACGAATACAGCGTCACCCTGCCCCCGCTCCGAGCACGCAAGGAGGACATCTTCGCGCTCTGCAGCGAGTTCCTCCGGCTCCACAAGCGGCCCGACCTCGAGCTGAGCGTCCCCTATGTGACGGGGCTTCTGCACTACGACTTTCCGTACAACGTCCGGGAGCTCGAGGCGCTCATCAAGCGAGGCATCGCGCTCGTCGAAGGAGGCGAGCTCGGCGCCAACCACCTGTCCGCCGAGATCCACGCCCGGATGAGGACCTACGGGCGTCGCGCCGACCAGGAGGCCCCCTCGGAGGCTACCCCGCAGGTGAATCACATGCCCGCCTCACCGTCGTGGCGTCCGCCACCGCGGCCGGCCATGCCCACCGCGCCCCCTACGAGCGGGTATCCCGCGTCGTCCCCCCCATCGGGCCAGCAGCCACCCAGCCATTCCGCAGCCAGCACACCGTCCGAAGACGAGCTCCGTCGGGCTCTCGTCGCTCACCAGGGAAACGTGGCTGCCGTGGGTCGGCAATTCGGCAAAGAGCGTATGCAGGTCCACCGCTGGATGAAGAAGTACAACATCGACCCAAACGAGTACCGGACCTGACACGCCTGGCCAGAGCGCGCATCTACCGCTAGGAAGCGAGGGAGATGAGCGACCCGCCCCCGGCCGAGCCGGAATCAGAAGCCACCACGCGCGACACCGCCCCCGAGCGAACCTCGGAGCCGAGCAACGAGCGTCCTTGGGTCATCGCGACCATCGCGGTCTTCGTCCTCGCCACCCTCGGCGTGGCCTTCGGCGGCTACTACATCTACCAGCGCGCCGAACAGAGCCCCATGGCGAAGCTGCTTGGAAGCGGGGCCGAGCTGATGCTCGACGCGCACGACCAGCCTGGCGCCCAGGCCCTGCGCAAGGTCGGCTGCCGCCAGGCACTGGTGCTCAACGTCGACAAGCTCACCGAGCTCTTGGTCAAGCTCGAGCGCCCCTCGGCAAAGCCCCGCGAGGAGCTGCCCGACCTGCTCGCGGTCTGCCGCTACGAGCCTGAGAAAGCAAAGACGAGCGGCGCCGACCTCAGCTGTGACGCCCTCGCGCAAAAGCTCATCGCGCGCAGCACCCCCGGACCAGGCCGCACCTTCGCCCTCGTCGTGCGCCCCCTCGATGCGGACTATCAGCCCGGGCCGCCCGCCTGCGCAGCTACCTACGACGCCGGCGGAAAGCGCGTCGGGGACTACGACGTCGCATGGCTACCCCTGCCCGATCCGAAGGAGATCGACCTCGCTCAGGTGAGATAACCTCCATCGAAACCGTCGATAGAGTTCAGCGCCCGCGCGAACCCACGCGCACCTCGCACGTATCAGACGTCGAGGGCCGCGGTATCGGCGCCGGCCGCACGGTCCATGATGAAGCGATAGCGAGCGCTGGGGTCCTTGCCCATGAGCTGGTTGATGACCGTGTCGGTCTCGATCTCGCCTTCGATGGTGACGCGCAGCGCGCGGCGACGGCGAGGGTCGAGGGTGGTCTCCTTGAGCTCGTTCGGGTTCATCTCGCCGAGGCCCTTGAAGCGGCTGATCTTGGCCTTCACGTTGCCGGGCAGGCCGGCGACGATGCGGTCACGCTCGACGTCGTCGAGGGCGAAGTGCGTCGCCTTGCCCGCATCGACGCGATAGAGCGGCGGCTGGGCGAGGAAGACGTGGCCGCTCCGGATCAGGTTGGCCAGGTGCCGATAGAAGAAGGTCAGCAGGAGCGTCGCGATGTGGTGGCCGTCGCTGTCGGCGTCCATGAGCAAGAAGATGCGGTGGTAGCGCAGCTTGCTCGGGTCGTAGCCCTTGCCCACCCCGCACCCGAGGGCGTTGACGACGTCCTGGAGCTCCTTGTTCGCGAGCACCTTGGCGAGGCTCGCCTGCTCGGTGTTGAGCACCTTGCCGCGTAGCGGCAGGATGGCTTGGGTTCGGCGATCGCGACCCATCTTGGCGGAGCCGCCGGCCGAGTCGCCCTCGACGATGAAGAGCTCACACTCGGCGGGATCGCTCGAGCTGCAGTCGGCGAGCTTGCCCGGGAGGTTGAGCCGCTGGGAGGTCGCGCTCTTGCGCACCACCTCGGCCGTGGCCGCCTTGCGCGCCGCGCGGGCTCGCGCCGCCTGGATGCTGCGGGCGACGATGGCCTCCCCGCTCGATGGGTTCTCGAGCAGCCACTGCTCGAGCGCCGGCCGAACGATGCCCTCCACCGCAGAGCTCACCTCGGGGTTGTTGAGCCGGTCCTTGGTCTGCCCCTGGAACTGGGGTTCGACCACGTAGACGCTGATGAGCCCCACGCCACCCTCGCGGATGTCGTCGGCTGACAGGCTCACACCCTTGACGGGAAGCTTCTTGGCTTCGATGAAGGCGCGCACGCTCTTCACGATGGCGCTGTTGAGGCCGGTCTCGTGGGTACCGCCGCTCGGAGTACGGATGCCGTTGACGTAGCTGCGGAGGTAGTAGTCGAGCCCCTCGGTCCACATGAGCGCGAGATCGACCTGCACATCGCCCTCTTTGTTGAGCACGAAGGCGTTCTCGTGGATGGCGGGCCGCTCGCGGCTCTTCACCAACACCGGCAGGTAGTCGGCGATGCCGTTGGGATGCTCGAAGACGTGGCTCTCGCCCGTCTTCTCGTCTTTGAGCGTGAGCTGAAGGCCCGCGTGCAGGTACGAGCGTGCTTCGAGTCGCTCCTTCACGAGCGCGAGATCGAAAGACGCGCTGCTGCCGAAGATCTTCGGGTCGGGCCGAAAGTGGATCTGGGTACCGTGCTTGCGCACGCTCCCGCCCTTCTTGACGGGGCCGGTGGGCTTGCCGCGCTCGTAGGTCTGCACATGCTCGCGACCGTCGCGCCACACGCGCACCTCGAGCACACTCGACAGCGCGTTGACCACGCTCGAGCCGACCCCGTGCAGCCCGCCCGACACCTGGTAGTTCTTGCCCCCGAACTTTCCGCCCGCGTGCAGCGTGGTGAAGATGATCTCCACCGCCGGCTTCTTGAACTTGGGGTGTTTGTCGACGGGAATGCCACGACCATCGTCGGTGACGGTGCAGCCCTTGCGGTCCTTGTCGAGCACGACGGTGATCTTCTTCGCGTGCCCGTTGATCGCCTCGTCCACCGAGTTGTCGACGATCTCCCACAAGAGGTGGTGAAAGCCGCGGCTGTCGGTGCCGCCGATGTACATCGCCGGTCGCTTGCGGACCGGTTCGAGCCCCTCGAGGACTTCGATGTCGTCTGCGGTGTAGTTGCCCTTCTTCGCCATGACCGTCCTTCGATGTGACTCAGCCGTCGAGCTGCGGCGTGGGGATCTCGCGCCAGTGGTACTTGGAGAATCCACCGCGCTTCACGATCACGCTGCCTTTGCCGCCGCGCGTCGCGATGAGGCTGCGCAGGGTGAGATTGCGCTCTGATCCAGACTTGGTCGACACCGTGATCTGGTCGAGGTCGCGGTGACCGAGCTCGGCTCCGAGCAGGCTCACGTTCTTGCCGAGCTTGATGACCATGACCCCCTTGCCGGGCCCGCTGAGGAGCGAGACTTCCTCACAGAGCACGGCGATGGCGTGACCATCGTTGGCGGCGCACATGATGTAGTCGTCCTCCTGGTAGAGGCCGAGGGGCACCACCGTGAGCACCTCGTCGCCCTTGCCCGGACGGGCGAACTTGCGCCCGGCCCGCGTGGAGGGCTCGGCGTGGTTGCGCAGTGAGAAGCGCAGGCCGAGGCCCCGTTTGGTCACCGCGAGGGCGTACGGCGGCTCGGGCTCGGTCGCCTCTTCGTTCGGCGGGTGAACCTCGAGGTGGCGCGGGTCGAACGAGAGCATGGAAACGATGCGCTCGCCGTCGCCGAGCTTGAAGAGCGACTGGATGGGCTCGCCGTAGCCGGTCGAGGCCGGCACGTCGTGGATGCGCGTGACGTAGCAGGCACCTTGGTTGGAGAAGAAGGCGACGCAGGCCTTGGTCGAGCCCGCCACCGCCGCCAGCACCCTGTCGCCATCGCGCATGCGGGTCTTGTTGACGTCCTTGACCTGCCCGACGCGCTTGAGCCACCCACTGGTCATGAGGATCACCGTCGCGTCTTCGTCGACGATGAAGTC
>JAUHZF010000101.1 GCA_030426145.1 Polyangia bacterium
GGTACTCACCGACAAACTCGGCGTGCTCCCACGGTTCTTTGAGCTGCGAAATCGGATCCTCGCGAATGCCCTGAAAGTCTTGCTCGGGTGGCCGGAGGAGGTCTTCGCAAAGACCCCGGCGAACTGGGTTGAGCTCAGCACTCCAGAGGCCATTATCAAGGAAATGGCCTACACCGCTGCCAACTGCGTAGAGGCCGGTTTGGTTCGGACCCCTCGGCGATGGCCCGGTGCGAAGGTGATGGTCGATGAGGTGGGACGAAAGACCATCAACGTCGAGCGCCCGGAAGGATACTTCGACTCCGAGAACCCCATGTGGCCCGAACGCGTCGGCATTCCCATCGAGATGCCCGACATCTTGCGTGACGCCTTCGAGACGGAGCAGGACGCGCGAGACGCCATCCAAGCCGAGCTCGACGCGCGGGTCCGAAAGGCTCATGCCGACAACGCGAGAGAAGGGAGAGGATATCTCGGCGCGAAGAGGGTTCTGAAGACCCCTCACACCAACCGCGCGAGCTCCTTCGAGCGGTTCGGCTCGAGAACGCCGACATTCGCCGCAGCAGGAAACCGTGCCGTTGCCAAGGAATTGGTTCGCCGTCTACGGACCTTCCGCGACCTCTACAACAGAGCCTGGCAAGCGTGGAAGGCTGGCGTACGCGGTGTCGTATTCCCATACGGCACATGGAGGATGCGCGTCTTCCACGGCGCCCTTTGTGAAGACCCACCATAGCGCGGTCTCGCCGCTCGAACCGCGGAATCACCACCAACCAACCCTTGACCCCAGCAACGATGTCGCTGGCTGACGGACAGGTGCGCCTTGCGGGTGAGGTCTTCGCTGGCTGAGCGGCGTTCTTGCAGAATGGCCGGTCGGTCAGCCGCTCTCCTCGCTTCCGTCTGGCCACCAGAACGTCCACTGCGTCGCCGCTCTTGAGGCTTCGGGGTGCACGTTGGCCGTCGAAGAGTCGTCACCCTCGGACGGATCTCCTTGCTTGCTCGTTGGCCGTCGAAGAATCGTCACCCTCGGTCGGATCTCCTTCACCCTCGGTCGGATCTCACTGAGCTCACCCTCGGTCGGATCTCACTGAGCTCATCGGTCGGATCTCACTGAGCTCACTTCGCACACGGCTTCACCCTCGGTCGGAGCCCACTACGGGTCTCGCTATGATTTGTAGGATGCCATCCCTGGCTCTGGCTCGGGGGGCAGGATCACCTTGCCAGCGTGGCGGATCGACGGCTTACTCGACCGGCGGGGAGGAGCGACTGAGCTCTGCGTACGATGGAGTTGAGAGCCGGATCCAAGATTGGTCAGAACTTGGTGCTCGAGCAGGAGCTCGGCCGGGGTGCGGCCGGCACCGTGTGGCTTGCCGAGAACCGCTCGCTCCAGGCCAAGGTCGCGGTCAAGGTCCTGTCGCTCTCGCTGACCGGTAGTGACGAAGCCCTTGCGCGGTTTCAGCAAGAAGCGCGCGTGGCGGCTCAGCTCGAGAGCCCGCACGTACTTCGCATCTACGATTTCGGGGTCACCGATCACGGGCAACCGTACATCGTGATGGAGCGCCTCGTGGGACGCGACTTGCGGGCCGAGATCGAGGCGCGCGGGCCACTCCCTTGCGCTGAGGTCGCGGTCATCTTGCAGCAGCTCTGTCGGGCGCTGAAGGCCGCTCATGAGACGGGGCTGGTCCACCGTGACATCAAGCCGGCCAATCTCTTCATGCTCAAAACCGATGGAGAACCGTTTCTCAAGGTGCTCGACTTCGGTATCGCTCGGGTCGAGCAGAGTTCGAGTATGGGCATGACCGAAACCGGGTCGATCGTGGGCACGCCCTACTACATGAGCCCCGAGCAGTTCATCGATCCTCGGCGCGTCGACCACCGGTCCGACCTTTGGTCGACGGCGGTCGTAGCTTACGGTTGTTTGCTCGGTCAGCTGCCCTTTCATGGGGGTACCGTGGGTGCGCTCAGCCTAGCTGTTCACAGCGGCTCCTTCGCCAGGCCCACCGACATCGACCCGTCGCTCCCCGCCGCGTTGGATGCGTTCTTCGAACGCGGCCTGCAAGTCGACCCGAGTCGGCGCTACCAGTCCGCAGAAGAACTGGGCACGGCCTTCGCGGCAGCCACGAGGTCGGCGCCGCGCTCGACATCCATCGTCCCGTCAGGGGGACCGAGCCAAGCCAGGCCGGTACCCACGCATCCGCCGTCGACGCATTCGCCGACCGCTCCGTCATCTACCCTACCGGCTTCGAGCCCTGCTGCCTCCCACGCCGGACAGTTCGGTTCGCCCCCCCATTCCTACGCGCCACCCATGGCTGGTCTCGCCCATGGTGGCCCTGCCGCCCCTGCTCCGACCGCGTCGAGCTTCACCACCGAACCCCAACGTGCGCCGACGTCGAACCGCGGCATGTGGATGGGGGCGGCCTTGGCTCTGTTCGGCGTCGGCGCCTTGGCCGCGGCGGTCACCCTCGGGCAGCCGAGCCTATTGAGCGGCGACGGTTCCACCAAGGCGTCCAGCGCCGACCGGTCGGACGACACCAGCGACGACGACGCGGCAGATGACGAGAAGGAGCAGCGGACGCCTGACGACGAGGTCGCCCCCAAACGCGATCAAGAAGACGCAAAGCCGACCAGGGACGAGCCCGAACCTTCGGCGGTGCCCGCGGATTCCGGAGGACTGTTCGTGCCCGACGAACCCACGCCGCGACCCAGTCCGCCACCCGTTCCCAAGACCTCGCCCGCGCCACCAGCCCCCGCACCGAGCCCATCGCCCGCACCTAAGCCGAGCAAACCCAAGTGGCGACCGCGCAAGATGACCTGCGCGAAGTTCGAAAAGAGCAAGAGCTGCGCCGCCTGTTGTCTCCCCGGCGACAAGCTCATGCCCTACCCCTCCTGTGAGTGTTTCTTCGATGGAGAGAAGTGGGACCGTGAGCACGGCGTAGCTCCGTAGCCTCACGCTCATTGCCCCTGCACCGCACTGAGCTACGACGAGAACCGCCGCCTCAGATTTCGATTCTAGAGCGTGCCCGCTGGCGTCACGGTGACGACGTCGCCGGCGTACAACACGTCGAGGCCGTGGTTGCGGGCGACGACGAGCAGGGCCTCGTAAGGTTCGACGCTGTGGAGGCTTAGGGTCACGGGCTCGGCGAGGGTGTTGGGGAGCACGAGGTTGAAGCGTCCGTGCTCCGCCAGCATGCGGAGGGTGTTGTCGAGGCGGGCGCCGCGAACGTTCACGTTGCGTCGGCCGACGCGTGGAGGATGAGCCGCGCCGACACCGGCAAAGTCACGCTCGCGCTGGGTGGGAACCAGGGTTACCTCTTCGCGGAGGGGCATGACGGCGCTCGGCGCCTCCGCGATGGGACGGCCGTCGGAGCCGTAGAGCGACTGCACGCCTTCGACCTCGGGGGGTGCGGGCCTGGCTTCGGCCATGAGGGGTGCGTCTTGCGGCGACGGACGCTGCGGGGGCTTGGGGGCACAAGCCATCAGCCCCAAACCGAACGCCACCAGCTCAAACCGCATGATCAGCCTCTATCAAAAAGGGGCCCTGCTCGTCATGGCCGATCTGCCCCTGGGCTCGCAGGGCCTCGGCCGTGGCCTCGTCGAGGCGCGCCGGTCCCGACGCCATGTCGAGGCCGCGACCAAAGAGCCCTGGGTCGGGGCGCTTGTCGGCGTCGCACTGCAAGACGGCGACGTCGCGCCCCTGCGACCGTAGAGCGCGAATGCATCCGAGAACCCGCTCGACCACGGGCTCGAGCTTTGCGTCCGGCTTCACCCACACGAGTAGCGAACCATCCGGAAGGTTGTGCACCTTGCCGAAGTCGTCGAGCCGACGCGTGAAGGGCATGGTCGGCACGGAGCGCTTCGCGGCTTCGGTCGACGAGATGGGCAGGGTCTGCCGCATCGCGCGGAACTGCTCGACCTCGGGCGGCGCCATGGGGAGGGTCGCCTTGAGGTGGGCATCGAGGGGAAGGGTCCCCGTGAGGCCTTGCGGCGGCTCGAGGCGCGTCGCCGCCGGGGACGGCACATCGACCGCTAGGGGTCGTTCGGACGGGTCCGGTGAGATGACCGCAAAGGCGAGCGGCTCGACGGCAGCGCTCGGTGGCATGGGCAGCGTCGCGCCCTCGGGCGGATGGCGATCGAGGGTGGCGATCTCGATCGAGTTCTCGGTCGCGATCTGCGCGAGGCGCTGACGCACCTCGGCCGCATGGCCTGGGCGACGAAGCGGGTGCTTCGCGAGGAGCTGCATCACGAGGTCGTCGAGGTCGGGGGGCAGATGAGGACGTAGCGACCGCGGTGCCGTCGGCTGCTCGTGGAGCGCCTTCAGGATCCGCTCGGCCACCTGACGTCCCGGGAATGCATTCACCTCGGTGAGGCAGCGATAGAGCAGGCAGCCCAGGGAGAAGAGGTCCGCCCGGTGGTCGATAGCTTCGCCCCGCGCCTGCTCTGGCGCGAGATAGCCGGGAGATCCGAGGAACGTTCCCGTCTTGGTGAGCTTGGTGCCCTCGTCGATGTGCGCGAGGCCGAAGTCGAGCACCACGATTCGCGTGGTCTCCCCGCGTTCGAGGAAGATGTTCCCGGGTTTGAGATCACGATGAACGACGCCGCGGCCGTGAGCGAACATGAGCGCATCGCAGATCCCGATGCCCATCGCGATCGATTCGGCCGTCGAGAGGGGACGCCGCGCGAGGCGTTCGCCGAGCGTCATCCCATCGATCCACTCCATCGCCAGCCACGGTTGGTGACCGAGCGCCCCGTGGGCGACGTAGCCCACGATGTTGGGATGCGGCAGCGTGGCGAGAACCTGGATCTCGCGCTCGAACCTACGCACGCGCTGCGGGATGAGGTCGTGCAACACCTTGAGGGCGACCACCTTGCCGTCGGCGTAGAGATCTCGCGCACGAAAGACGGCGCCCATCGCCCCCTTCCCCGCCATGGCTTCGACGGCGAAGCGCCCCGCGAAGATGGTCCCCGAATCCATGCGTTCGAGGAGTATCCGGGCCCGAAGGGCCCCTGTCCACTCGTCCTAGGTCGTGAGCCCCCCACCAGCGCCTGCTATCCTGAAGTCGCATGACGGCGCCCACCTACCACCTCGACCCCGCCGACCCGCGCGCCCCTTCCCCGGCGCAGTGGGACGCGATGAGCGACGAGGAGCGCCTGCGCGTCGTGGACAGCCTCCCTTCCGAGTTTCCCCTGACATCGCCTCCAGAGGGCGATCCTCATCGGGTGCCGACGGCTCGCGCCCTCGAGACGCTGGAGGAGTACTTTCGTCGCCGGGGACGTAGCGTGTACCTCTCGTCTGGACTCCCGGTCTACTACCCCGACGAGTCGATGTTCGCCCCAGACTTGATCGCGGTGGTGGACGTGCCCTCCCACGAACGCGAGAAGTGGGTGGTCAGCGCCGAGGGACGCGGCCTCGACTTCGCCCTCGAGGTCCACCTCTCGGGTGACCGACAGAAGGACCTGGAGCGCAACGTGGAGCGCTTCGCGCGGCTGGGAATCCCCGAGTACTTCGTGTTCATGCCACGTCGGGCTCGACTCATCGGCTACGTCCTTCGAGAGGGTGAGACGAGCTACACTCCACTCGTGCCCCAGGGAGGCCTCTGGCCCTCGAGCATGCTCGGGCTCGACCTGGGCCTCGACGGCGGTCGGCTGCGCTTCTACCACGCCGCCGCTCCCTTGCCCGATGCGCGTGAGCTCATCGATCGACTCTCGTCGATGGTCGACGGCGCCGTCGAGCGCGCCGAGGAGGAAGCGCGTCGTGCAGAGGAAGAAGCGCGTCGTGCAGAGGACGAAGCACGTCGTGCAGAGGAAGAAGCGCGTCGTGTCGAGGAGACCGAGCGCCGTGCCGAGCGCTACGCCGCCAAGCTTCGTGAGCTCGGCGTCGACCCAGACGCCCTCGAGTAGCCAAGCGCGGACCTGAGAGTACGCATCGTGAACGAGTGTCGCGGTCGGACATGACTTTGTCAGGACCGGCAACTGACAGTCCGACCCCAAAGTCGCAGTCTCTTCCTGACCCAACCACACGAGACGGTGTGCCCGATCGCGGGACGACCTCTCGTCTTCCGCGCCGGCACGTCCGGCGCCTTTGAGGCCAGCATGAAGAGACTTCCCCTAATCCTCGCCCTCGGTTTGTTGCCCGGGTGTGCCTTCAACCCGACCGGTCGTGCCGACTTCGACCCCGAGGCTACCGCCGTCGATGTGCCATCCGCCCCTTGCCGAACCGCTGTGCCCACGCCCGAAGACTTCTCGAATGGAGACTTCGTGCTGGGCATCGTGACGCGTACCGAACCAGCGACCACCCTCTTCTTCAAGGCATGGCCGCACGTCGACGATGAACACTTCTCCGTAACCGTGCAGCCGCACGACGCCGTCACGGGTGAGCTCGCCGGGGAACCTCAGCTCATCGAAGCCGGCCTCCTCGATGGAGCCGGTCGCTTCGCCATCGACGAAGTCATCCTCGACATTCCGGGCGGCGTCATGGGACCGGAGCAGGAAAGAAAGGCAGGGCTCGCCGCCGTAGAGGGAGGCTTCTGCCTCCGCAGCGCCTCCATACAGGGCACCTTCGAAGGCTGGACCTTTGGTCCCGAGCCCACGGAGGCCGGGGGCTTCTGGTTCATCGCCCGCGAGACCGAGTGACCGAGGCTTCTCGGAGTCACTTGGCGTACAAGATGAGCCAGCGGGACTGGGCGGGAAACGTCTCGTCGTTCAGCTCGGCGCCGTGATGACAGGGCTGCCCTTCGGCCATCGTGAAGCTGTGGCTCGTGTGAATCCGGAGCGCGGCGACGGAGGCGAAGATCTCACCGTGGGGTTCGCCGTACTCCCACTTCATGCAGGCGTTTGCATCCCCTGCGAATCCCTCGGGACCGTCGGCCGTTTCGAACGCGGGTAGCTTGCCCATCATGTTGCCGGTCGAGAGCTCGATTCGGAAGTAGCCGTCGGGCGTGCGAACGATCTTCTCCTCGCCGATCGCGCGGCCGGCGGCGAATGCGCCGGCGTCGAGGATCGATTGAGCTCGGGTCAGAGCGGCCTCGTCGACCTTCTGCGGATCGACGTCGGACGGGCCGCTGTAGATGCTGAGCGACTGGGTCTCTCGCCGCTCGTCGACGGAGATCGTCACGAAGCGTGCCTCGACGTAGCCCATGTCGAGCGTGGCCTCCACGCAAGCCAGCTCGCGGGTCTTCGTGGAGAAGCCGATGCACGGGGCCTGCATCCACGCGTCCAAGTCGGCTTCGGCAGCGAGTTTGGGCATCGTCGAGCGCTGCTCCGTCGCGGGCCCGTCGTTGGGCGAAGGGGTGGGCGTCGATGCGGCTGTCGCCGAGGTGGCAGCCGGGCTCGTGGTGGGCGTCGAGGCAGGGGGGGGCGACCCGCACCCAACGGCGATGATGGCCCATGCGGCCACAGTAGCTCTCATGCTGGTCCAGGTAGCGACCCCGCGCGAGCGCCGCAAGCGGCCCAGGAAGCCGTTCAGTCAGCGACCCGCGTGTAGAGTCGTGCCGTCGAATGAGGTGCCGTGTCGGGCGGCGTGATCCGTAGGTCGCCTTCCCAGCGCCAGCCGGCCTCGACGAGGCGCGCGTCGACGATCACCACGCGCGCCCCCACCTCCATCGCACGCAAGGCGACCGACAGCTCCGGAAGCACGCGCCGCGGCGCGTGGGACCACGTGGTGGCGAAGCACAGTGCGAGGCTGGTTTCGCGGAGCAGCGCTCGGATCGCGTCGTCGTCGGCGTAGATGTCGCCTTCACTCAACGCGATGGGAGCCGCGGCGACCGACGGGTTCGCGCGGAGCCATGCCCGCAGGCGTTCGGCGTGCTCGGTGGCACGAGCGGCGAGGGCTGGCACGACTTCGATGCCGCGACAGATCTCCAGCTCGCGGGCGAAGAGCTGCGCGGCCGCCAGCGTTGGCACGCCGTCGCCGCTTCCGATGTCGAGAAATCGGTCCCCCACCTCGACGTTCGCCGCCTCGAGAACGCGGGCCACACTGCGGACGTCGAGCTCACCATAGACGAGCTGACTGGCCGACATGCCCAACGACGCGGCCGCCGCTTCGCCGACGTGCTGCGCCGTGCGATGGCGTTCGGCACGCGCCTCGCCGAGCACCGAAGCCAAGGTCGCTTCGACGAAGGCGATGCGCTCCTCGAGCGAGGCTTCGGTTGCCGTGGGCGTCATGCGTCAGGGCTCGACCGTCTCTACGGTCACGTGGCCCGACGGGTGGCCCTGCTCGATGAGCGTGGTGCCTGCCGGATCGCCGAGCAGCTGATCCGCAAACCATGCCGCGGCGATGCCACCGCTGATCTCGCGGGCGAGGGCGGGATCGAGATACTCGAACGTGACCCCCGCCTCGGTCTGGCGTTCGCCGGTCCCACAGCCGGCGGCGAAGAGATCGACGAGACCGGGGTAGTCCGAGAAGCTCCAGTGGCCGGCGTCCTTCAGCTCCACCAACAGGCTCTCCGTCGTCAGGCGGCCGAACTCGTTGCGGATGAGGGTATTGCCCAGCGAACCGATGCTGTTGTCCTCTTGGGCGACCATGAAGAGGAAGGGTGCCTCGAGGTCTTCGACCTCGGGGGCATTGCCCAGTGCAGACAAGGGTGCCGCCATGGCGAGACCACTTCGGAAACGGGGATCGCGGCCCGCGACGACCCCTGCCGTCGCCGCACCGAAGCTATGGCCCATCACGCCCACGCGCGACGTGTCGAAGCGGCCGCGGAGCTCGGCGGGGAGGGCCGGGTCCTCGGCGATGACGGCGTCGAGCACGAAGGAGACGTCCGCCACGCGAACCTCGAGGAAGTCGGAGCCCACGTCCGCGACGTCGCCCTCGAGGAGGTCCCACAGCGTGTTGTCTTCGTGATCGGGCGCCGCGACGGCGATGCCGTAGCTCGCCAGGTGCTCCGCGACGGATGCGACGTCGAAGCGCGTGCACGCGTGACAATGGGAGAAGACCACGAGCGGCCAAGGCTCATCCCCCGCCGCGGGTGCAGCGGCGTAGGCGGAGCGGGTTCGGGCGCGTACGCAGTCGGGAGCCGCCGCGAGCAAGTCGGCCAACGCGGCATCCCTCGGGGCCTGTGGTTCGAAGGCGGCCAACGATTGGCCCGCATCGGCGTCCGCGCGCGCCGATTCGTCGGCTGGGTACCAGATCTCGAGTGGGAGCGTTCGTGAGCGCGACGCATCGGTGATGCTGATGCGCACGTTGCCCACCGGTGTCTCGCCCCGTTCGAAGTAAGGGGCGACCGGCTCGGGGTCCGGGCCCGTGTCCTCCGAGCCACAGGCCATCACCGTGCAGAGCAACGCAACGAGAAGCGCCCTCGTCATGACCAGGGATCCCGAGGTCAGTTCCCGAGGGCGCCCGCGGGCACGAAGGGCAGAAGGCTCTTCAGGTCCTCGTCGTTGAAGCGGAGCTGGAGGCCGACGAAGTAGTCACGACGATCGTCGCTGAGGATGTTGTCGACGCCGCCGAGCAGCCAGAGCTTGCGAATGAACTCGTAGGACAGAGACACGCGCCAGCGGGGGGTGCTGAGCTCACCGAAGCCGAAGAAGTCCTGACGCAGCTCGAAGCGATCGTCGAAGAGGTGGGTATCGAGACCGATGCCGCCCGTCGACTCCATGATGCCGAAGCGACCGGTGAAGGGCCCGAAGCGCTTCGCGAACTGAAAGGTGAAGCGAAAGCTGTTGGTGGTGACGGTGCGGATCTCCCGGTACGACGGCGGGTCGTTCGGGTTGGTCGTCTGCACGTCGATCTGCTGGATGTCGGTGAGACCGCGGGGGTCGTTGACCAGCTGGATGAGGTAGTACTTGTCTTCGGCGGGCTGGAGCCGCAGCGACACGTAGCTCTTCACCGTATTGGCGAGGAAGTTGTAGTCGGTGCGCAGACCCACGACCGTCTGGATGCGGCTGATCCCGCTGACGAAGTCACCGATCCCCTCGACCGTGTCCTCCACCTCGTTGATGAGACGCTCGTCTTTGGTCAGCCGACCGATGGTGCCCTCGCCGCGATCGAGACGCGCCGCGACGTTGTCGGCGTGCTTGAGCACCGACTCGAGGTTGGCGGTGGCCCGGTTGGTGCGCTCGATGGCCTGGCGGATGGCCCCCGGCTGCTCCCCGGGTTTCTCGGGCGCCTTGGCGAGCTTCTTCACCTCCTCGGTGAGCTCACGAACGTTCTGGAGGATCGCGATGAGCTCCGGCTCGCTGCGCTGGGTGATGCTCTGAACGTTGTTGATGCTGTTGCGCACCCCGGCCCGGTTCTCACGCACCAGCAGGTTGAGCTGCTCGGTGGTCTGCGCGAGGTTCTCGAGGATGCGGTCGAGCTGGTCTTCGCCGCGTTTGCTGCCGACCGTCTCCTTGAGACTTCCGGTGACGGCTTTGACGTCGGTGAGGATCTCACTCACCTGACCCTGGAGCACGTCGAGCGACGGCTCCTGGATGTAGTTCTTGATCTGGCCACCGTCGGGGAGCTCTTCTTTCCCCTTCGTGCCCGGCGAGAGCACGATGTAGTTCTCGCCGATGAGGCTGGTCGCTTTCCGCCCGATGGCCGCGTCGTCGTAGAGCGTGTGGCTGGGCATCATGCGGATGTCGACGCGGGCTTTGCCCCCGTCGAGCGAGATGTCCTCCACCACCCCGACCTGTACGCCGGAGATCATCACCCGTGACCGCGGCGCGACACCGGTCACGTCGGGCAAGTACGCGAACACGGTGTACCCGTTCTCGGTGCCCGCCGAGCGCGACACGAACTGGTACCCGCCGTACAGCGCGACGGACAGGGCGGCGGTCATGACGCCGACCTTGGCTGCGTTGGTAACCTCCGCCATGGGCCCAGCGCCGACCCTAGCACGAAACGAGGAGACGGGACCCCTGCCCCGTCGGGGGCACGATTTCGCGGGGTAGGGGCCTGTATGTGTCGTTTTCGGGACCTTTTTGAGGTCGCGCGTTAGCTTGGCCGCCATGTCCCGTCGCCACCTCCCGACGCTGGCCGTGATCGCCGGCCTGCTCACGCTCCTCGTCGCAGGGCCTGCCGGCGCCTGGTCGTCGACGACCGAGGCTCCGCGTCGCGTCGAGGTGACCCCGGGCGAGCGGGAGCACTACGCCCACTGCGGCGCGCCCGACGCCGCCTTGATGGAGGTGGCGGCGATGCTGGCTTCCCGCCGGGCCGAGGGAAAGAAGCCTCCTGCGGCCGACCTGTTGGTCGAGCAGCTGCGGGCGGCTGGGGCTCCCTACCTGTGGCCGAGAGCCTGGGCGCTGAAGGGCGGCTCCGACGTCGCCGCCGCTCGCCTCCAGAAGTGGGCCGAGAAGGCGCCCGCCGGCCCCCGGCGATGCGGGGTCGCGCACGCGGTGGATGCCCAGGGGCGCTCGGTCCTCGCCGCCGTCAGCGCCGCCGCTCCCGCGAGCCTGGAACCGCTTCCGCGACAGGTTCGCCAAGGCAAGTGGCTCGCACTGGAGGCACGGCTCTCGCTCAGAGCTGCCGGGGCCAAGGTGGTGCTCCTCGGGCCCCGCGGTCGCCCCCGGCGCGTGCTCGCCTCCCTCAGCGGCGAGGGACCGGGACAGATCCTGCGCTCGCGCTTCACCCTGGATCAGCCCGGTCGATGGCTCGTGCAGGTGGTGGCCGACTTCGAAGGCGGCCCGCGCCCCGTGCTCGAAGCCCTCATCTTCGCCGATGCCGAGCCCCATGGCGTGGTGCAGAGCCAAGAACGCCCCGAGGTGAAGAATGGCCCCGGAGGTCAGGTCCAGAAGAAGAACGACCCGCCGGAGACGGCCGAAGGCCTCTTCATGCGCCTGAACGAGGCCCGCCGTAGCGAGCGCATGGCCCCCCTACGGCGCGACCCCGCCCTCGATGCGCTGGCCCGAGCCCACGCCGAAGCCATGGCCAAAACCGGCCGCACGGCCCACGACGTGGGAGAGGGCTCGCCCCGAGCCCGGGCCATCAAGGCGGGGATCAAAGCCAACCACGTGGGAGAGAACGTCGCCAGCGCGCCCAGCGTGCTCCGCGTGCATCGCGCCCTGTGGCACAGCCCGTCGCACCGGGAGAACATGCTCGACCGCAACTTCCGACGGGTGGGTGTGGCCGTGGTGACGACGAAAGCGGGACGCCGCTACGCGGTTCAGCTCTACGTCGACTGACGTTGCGGGGCGGCCGAACCGCCGCTAGGCCAAGGGCCGCGATGGACCTGCCCCGCCCCTTCGACGCCGACTTCCTCGAGGACATGCCCTACGACCCGGGGCAGACCATGCTCTTCGATCAGCTCCTCGAGCTCGATCCCGAAGCGAGCCGCATCGTCTGCCGCTGGCCGACGTCTCCCGACGAGCCGATCACCCGCGCACAGCGCAACCACCCGGTGCGCCATCCCGCCCACGTCTCGGGCGCGCTCATGGTTCACGCGACGGGGATCCTCGGCTTCATCCACGCCTACTACGTGCTCGGGCTGCGTCACCGCGACGGCTGGGTGGGCTACGGCACCACCATGAACCGCGTCGCCTTCCGCAAGCTCGTGCCCCCCGGCGAAGCCATCATGGCCACATGCCACGCCACCCGCGTCCGAAGGGGCACGCATCGCCACTTCGTGAAGTACGCTTTCCGCTTCGAGCACGATGGTGACCTCGCCTACGAGAGCGAGCAGAGCGCCATGTGGATCGACACCACGCACCTCCCCGCCGACGCATCGGCTTGATTTGCCCTCTGCATCCACCATGAACACGCGCATGAATCCCTTCGCCGATCTCCGACACGCGCTCGACCAGAGCGCGATCGTGCGGCCGCGCCCCGATCTGGGCACGTTGGTCGTGACGGGTGATGATCGCCTGAGCTGGCTGAGCGGCCTCATCACCAACGACGTCGGCAAGCTCGAGGTCGGCCAGGCCGCCTACGCGCTCGCGGTGAATCGCAACGGCAAGGTGCAATCCGACGTCTGGGTGGTGGTCGAAGCCGACCGCCTCCTCCTCGGCGTGCCGAGTGTCGAGGCCGAGGCGTTGGTGGCCCACCTCGACCACTACCTCATCATGGAGGACGCCGAGATCGCCGTCGCCGAGGGCACGTGGAGCTGGTGGCTCGCCCATGGCCCAGAAGCCGAGACCGTCGCGGCCGCGGCCCGCACCATCGGTGCTCGCGCCAGCCTCACCACCTTCAACGAATGGCCCACGGCCGTCGTCA
The DNA here is from genome assembly GCA_030426145.1 of Polyangia bacterium. Taxonomy (GTDB): domain Bacteria; phylum Myxococcota_A; class Polyangia; order Polyangiales; family Polyangiaceae; genus JAPYTK01. The sequence continues at coordinate 13,118 of JAUHZF010000101.1, forward strand.
TCGCCGAAGGCACGGTGCACCCCAACTTGGGTGAGGAGCTCACCAAGCCCGAGGGCACGGTGCTCGCGACGCCCGAGGGTTGGGACCGCCTGCGGGTGGCGCACGGCCTCGCTGCGTTCGGGGTCGACTACGGCAACGACGCCTATCCTCAAGAGGCGCGGCTCGAGACCTTTGCCGTCTCGTTCAACAAGGGCTGCTACCTCGGGCAAGAGGCGGTCTTCATGCTCGAGAAGCGCGGCAAGCCACCCCGGCGCCTGGTGCGCCTCGCCCTCGACGCCACGGTCGAGGCGGGTGCGCCGGTACAACGCGACGGCACGAAAGTCGGCAAAGTGACCACCGTGGCCGAGCTTCCCGATGGCCTGCGTGCCCTCGCCATGCTCAAGACCAAGCACAGCGACACGGGCACCGCCGTCACCATCGGCGACGTCGGTGCCCAGGTGCTCTGAGCGCTCAGGACTGAGCGCTCAGGGCCAGATGCGGCGCTCGCGGTAGACGGCGGCGAGGCGCTTGAGCGCAGCGCCGTACGAAGCGTGGCGGAGGTCGGTGTTGCACTGACGCGCCAGCTCCTTGGTCTTGCGGTAGGCCTTGCGCATCGCCGTCTCGAGCCGGGCGTCGACCTCTTCGAGCGTCCAGTGCTCGGAGCGGTTGTTCTGCACCCACTCGTAGTACGAGACGGTCACGCCGCCACTGTTGGCGAGCACGTCGGGAATGACTTCGATGCCGCGGTCGAGAAGGATCTTCTCGCCCTCGGGGGTGCAGGGGCCATTGGCGCCTTCAGCCACGAGCTTGGCGTCGATGTTCTGGGCCTCGATCACACCGATCTGATTCTCGAGCGCGGCCGGAACCATGATGTCGGTCTTGATCTTGAAGAAGTCCTCGCGGCTGATCGCCTCACCGGCGGGGTAGCCCGCGATGGCGCCGTTCTTCCGCACGTACTCCATGAGCTTGTGCGGGTTGAAGCCCTCGGGGTTGTAGAGGTAGCCGGTGTGGTCGCCGGTCGCGATGGTGCTCACGCCCATCTTCGACAGGAGCATCGCGGTGTACGAGCCGACGTTACCGAAGCCTTGAATGGTGCAGTGCGAGCCCTCGAGGTCGAAGTCGTTGTCCTCGGCCCAGTAGCGAATGCAGTGCACGACGCCCTGGCCAGTGGCCTTGACGCGCCCCTCGGTGCCGCCGCTCATGATCGGCTTGCCGGTGACGACACCACGCACGCTCGACATCGAGCGGGTTCCCACGGTGTTGACGAAGGTATCCATCGCCCACGCCATGGTGTCGGCGTTGGTGCCCATGTCGGGCGCCGGGATGTCGTACATGGGCCCGATGTTCGAGCCGAGGGCGTGGAAGAAGCGGCGCGTGATCTTCTCCAGCGCACGCTCCGAGTACTGACGCGGGTCGAACTTGATGCCGCCCTTGGCGCCACCGAGCGGCAGACCCATGAGCGCGCACTTCCAGGTCATCATCGACGCCAGCGCCTTGAGGTCGTCGAGGCTGACGTTCTGGTGGTACCGGATGCCGCCTTTGTACGGCCCGAGGATGTTGTTGTGCTGGACGCGGTAGCCCTTGAAGAGGTGCACCTTCCCGTCCTCGAGACGAACCGGGAAGTGGATGATGATCTCCTGCTTCGGCTGGCTGAGGATGGTGAGAACGTCGTCGGGAACGTCGACGAGCTTGGCGGCGTGGCGCAGGTAGCCCTGAACGACCTTGAAGAACTCGTACTCTTCTTCGGTGCTGGCTGCGCTGTCCTGCGCGGGCGGAACGTGAAGGGTGTCGGACATGCTGACTCCGGAGCGTAGGGGTTCGGGGGGGACGCGAAATAGACGCGGTGGTCTTACACCTTCCCAGCGCGCCCTTTCAATCACGCGGCGCGTCATTTCCGCCCGAATTTCGCAGCTATCCGTGACTCTCCACAGAGGCGCGCACACCCGTTCAGTCCGGGATTAGCGCATCCACACGAGGTAGAGCAGCACGATGGGCGCCGTGATCATCGTGGCGTCGACGCGGTCGAGGATCCCGCCGTGTCCGGGCACGATTCCGCCCGAGTCTTTGACGCCCACCGAACGCTTGAGCACCGACTCGCCGAGGTCACCGAAGATGCCGAGGAGGCTACCGATGATGCCGAGAATGACGGCGTCGCGAATGGGCAACGCGTCGAGCACGATGAAGTGTGCGCCCACTGCGCCCGCGGTAGCCGTCACGACGCCGCCGATGGCGCCCTCGACCGTCTTCTTCGGGCTGATCTTCTCCGCGAGCTTGTGCTTGCCGAAGCTGCGGCCAGCGAAGTAAGCGCCGGTGTCGCTCAGCCACGAGAGCACGAGCGCGAAGACCACGTAGCCGGGGCCGTATGGGTCGCCACCCACGATGCGAAGCGCGGCCACCGAACCGAGGCCGGTACCGAGCCAGATGGGGCCAAACGTGCCGACCGCCATGCGCAGCGCCGCCTTCGACATCTCCTCGGGCATCCGCCACAGGTTGAGCAAGAGGGACAGCACGGGCACGAGCAGCGTGGCCGTGAGCCACAGGGCGGGCTTGTCGAGCTCGAAGCCGTACCAGATCGCGAGGTAGACCATCATCGACAAGCCGACGCCGCCAGCGCGTGCGATCGCGTCGCCGGGGTGGGTCATGCCGAAGAGCTCGTAGGCGCCGACCCCTGTGGCGAGCAGCACGAAGAGCATCCAGCCCCAGGCAGGCCCCACGAACATGAGGGCCAACATGCCCGGCACCACCGCGAGCGCGGTGAGAAAGCGGACGAGGGTGTTGGACTTGGCGGCCATGAGAAAGCGACCGCGACCCGTTGTGTCGGAAACCTCGAGCGGAGCGCGGACCGCGTTCGCTTAGCGGCTCGCCGCCTTCGCGTCACGCTCCAAGACCAATCCGAAGCGTCGCTCGCGGCCTTGAAAGCTCGCGATGGCCGCGAAGAGGTCGTCGGCGCCAAAGTCGGGCCAGAGGCGTGAGCTGAAGTAGAGTTCGGCGTAGGCGCTCCCGAAAAGAAGGAAGTTGCTGAGGCGCTGCTCACCACTCGTGCGGATGATGAGGTCGGGCTCGCCCACGTCGGAGATGCTTGGGATCCGGGCCCGGAGGGCATCGACGTCGATGTCCTCCGCGGAGAGGTTCCCCGCCGCCACCTCGCGCGCCAGCGCTTGGGCGGCGCGCGCGATCTCCTCCTGGCCGCCGTAGGACAAGGCGAGGGTGAGGACCATGTCGTCGTTGTGGGCACTCTCGGCGCGCAGCGCATCCAGCACGGCGCGGACCGTGCTCGGCAGCTGGTCGAGCTCGCCGATGGCCTCGAGTCGGATCCCGTTGTCGAGGATGGCCTGCCGCTCTTCGATGAGAAACTCGGTGAGGAGCCCCATCAGCGACTCGACCTCGTGGTCCGGTCGGTTCCAGTTCTGGAAGCTGAAAGCGTAGAGCGTCAGGGCCTCGACCCCGATCCGTCGGCAGAGCCGGACGATCTTGCGCACCGAGCGGCTGCCTGCGCGATGGCCGGACGTGCGGCCCTCGCCCCGGCGCTGAGCCCAGCGGCCGTTGCCATCCATGATGATGCCGATGTGTCGGGGTAGCCCTCGAGCGGCGATGAGCGGAATCGGTCGTCCCACAGCAACGCATACTGCGCCTCCCGCGGGGCGTCCGTCGAGGCGTCGAGAGCATTCTCCATCGTTTCTCCACAAATCCGAGCGCCTTTGGCGGTGGCCACAAGTAGCTGAAAGCACGAGTAGTTGACGGCGCGGGCCGGCCGGCGGGACGATGCCGAGCCTTGCGCTACCCCATCGGCAAGACGCTGCACGCTCGGCGTTGGCTCGTCGCCGCCCTCGTGGTGGCTGGGGTTGGGCTGCGCCTTCGTACCCCGGCACCCCCGGAAGCCACGCAGGCCGGCGTGGCGTCGATGCTCGGCGCGGCCGTCGAAGGCAAGGTCGCCGAAGGCGAGTTTCTGTGGGAGCCGAGCCGCGGTTCTTTGCTCGATGCCCTTTGGGGTCGTCAGGTGCTCTTCACCGGTCGCAACGAGGGCCCGCGCGACCTCTACCGGGCACGGGTTCGCGTCAGCCGCGAAGGACGCCCGATCGAGGTGGTTCAGGTGCGCAACCTCACCGAGACCCCGCTCGGCGACGAGGGAGAGCTCACGGCTCGCGGTCGGCAGGTGGCCTACGTCACGAGGGCCTTCGATGCGGTTCAAGGGATCACCGTTCTCGGGCTCGACGGTCCGGCCCTCGACGCGCTCTCCCGGAGTGAGCGGTGGCGGGTTCGGGCCGACCAGTGGCTCGAGACGGGCACGACGGCAGGGCTCGACCGACGCGAGGTGGTCTTCTACCAGCCACCGCCATCGGCACGCTTCGAGCTTCGGGACGACCAGCTGGTCCTGGCGCTCGGCGGCGACGACGCCCCGGCGTCCCTCACCTTCGCGACGATGGCGGTCAACCCCGGGCCCGAAGACCCCTTCGTCACCCGGGCCTGGTCCACGCCTCCCCGACGCAAGCCGTGGCTGCACTTCGGCATGGACGCCCTGCGCTCGGTGTTCGGGACGGACGCGGCCGACCGCTTCAAGTCGGTCCTCTTCGCGTTCCGAAGCTCGTGGCTACAAGAGGGGGAGACCCGACCGCCGGTGGATCCGCCGTCGATCGAGCCCCTGTCCGAGGCCGAGCCCGCGAACAGCTGGCCTCCGGCCCCGATCGCGCCCCGCTTCGAGCATCCGCTCGAGAATGAGGGTCAGTGGCATCCCCCCGGCGTGGACTTCCTGCCCCAGTTCGAGGGCGGTGTGGGGGATGTGCCGCCAGCCATGCTGCACACCGTGGTGCGACCCAACCCAGAGCTGCCCTTCGCCTCGGTCCGGCTCGTCGCGATCGATACCCGCCAGCTCGAGCTCAGGATCGAAGCCGGCTTCGACGAGCCGCGCCCCGCGACGGGGCCGCGCGGGAGGGGGCGCATTCCCGAAGAAGCACGACCGGACCTGGTGGCCGCCTTCAACGGGGCCTTCCAGACCCGGCACGGCAGCTACGGCATGGCCGTCGACGGTCGGGTCCTCCTCCCGCCGAAGGCGGGGGCCGCCACCGTGGCCGTCGACGTCTTCGGCGAGACCCGTATCGGGAGTTGGACCGCCGCCGCCACCGACGACGACCCGCTCCCGCCCGAGATCCACTCCCTCCGGCAGAACCTCGATCCCCTCATCGAAGGCGGGGTCATCAACCCGCGCGGCCGAACCCAATGGGGCTTCCCACTCGAGGGCCTGAGCTACCTCACCGAACGGTCCGCGCTATGTCGCACGAGGCAAGGTCACCTCATCTACGGCTGGGGCATGGAGGTTACGGCGCAGACCCTCGCCGAAGGGATGAAAGCGGCGGGCTGCGACTACGCCATGCACCTCGACATGAATCCCGGGCACGTGGGCTTCGTGTTCCACGGCGGCGCCGATGCGAGCAAAGCCGAGCTGCTCACACGCGACATGTCGATCGCGCCACGGCGCTTCCTCGAGGCCTCGCCGAAGGACTTCTTCTACTTGGTCCGCCGCCACCCCGCCCCACGCTACGGCGAGGTCAGCTGGAAGCCCGCCGCCGACATCGCTCACCCGCCCCCGGCCTGGCTTCCGGCGGTGTACCGCGCCGAGACGGAGCAGCTCGGACGCAAGGTCGACCTGCTCGCCATCGATCCCACGCGGTTCCGATGGGAGCTGTCGCCGGGGAAAGAAGAGCGGGCTGGGCGCACCGCCGAGGGCGCGCTGAGCAAGACCGCCCAGGCCCGAGCCCTGATGGCGATCGGTCTCGGGGTGGGGCTCAAACGAGGCAATCGACGCGGCCTGGCCATCGACGGGGTGATCGCGCTTCCCCTGCGACCAGACTTGGGTCTGTTGCTCGTGCGGAAAGACGGAAGCCTGCAGGTTGCGCGCACGGTGGCCAACCTCGTGCCCGACGAAGACGCGAGCGAGGTCCGGATCATGGCCGAGAACGGGGTGGTCCGGCCCGAAGCACGCAAACTGCGCGAGCGGCGCGCGCGAACTGCGGCGTGCATGATCCGCCCCGACGCGGCGTTCGTGGCCATCGCCCAGTCGGACAACGTCGAAGCCCCCACCCGAGCGCTCCTCGACTTGGGTTGTCAACGGGTGGTGGAGCTCGATCGGGGCAATCAATCCGCGGGGTTCGTGCACTTCGCAGGCACCGCCGAGCCGCCCGCCGCCGACTACGACGACACCGTCCTCTACGCCCTCGCGAGAGCCATGGGAGGACGGGTTCGACCCATCGTCGACGCGGGCTCAAGTGCCTCAGAACGTCCCTGACGCGCCAGTAGGTTACGAACGACGCTACGCAGGCCCGTCGGTCGCGTGATAAGATGGTGACGCTGTCGGTGCTGGGTCACCCCCTGCTTGCTTGGCCGTCGACTGTGTCGCGCGACCGAAGGCTCCTCGAGCCTCACCCATTTGATCTGTGCACCATCAGTGAGCTGGAATTTTCCAGCGCCGAGGGAATTAAACGTAGGCTGCCAAAGACCATCAAACGGCTGACGGCGGCGGGGAAGAGTCGATGAAGATGCAACGAGGCTACCTATCACTCGGCGCGGCTGCGCTGACGGTTCTGGCCGTGAGCGGCATGGGGGCCTGCGCGGCTTCCGAGGTCGTGGAACCCGAGGACGACGGCCAGGGTGGCAACGCGACCACCACAACCACCGCGACGGGCCCGGGCGTGGGCGGCAACAGCGCCGGCGGCAACGGCAGCGGCGGCGAGGTTTTCCCCTGCGGCCAGGACTGCAGCATCATCGACACCCCGCCGTGCTTGCAGTCCGTCTGCAACATGGGCGAGTACCCAGGCGTCGTGGGCAGCTGCACCGTCGTTCCCGAAGACGCCGGCACCGCCTGTGACGATGGCATGTTCTGCACCGTCGACGATGCCTGCGACGGCGCCGGCACCTGTACTGGTGGTCCGCAGAACGACTGCGGCATGACCCCAGGCACCTGCGAGAACGTCACCTGTGACGAGCAGTCGAAGTCTTGCGGCACCGAGAACAAGCCGACCGGCGAGGCCTGCGTCTCCGACGATCTCTGCCTCACAGCCACCACCTGTGACGCCTTCGGCGCCTGTGTCGGCACCGCCAAGGACTGCTTTTTCTCGCCCGTTCCCAACGAGTGTTACGAGTCGGTCTGCAACCCGATGAACGGCATGTGCGAGCCGGTCCCGGGCCCTTCGGGCACGGCGTGCACCGACCCGATGGACCTATGTACCGTCGGCAAGACGTGCGACGGCATGGGTGTCTGCATGGGAGGCGGCCCCAAGGACTGCTCCAGCCTCACTGCTGGCTGCGTGCAAGGCGTCTGCGACACGGTGAGCGGCGCTTGCACCACGACGCCCATCGGCGACGGTATGCCCTGTGAGGACGGGAACGCGTGCACGTCGGGCGAGACCTGCTCGATGGGTACGTGCAGCGGCGGCGTGACCCAAGTCCCGACCGTCTACTTCAGCGAAGACTTCGCCGACAACAACGCCGGCTGGACCCTCGGCACCGAGTGGGCCATCGGCCCGGCCACGACCTCCTCGGGTCAGAGCTTCGGCAACCCCGACCCCGCCACCGACACCACGCCGACGGCCGACAATGGCGTCGCGGGGGTCGTCATCGGAGGCAACGCGTCCACCGCCTCGGTGCACCCGATGTACTACCTCGAGAGCCCGGTCATCAATACGGCCGGCGTGATCGGGCCGATGTGGCTCGGTTTCGAGCGACACCTGAACAGCGACTACACCCGCTTCATGAAGAACGTGGTCGAGGTCTTCGACGGCGCCAATTGGCAGGTCGTCTGGGAGACCTTCGGCTCGCCGGGGATCCAGGACATGACGTGGACCAAGCAGGCCTACGACATCACCGCCTACAAGAACGCCAACATGCGTGTTCGCTTCGGCTTCGACATCGGCTCGAGCGGCGTCTTCACGGTATCCCAGTGGAACATCGACGACGTCGAGGTCTCCAGCGCCATCTGTCCCTGACCCTCAACGAAGAGAGAAACCATGAGTGCCTATTGGATTCGATTCGGCGCCGGTGTGGCCGCCCTCGCGGCTGACCCTCGCGGCTTGCTCGGCGTCCGTCGTCGAGGACGACGACAACAGCACGGGCCAGGGCGGTAGCACCACCACCACCACCACCGGCTCCGCCATGGGCGGGAACAGCGCGGGCGGCAACGGCAGCGGCGGCGAGGTTTTCCTCTGCGGCCAGGACTGCAGCATCATCGACACCCCACCGTGCTTGCAGTCCGTCTGCAACATGGGTGAGTACCCGGGTGTCGTCGGCACCTGCACCGTGGTCCCCGAAGATGCCGGCACTGCCTGCGACGACGGTATGTTCTGCACCGTCGACGACGACTGCGACGGCGCCGGCACCTACGTTGGCGGGCCGCAGAACGATTGCGGCATGACGCCCGGCGCTTGCGAGAACGTCACCTGTGACGAGCAGTCCAAGAGCTGCGGCACCGAGAACAAGCCGACCGGCGAGGCCTGCGTCTCCGATGACCTCTGCCTCACGGCCACCACCTGCGATGCGTCCGGCGCCTGCGTGGGCACCACCAAGGACTGCTTCTTCTCGCCGGTGCCCAACGAGTGCTTCAACTCGGTGTGCAACCCGATGAACGGGATGTGCGAGCCGGTCGCCGGCAACGATGGTGCGCCTTGCGTCGATACCAACGACCTCTGCAGCGTGAACAACACCTGCAGCGCGGGCGTGTGCGGTAACGGAAGTCCCAAGGACTGCTCCGGCCTCACCGCCGGTTGTGACCTGGGAGTCTGCGACACCGTGTCGGGTCAATGCACGACCATGACCGTGATGAACGGTCAGACCTGCGACGACCTCGACGGTTGCACGACGGGCGAGCTCTGCACCAACGGCACGTGTGGTGGCGGCACGCTCATCACGGCCTGCTCTGGGGCGATGACCAACGACGGCTGCTGCCCCACCGGCTGCACCGTGGCCAACGACCTCGACTGCGCCACGTGCGAGTCGACCTTCGACGACGCCACCCTGCAGGGCTGGACCGTGACGAGCACCTGCTCGCCGCAGATCAACTGGCAGCCCGACAACACCCGGGCCGCCGCAGGCACGCACAGCCTCTACTACGGCGACTCCCTCACCCAGAACTACAACTGCACCGGGGGAGCCCACTCGGGTACCGCCACCAGCAAGATGATCACCCTGCAGCCGGGTACGGTCAGCACCACCTTCTCGGTGTTCATCGACACCGAAGGAAGCACCTTCTACGACCAGCTGGGCCTGTGGGTCATGCCGGCCGACGTGCAGGTGTGGGACCGCAACGACTTCACCGAGGGCGCGGTGGGCGACACCAACGGCATGTTCATCCAGCAGACGGTCGACCTCACCAGCTTCGCGGGGCAGACCATTCAGCTGCAGTTCCGGTTCGACACCGTGGACAGCATCGCCAACTCCACCGAAGGTGTTTACATCGACAGCATGATCACCGACGGCTACTGCCCCTGACGGCACAAAGCTAGCGCCAAGAGCCCGTCTCTCCCTGGAGAGGCGGGCTCTTCCGCTTTGTGGCGCGCTTCAGAGGATGGGCGCGAGGGCCTCGCGAATCGCCTGCTCCACCTCGTCGGCTGTTTGGTTGCCGTCGATGTGGACGAAGGTGTCGCCGGGGCGCAGGCGCTCGGCGTCGCGGTAGAGGGCAGCGAGGTCCTTCTGAAGCTGCGTCTCCTCGAAGAGCTCTGGCGCGCCCTGGCGATTGGCCCGGCGCTTCTCCGCCTCTTCGGGATCGACGTGGAGGATGACGGTGGCGTCGGGCCGCACCGCGTAGCGATTGATGTCCCGAACCCAGCTCTCGAAGCTGTCGCGCTCTTCAGGGGGCGCGGTCGCGGTTTGATAGGTGATGCTCGAGAGGTCGTAGCGATCGCAGATGACCACGCTTCCATCCCGCAGGTGGGGGCGGATCTCCTGATTGACGTGATCGACACGATCGGCCGCGAACAGAAGCGCCATCGTGTGGGCAGGGCCGAGGTCGACGCGACCTCCAAGCGCGAGCCGCAGCAGATGCCCAACCGGGCCGTCGCTCGGCTCACGTGTGGTGTGCACCACACGGCGTTCGCTGCGCAGGTAGCGGGCGAACCGAGCGCTCTGGGTGGTGGTGCCAGCGCCGTCGATTCCCTCGAAGACGATGAACCGGCCGTCATCTTGTCGCATCAGGTCTGCTCCCGGTATGGGCGCTCGTCCTCCCCCAGGACGAGGTTGTCGATGAGCCGAGTCTTCCCGACCCAAGCCGCCATCGCCACGAGGACGCGGTCGCCAGCTCGTGCGTCGTCGTCGAGCGGCCGCATGGTGTCGGGATCGGCCACGGTCACGTAGTCGATCCGATCGACGGCGGAGAGCGGCGCCGTCGCCAAGGCCCTGAGCTTGGTGACCGAACGCTCTCCGGCCGCGAAGGCGTCCCATGCCGCCCCGAGTCCCGTGCGGAGCGCGAGCGCCTTGGGGCGTTCACCTTCCCTCAGGTAGCGATTCCGCGACGATAGAGCGAGCCCGTCGGACTCGCGCACCGTGGGTGCACCCACGACCTCGACGGGGAGGAAGAGGTCCGTCACCAAACGATGGATGACGCGCAGCTGCTGGTAGTCCTTGCGACCGAACACCGCGACGCACGAACCGACGATGGCGAAAAGCTTGGTGACCACCGTGGCCACCCCTTCGAAGTGGCCCGGGCGGTGCGCACCGCAGAGGTCGGCCGCGGTTGCGCCCACGTTGACCCGCGTCTCTTCGCCCGGCGGGTACATGGCGTCGCTTGCGGGCGCGAAGACGTAATGCGCGCCCGCCTCGGCACAGGCCGCCACATCGGCATCGAGCGTGCGCGGGTACCGGTCGAGGTCTTCGCCGGGCCCGAACTGGGTCGGGTTCACGAAGATCGAGACCAACACCACGTCGGCCCGTTCCCTGGCCGCGGCGACGAGCGCGAGGTGTCCACGGTGGAGCGCACCCATGGTGGGGACGAGGCCCACCCGCTGCCCACGGGCGCGGACCTCGTCGCAGAGCCGACGGAGCTCCGCAGGCTCGTGGACCACTTGCATCAGTTGTAGATGTCGCCGTTGGCCGGGGGAGCGGGAGGTGGGGGAGGCGGCGCGACGGGCGGCGGAGGTGGCGCCGGAGGCGGTGGCGCGACCGGACGCGGTGGCGCGACCGGAGGCGGCGGCGCAACGGGCTGAGGCGCCACCGGTGGAGGTGGGGGTGCCGCGGGAGGCGGAGGCGCTGGTTCCGGCTCGGGGGCAGGCTCCGGTTCGGGGGCGGGCTCCGGCTCGGCCTCCGATGCGGGCTCGGGCTCCGGAGCGCTGGCCGTGGCCTGCGGCGTGGGTGGGGGCGCAGCGGGTGGCGGCGGAGGGGCGGGGGCCGCCGGCGTCGCCGGCGTCGTCGGGGCGGGCTTGGGCTCGCTCGTGGGCAGCGTCCGCTTCACCCCGTCGGAGCTGTCGCGGTTGGTGTAGTAGAAAACGAAGGCGATCGCGGCCACGGCAAAGGCCGCGAAGAACCAGAGGGTTCGATCGCTCTTCTTCTTCTTCTCCGCCTCGAGCCGCGCGAGGACTGCACCGTCCTCGTCCTCGTCGTCATCCTCATCGTCGTCATCGGCGTCGACCGGGGCGCGCTTCTTCTTCGGCGTCGCCTTGGTCGGACCACCGCGTCTGCGGCGCCGTCCGCGCTTGGGAGCGGGTTCGTCCTCGGACGCTTCCGACGCATCGTCGTCTTCGTCCTCCGCTTCGGCGACGGCGCGCTCTTCTTCATCGAGCTTGGCGCCGTGGGTGGGATGGTTTTGGCGACGGCGGTGACGCTGCGTCGCTTTTTTCCGCTGCTTACGAGACTTCTTCGCCACGGTGACCGCCGAGCCTAGATAGAAGTCCGCGAGTAAGCTACACCTGTGTGAACGATCCTTGCTCACCCCTGTCGGGTGATCGCTAGTATCGACGCGGGTTGGTCGATGGGGCGACTTTCAATCGAAGCCTTCTACGCCTTGGCGGACGCGATGACGCGGCCCCAGCGGCAAGGCGCGACGGGCCACATCTGCCTCCGCAACACCGCCGGCGACGCCTTCATCACCGTCATGCACGGTCGAGCCATCGCCCTCGACAGTCCCCGGCGCATCGCCCGTGTCCGTGGCCCCGAACGCATCACCGAAGACCTGCTTCACTACTTCGAACAGGGCCTTCCCAGTCACCGCTTCGCGCCGGCCGCCGACCCGCCGCTCGCGTCCCCCGACGCAGAACCCCTGGCGCTCGAGGTCATCGTGCACACCCTCCTGCGCGAGTTGCCCCCCGAGCGTCTCGCGGCGGCGGCCGCCCACCAGCGTGGCTGGAACGCTCGACTCGCGACCCCCATCGAAGAGATCGCCTTCCGCCTCCAGCTGCCCATCCGCGGCCTCGGGGAGTGGCTGGCACCCATCCAGGACCAAGCGGGCACCGTGGCCACGCTCCTCGACGGCGAGAGCCCGACCGAAGAGACGCCGGCCCAACTCCTGGTCCTTCTCCACGCCACGGGGCATCTGTCCATCGCCGACCCCAACGCCCGGCCAGCCCGAAGCGAACCGCGACCCCGCACGACGTCCGGCGTGCGGGGGCAGGCCAGCGAAGCCGACGCCGAACGCGCCCCCGCGTCGCGGCGCTCGTCGACGGAACGGCAGAGGCCGCGCGGCCCGGTGACGCCTCCCACGCAGCAGTCCCTTGGCGTACGCGAGGTGCGCCAGAAGCAGGCCGATCCGGAACGGTTTCGCCCTGCGGTTCAGACCAAGCGGCGCAAGATCGACCCAAGCGAGCGGCGACGCGCGGTGAAGCGCAAACAAGCCTCTCCCCTCCCGTTCAACTCGGTGCGAGACCTCGAAGCCGAGGGGCTACCGTCGTTGCCCGGCATCCCCGTGAGTACGCGCAGCGGGTCGGCCGCCTCTCTCGGGGGATTGCCCATCAAAACCCCACAAGGCCTTCCGGACGCGCCGGCCGCGGCGGTCCTGCTCGCGCAGTGCCTGCACGACCTCGACAACAACAACTTCGCCGGCGCCCTCCAGGCCGCCGAAGATGCCCTCGCACACCGCAGCGACCACATCGTCAAGCTGCACCACGTGTGGGCGACCGGCATGAAAGAGACGACGTCGGCGAACAAGACCATCGACAAGCTCGGGCACAAGCTCGAAGAGCTGTGTCGGCTATCGCTGCTCACCGAGCCCGGGCTCGCCTTCGCCCACTACGTGCGAGGCGAGCTGGCTCGTCGCGCCGGTCGTAGCGACGAGGCCGAGCGTTGCCTCAAGCTCGCCCTCAAGTACGACCCGGACTTCTCCGCACCCAAGCGGGTGCTCAACGCGGTGAAGTCCGGCGAGGTCGCCTAGTGCCGTTCGAATGAGAGGGCAGGGCGTCGTGACGCCTGCAAGGTTTCAACGCGCCCATGCCCCCCTTTATCCGTTGCCGCGGGGCGCTCTCATGCTCGGCCTCGGCGCGACGCTCTCGTAGTGGGGCTCGGCCTCGTTGGG
>JAUHZF010000102.1 GCA_030426145.1 Polyangia bacterium
AGACCGGCCCCCTCGAGCTTGCTCAGTCCGCCTGCATCGAGCCGGAAGAGCACCCCGGGGCCATCGACGCCAGCCAACAATGTGGTCTTCTCGCTGGAGGCGACCAAAGGAAGCCACTGGGTGCCTTCGTCCTTCGTCAGCGCGTCGACGACGTGCCAGCTGTTGCCGAGGTCATCGGAGCGCAGCAGCCCCACCTCGTCGACCATCGCGTAGGCGACGTCGCCCATGGCGAAGAGGCTGACCACGTAGGGGTGCGTCGTGGTCACCGCGTCGTAGTACCCCTTCACCGGAAGCCCGTCGTTGACCGAGCGCCAGGTGGCGCCGCCATCATCGGAGCGTTGAATGCCGATGCCGGGATGCACCGTACCGGTCTTGCTGCCGCCGCCGAGGATGTTCGTCGAGCCCACGAGGAGTGTATCCCCGATGGAGACCATGGTGCCCTGTCGCGCCGTGAGGCTGTTGCCCACGGGCGCCGTCGACACCCAAGACGCTCCGCCATCGGTCGTGCGGAGCAGGTCGGTGTAGTAGGTCCCGCGGCTGATGGCGTAGGTCGCGCCCTGGTGCTGGGTCATGGCCACGATGCGCGAGAGTCCGTCCATCTCGAGCCAGGTGCCATCGACGTAGCGCTGGCTACGCGACCCCGAGGTCGTCGCGACCAAGAGGTCTCCGCTGCCGTGAAGGCTCGTCAGGTCCTGAGCCGGCAGGGCCACCGGTTCCCAGGTGGTGTGCGCGCGCCTGTGCAGGGTTCCGGCCCCGATCCAGCTCGCGTCGGCGTAGCGGACCAAGCCGGGGCTCGCCCAGTTGCCCGCGTTGGGGACCTCGGTCCAGGTCACCGCTCCGTCTTGGGACTCGAGCACGCCGTTCTGGTAGGTGGCCGCGAGCATGACGCCGTCACGCACCTCGATCTCGCGGGTCGCTCCGAGGGCGGCGAAGGCGACGGGGTCCTCGCTCCAGGTGACGCCATCGTCATCGGAACGAAGCACGCTGGCGAAGCCGACGGCGATGTGGGTGGGGCCATCGAGCGCGACGGCAAAGAAGCCCCAGTCACTGGACACCTCGGTCCAGGTTGCACCGTCGAGCGACTGGTAGAGCCCGTCCGACGCGATCGCGAGGTAGTGCTGGCCATCGGTACGCAAGGATTGCCAGTTGTTCGGGCTGGGAAGCCCGAGCGACACCCACTGCTGCCCGTCGAAGCGGTAGCCCTGGTTGTCGACGAGCACCACCGACGTGCCGCCCGCGCGATCGATGTCGGTGATCTGCAGGTCGGGCAAGCCGTCCTCGGCCAGCGTCCAGGTGTCCCCGGCGGCGTCGCCCAGGTAGACGTTCTGCTGCATGTCGAGGCCGAGGTAACCGTCTGCCCCTGCGGTGATGCGTGAGAAGGTCTGGTCGAGTGAGGACCACGTGGCGCCTCCATCGACGGTGCGAAGGGCACCGCCAGAGGAAAGGGCGATGAGAGAGTCATCGGTGGCGGCCAGCGAGCGCACCGAGGTCGCATTCGGATTCGGTGCCGCCACCATCTCGCCCAGGTGACCCCTGCAGACGCCGGGATCGGTGCCACCAGAGCCGGTTGGGTCGTTCGGGTTCTTGGGGGACGTCGGGTCGTGGGGGTCGCCTGGGTTGGCGACCGGAGATGGGTCGACCTGGCTGCAGGCAGCCACGAGAACACTGAGAGCGACGAGGGAAGAGTGAAGGATGCGGTGGGTCATGGTTGGGTCTCCAGATGTGGGTTCAGGGGCCCTCAGGCCCCGTCGACACACCACACAATTCGGCTCCAACCCCCTGAAGCTCAACGGAAACCGCTGAAAACAAATCTATCAGCGACCTGAGAGTTTCAGCCCTCGGCGTGGTCGATCACGAGCGGCGTCTCCGGATCGAGCAGGTACCCCTCGTCGCGGCGAAGCAAGTGCTCGCGGAGGCCGAGCCGTCGCAGGGTGGCCACGGCGTTGTAGACGCGGTCGACCCCTGCCTTGGCCATGACCCGCTCACTCGGCCACCCCGCCTCGACCAGCGTCGCCACCGGCAGCGCCGTGCCCGGATCTCGCTCACGGCTCGCGGCGAGGCAGGCCAGGATCTGCCGCAAGGCCGTGCGCCGGCGAAGACTCACGGCTTCGCCCCCAGGCGCCCGGAACCAGCGCCCCGACACCTCGACCGCCAGGGCATCGACGTCCACGCGCCGCCGCGCTGCGTCCCGCTCGGCCTCGAAGGCTGCTTCGGCCTTCGCCGCGAGGCCGCGCGCCAGTCGCACCTCGGCTCCCTCGTGGTCGACAGGTGCGGGAGGAAGCGAACCCCGAGGGGCCTCACTCCGGGCCACCGCATCGCGTGCGCGAAGGAAGAAGACCGCTCGCTTCATCCATTCGAGCACCGTCGCGAATCCCGGTCGAACCACGCTCGCCAGGGCCGCCTCCGCCTCTGCGAGGTGGGCGTCGGCCGATGCGTGCTCCCCGCGCTCCGCCGCTGCTCCCGCGAGCAACGACAGCACCAGCCCTAGATGATCCGGAGCCTGAACACGCAATGCGCGCAGCGCCGCGTAGAGTTCTTCGATGGCGGACTCGGCCTCCCCGTCGGCGAGCCAAAGCGCACCACGCTGCAGTCGGGCGAGCGCCTCGGCGCGCTCCACCCCCAGGCGCGCGAGCGACGCGACGGCCGTGCCGACGCGCGCGTGTCCGTCCTCACGGTCACCGCTCTCCCACGCGGCCCATCCGAGGTAACCGTCCGTCACGGAGACCCAGTGGCGATCCCCCTGCTCGCGCAAGGCCGCGCGGCCCTCTGCGAGGTGGGTCTGGGCCGCCGACAGATCACCCCGAGCGAGCTTCACGAACCCGAGGCTTGCGGTGGCAATGGCCTCGAACAGCCGGTCCTGGGCTTCACGGAGCAACGGCAAAGCCAGGCCGAGCGACGCCTCGGCCTTCTCGGGGTCGTCCTCGTTGAACCACGTCGCGCCGATCATGCTCAGCAGGCGCCCTTCGTTGCCGCGGTCGCCACGCGCAGCATAGAGCGCTCGCGCGTCCTCGAGCATGGGTCGCGCGATGCCCCAGCGGGCGCGTGCCGTCTCGCCATTGGCGAGACCGGTGAGGGCTTTGGCTTCGAGCTCGGGCGCTCCGAGCGCCTGGGCCATGACCTTGCACTGCTCCAAGTCCTCAGCTGCCTCACCCGGCCGGCCCAAGAACCGGCGTAGGGTCCCCCGCGCCAGACGAGCCTCTGCCTCGCGACGGTTCGTCTGCTCCGACAAGAGCCCCTCGAGCTGATCGTGACACCACCGGTAACCAAGTGACGGTGCCAGCGCAGCCAGTGCGATCGCCACGTCGAGCGCCGCTTCGCGATCGCCGCCCGCCAACGCGTGGGCACGCGCTCGAGACAAGTTGGCCCGGTCCCGCCGAAGTGAAGCGCGGTCGTCGGCACCACGCCATGCGTTCGCCTTGGCGATGAACCATTCGCGATGACGCGCCTCCGCAGCTTCGAACGCGGCGCCCCCGTGCCTTTGAACGTAGCGCCGAAGCGTGCTGAGCATGCTGAACCGTCGCGTGCTGCGGTCGACGACCAGCCACGAGCTATCGACGAGGGTTTGCAGCGCCTCAATCGGAGCACGGTCGTCGAAGTGGATGACGGCAGAGGCCGAATCCAGGTCGAAGCCACCATCGAACACGGTGCACTGATGGGTCACGTCGCGCGCCCAGCGCGGCAGTAGCGCCCACGATGTTTCGATGGCGCGGCTCAACCCCCCGGCCGGCGCATCGAGCAGCGACAGATCCGACGTCAGCGACTCGGCGAGCTGCTCCGCCGAAAGCACCCGCAATCGCGATGCCGCAAGCTCGAGCGCGAGTGGAAGTCCGTCCAGCGCCGCGACGATGCGCCTCACCGCATCGTCGTGCGCCCGGTTCTCGAAGCGGTGGTCATGGGCGCGAGCCCGCGCCTCGAAGAGGGCCGGCGCATCATCCCCGAGCGGCCCGAGGTCGAAACAATGTTCCCCCTCCACCTCGAGGCGTCGTCGCGCAGTGAGCAGCCACGTGATGTGCGGCGCCTCGGCCATCCACCGCCGCAGGTTCGCGGCGAGTGGGCCGACCAAGCGGTCGACCTCGTCCAAGACGACGAGCGCACGCTCGGCCGGTAGTCCGAGCTCGGCTTCGGGGTCTGCGTTGGGGTTGCACACCTGCACGATGAGCCCACGAACGAGCTCGACGTCGTCGACCTCTCCCAAGGCACACCGCCAGCGACCGCCAGGCCAGGCTTCTTCTGGCTGGTTCCGGGCTACCTCGAGCGCGAGCCGGCTCTTGCCCACCCCCGGCGGCCCCAGCAACGTCACCACCCGTGCGTGTTCCAGCTGCGCGGCCAGGGCTTTCCCATCGCCTTCACGCCCCACGAAGGACGTGGGGGCGTCGACGAGGTTGTCGTTCGGGCAGGTCATGGAGGTCGCAGAGCCTACCGCTTCTCGCATGGGCCCGCCCAGACCCGGCGTTGGTTCTAAACCCGCCGCGCCAGTGCTACGCGCTGTAGCCATGGGCCGCTACGAGGACGACATCTACATCTCCTGGGACGAGCTGCACCGCGACACCCGTCGACTCTGCCGTGAGCTCCTCGCCTCGAACCAGACGTGGGACCGGCTCGTCGCCGTGACGAGAGGCGGCCTCATTCCCGCCGCCATCGTGGCCCGCGAGCTCGATATCCGCCTCGTCGAGACCATCTGCGTCGTGTCGTATCGCGGCCAGGAGGCCCAACAGCAAGGGGAAGTCGAGATGCTTCACCGGCCCGAAGGCAACGGCGACCGCACGCTGCTCATCGACGATCTCGTCGACACCGGGCGCACGGCTCGCGCCATCCGCGCCGCCCTCCCCAAAGCGACCTTCGCCACCGTCTACGCCAAGCCTGAGGGGCGGGTAGAAACCGACCTCTGCATCCGCGAGGTCCCGCAAACCACCTGGATCCGATTCCCTTGGGACACCGCGCTCCACTTCGCGAAACCCATGGTCGACCAGGATTAGAACCCATCAACCTCGAACCCCGAAGCCCGACCCGGCATTGGGATTAGAGCCTTCCGAGCCAGTGCGTGATGAGGTCGAGCCCGAGCATCATGAGCGCACTCGCGCTCAAAGCGCCGGCGCAGACTTCGATGAGCGTCCAGGACCGCTCCTCGGTTTCATCGAGCGCGTAGTAGATGGGAAAGCTCGCGAGAAAGTACACCGCATAGATTGCCGAACCGTAGGCGAGCATGCGGTCGAGCGACTTGTAGTAGAAGCTCGACGCCATCAAGGGGTTGGCCATGGCCTTGGTCTCCATCCACGACCAGAAGTAGGCAATGACGAACACGAAGACGGGAAAGAGAAGCGTCATCCCCGGCAGGTTCAGTCGTCGCAGCCGACGTAGAACCACGTTTGCCGTGGCGTGGTAGGTCGAGAAGTACACGTAGGCGTAGGGATACATGATCAGCGGCACCGATTGCTCGCCCGACCCCACCAGAGCCGCGTCGAGGGTCGTGCTCGCGTTGGGGTACACGTAGACCATCCCTAGCAGATCGAAGAAGTACTCCGAGCCGAAGTAGCTCGCGAAGAAGGAGAACACGAGGAGGTACAGGTTGACCTTGAACCAGTAGCTTTCGTGCCATGCCTTGTGGGTGTAACGGCGCGCGAGCACGGCTGGAGCCACCAAGACTGGAGCCGCGGTAACAAAGGCGTGAATGAGGAGGGCGCCATTGCCGAAGCTCTTGTCCCAGCCGGTGAACACCATCACGGCCATCGAGGCCATCCACACCGGCGAGTAAGCGAGGAGCAGCTTCTCCACCCAGGCTTTATCTGGGTTGTCGGAGAACCACAGGCTCGCGCGTCGGTGTACATCATCACCGCCCTCGGCATCCGATGCGCCGGATGCGGAAAACGTGGCCACCTCCTCGCTCATGGCCAAGCAGCATAGCGCACTCGTGTGTACGCGAGGCCCAGCTGCGGTAGCCTCTCGAGCGGGATGACCTGCTTCATGAAACTCACGTCCCTCGTCGTCGCCGCGGCGCTCGTCGCCTGCCAGAGCCCAACACCTCGACCGCCCACGACCACCGTCGAGCCATCGTCGGGCGAACAGCCTGCTGCGGCCTCGACGAAGGAGGGCGCGTCATCGGCTGCGTTCGGCTTCGACCGTGTCGCCGAAGCCTGTGCCAGCTTCAGCGCCCACATCACCAACGCCGATCGGACGAGCTATCTCGACATCCACGTCGACGTGAAGAGCCTCGGCCTCGAGGCGGGTGCCCACGACCTCCCCGTCGTAACCCCCGGCGTCGAGCTGAAGATCACGCAGCTCGCGGCGCCCCACGAAGGCGAGTGGAGCTGTACCGCCTTCGGCGGCGGCCCTCGCTCGCCCATCACCAAGCTCTGGCGCACGACGGGCGGCACCCTCCGCATCCACCTCTACGCGCCCAAGGAGTCCGCCACCACCCAGGAGGGCGACTTCGACCGCGTCGATGTCGAGCTCGTCGACGTGCGCTTCACCGACGACGCGGGCCAAACCCGCACCGTAGACGTGAAGTTCGAAGACCTCGGCATCGGTTGGCTCCCCGGTTGACTACGGAGCGACGCCGTAGAGGTAGCGCCATGCATCCTCGAAGGCGAAACCGTTGTTGGCCATCGGTGAGCCCGAACCCACAGCGGTGGAGCAGTGGGGGTAGGTGCTGGTCTGCGACGAGATGAGTAGGTTGGCGTTGTCATAGGGGGGAATGGCTTGGTCGATGGTGGTCACGCTCCCGACCATGCCGTGGGCCATGCAACCATTGATGATGCCGTTGTAGGCCGGATCGTCGGTGTGGGCGAAGCCGAACCAGCTCGCAATGGGCGTCAGCTTGGTGGCTTGCGTGTCGCCAGCGGGACCGCCCGAATGAAGTACGGCCCGGGCGAAGGTTCTCCGCTCGGCGTAGAGTCCGGTGCTGGCGGCACCATGGGAGATCCCGGCGATGATGATGTCGCCGTACCTCAGCTCCCCATTGTCGAGGAACCAGCCCCAATCGCCTTGCGGGTTGGCGGTGACGAGGTGCTGCAGCATCGTCACCACGCGCCCCTCGGCGCTGTCGGCGCGAGAGATGTCGACGGCACCGGAACTATCCTCGCCAGTGATGGCCTCCCATCGCGTATTGACACTGCACCCCGAGGGCTGGCCCGAGCAGGCTCCTTCGCTCGACCATCGGTTGTTGTAGTGGGGAATGAGCACGTGGAAGCCGAACTCGGCGAGCTTGCGGCCGTGGTCTCGCCAGTTGCGGGGAATGTTCGTCGAGCCACTGAGAAAGACCACGAGCTGGCCCACCGGCGTGGCGCGGGTATCGAGCTGGGCGTACTGGGTTTCGAGCGAGTCGACGCAGCTGGGGTCGAGCACCTCTGGTTCGAGTTCGAGCTCGTAGAGCTGCGGGTCGCTCACGTCGACGTCGGGCCCCATCGGCGCGCTACCGCCGACAGCGTTGCCCCCAGTGCCATTCCCGCCGGAGCTGCTCGTGGAGGCCATGCCCCCCGCATCACCCGCACCGGTGCTGGTCACGGCGGAGGCCCCGCTGCCGCCCTTCCCGTCGTCCCCCTCCGAGCCGCACGCAGCGGCGCCGACGATCACCAAAGCCAACGAACCCATCCATGCCAACGTCCACCGCACGACGCGATACTAACCTGAGGAGGGAGCGAAAGGTGGGCTAGCGCACGCCTAGCCGTCGACGGTCAGCACTGCCGGGTCTGCGCAGAAGGTCGGCCATGGTCCCGTCGGCCGCAACGTCATCGCACGCACGTGACCCATCAGTCTCGGGGTACGAGCACGAGACTGCCCACCTTGCGCATCGAGTCGACCCGAGCGTGGGCCTCGGCGCCGCGTGCGAGAGGCAGTCGGTCGTCGATGACGGGCCGCCACGACCCCTCTTCGAGCCAGCCGACCAGCCGGGACAGGTTGGCTGGCGACTCCGCCGCGGGCCCGAAGAGCACCCGCTGTCGCGTGCTGAGGTTGCGCCAAGCCCCAACGAGCATCTGGGGCAAACCCGCGGAGACGAGACCGACGCGGCCGCGGGATGCGGCGAGACCACACAGGTGCTTCACGTTGGCCTGACCCACGGTGTCGATGACCACGTCCCAACGATCGCCGAGCGTGCCGAGGTCGGTTCGGGTGTAGTCGACCACGTGCTTCGCTCCGAGCGATCGCACGAGCCCTGCGTTCGCGCCACTGCACACGCCCGTGACCTCGGCCCCAAGCAACCGTGCCACCTGTACGCAGGCGGCGCCTACCGCCCCCGAGGCGCCGATGACCAGCACCCGCTCCCCCGATCGCAGCGCGGCACGGTCGGCGAGGTAGGTCAGCGCCGTGGTGCCCCCGAAAGGCAGCGTGACCGCCTCCTCGAAGCCGACGGTCGCAGGGAGCGGCACGACACAATGGTCGACGTCGACAGCACAGCGCTCGGCGTGCGCCCCCATGCGCATCCCCGTCATGGCGAGCACGCGGTCACCAGCGACATACTCGGACACCTTCGTTCCCACGGCTGTGACCACACCCGCGAGCTCTGCCCCGAGCACCTGCCGCTTCGGTGCCGACCAGCCGAACATCACGCGGCCGAGCCACGCCATGCCATCTGGGAAGCGCGCGGCGCGGAGCCTCGCATCGCCCGAGTTGACGGTGGTGGCACGCACCTCGACCACGACCTCTCGCGGTCCGAGCTCGGGCTCGGCGATGGCGCGCAGCTCGACGACGTCGGGATCTCCGTAACGCGGGGCAACGAGGGCGTTCATGACCATGGGCGCTTCTCCAGTGCCCTCACCGTAAGCAGCATGACCCACCCGAGGAAGGACCACGAATGTGCGGCGCACGTGCAAGAATGCACAGATGGAGTGGGACGACCTCCGCTACGTGCTGGCGCTGACGAGGGCCCCCACTTTGGCCAGCGCCGGAGCCGACCTCGGCGTAGCCCACACCACCGTAGGCCGGAGGCTTCGTGCGGCCGAGAAGGCGCTCGGCGTACGCCTGTTCGACCGTACCCCAGAAGGGCTCGTGCCCACCGCCGCGGGGAGGGACCTCGCCGAGGTGGCCGAGACGATCGAGCGCGACCTGCTCGCAGCCGAAGGGCGTCTGATGGGGCGGGACGAGCAGCTCACCGGCACCTTGCGCGTGTCGACGATGGACATGTTCTTCTGTGCTTTCCACGACGCCTTCGTCACCTTCGCCAAGGCCTATCCCGAGGTGGATCTGCAGGTCGACACCACCCTCGACCGCGTCTCCCTGACGCGCCGCGAGGCCGACGTGGTGCTGCGACTCACCAACGCCCCCCCGGAGTACCTCGTGGGGCGTCGTGTCGGTCGCATGCAGTTCGCCGCCTACGCGGCTGACCGGCTGGTCGAAGCCGTGGGGGCCCCCGAGCAGGTGGGCCTCGCCGCCTACCCGTGGCTGGGCTGGACGGACGGACCGGCCGCCACCTGGCTCGACGCCTGGCTCGCCGACAACGCCCCCGGCGCGCACTACGTGCTGCGCATCGACGACAATGCTCGCGCACGCCAACACGCGATCGTGGCCGGCACCGGCGTCTTCTTCCTCGCCTGCATCGAAGGCGACGCGCTCCCCGGGGTACGACGCATCAGCCCCATCATCGAGGAGCACGCGCACGACGTATGGCTCCTCACCCTACGCGAGCTGCGCACCACGGCGCGCGTCCGCGCCTTCATGGACCACATGGCCGAGGCTTTCGCCGCGGCCAAGCCACGCCTCGAAGGATCTACGTAGGGTCGTCAGACCTGGAGCTTTCGCCAGGCGTCGGCCACCGCCTCGCCGAAGCGACGCAGCGCACGTACGATACCGGGCTCGGGTTTCGCCTCGGGGACCGGCACGAGCTGCTGCTGTGGCTGGGGCGGACTCATGAACGCCGGACCGCTGGGCGGCGTCGGCAGCTGGTCGACCCGAATGGTGTGGTCATCAGCACCAGATGGGAACGCGATCGCCGCCGTGTGAGCGTCGGGGTAGCTGTCCGACTGCGCGAAGGGCAGGGCCGGCTCGCCGGCACCTCCGCTCGTTCGGAGCGTCTGGTCGTGCGACGAGCGCTGCCCCAAAGAGGAGCCCAGCGGAGAGCCCACCGGCGCCACGCCGGGATTCGACCCCGGCGGGGGCGGCGGCACCCGAACCCGAATCGTCTCGCCACCGTCGCCGTCCACCGTGGAGGGTACGGCGTCGACCCTCAATGGCGCTTTGGGCGCCGGCTGATGGGCAGGCATGGGCCCCTTGGGCGCGGCCTGGGCGAGGGCCGGCGCCGCGTCGCTAGGCGGCGCGGGCGACACCTGAGATGCGGCTTCGGCCGGGGCCTGTGGCCAGCTCGCGCTGCCCATGGCCGGCATGTCGAGCCGCTCGGGCAGCGGCAAGCCCGCCGCCTCCTCACCCGTGAGCAGCACCGTCGTCGCGCGTACCGCCTCGACGGCGCGCGTGTTCGACTGGTCTTCGAAGAGCCGCAGCGCCTGTTCCAGCGTTCTCCAGTGGTCGGGGTCTTCGGTGTTGAGCGAGCGCAGCAACCACATCTGAAGCTGACGGAGGATCTGGAGGTCGTCGGTGGTGATGTTGCTCTCGTCGCCCCAGGTGCGCTTCCGCGCGCGTTCGAGGGTCGCCTCGGTGTCGGCGGTCACGACCTTGGCGAGCTTCTGCATGCCCTGCCGCGCCTCGAGGGCGGTGGGCGAGGTGGGCTCACTCGCGCGGTCGGGCACGTCTGGAGCGTCGGGCATCGTAGGCATCGTAGCGGGGTGTCGTAGCGCTTGCATCATGGCCGTCACGGAGCGAGCAGCAGAACCTTGAACTGAGCCGGTACGAGGGTCATGCCAGGGCAGTTCGTCATGTTCTGGATGTTGAAGCTCGTCATGCGGGTGGCAGGGATCCCGTTGACGAGGGTGGTGAACGAGCCCGTCAGGGGCTGGGTCGGGCCCATGACGCGACCGCTGGCCACGCCCACCGTGCCGGGCACGTCCCCCATCGACAGCAGCGGCTTGGTCGCGAGGTGATGGGCAGGAGCGCAGCTCCAGAAGACGTTGAACGAGGGAGGAAAGCCCAGGGGTCCCAGCGACATGTTGGGGTAAGGCACGGGCGCCATCACCGGAGGGGTGAGGCACACGTCGGGGAAACCGAGGTTGAAACCACCTAGCTGATTGTTCGCAAACATGGCTCAGCCCATCAGGATCTGTTCGCCGTCGACCTTGACCACCTGCTCCGCGTGCACGACCGCGTTGCCCGCCCGCAGCGTCATCGTCTCGCTCGCCTTGTGATCGATGCGCTCGGCATCGAGCTGGTCGAGCTTCTCCACCCGTCGAAAGGCGTAGCGCACCCGCTGCACGAGTCGCCCCACCACGACCTCGGCTTGGCTACCTTCAAAGCGCCCGCGTGTGACCTCCAGGGCCAGATCTTCGACCAGGCCCGTCATCTTCGACACGACCGCTCGCGCGCGCTCGGCGGTCACGCCGAGCTCTCCGGCCGCAAGCGACAGCGGACCAGGCGTGAGCAGGTCGATCCCGTCACGGCTCGTCATCTCGACCTTGCCCTCTGCGGCGCGCACCTTCAGGTCGCCGTCGACGTCGATGTGCGTCTCCTCGCGCGCCGTGAGGACAGCGAGCACGTACCCCGTTCCCGGTCTCGTCTCGGCGACCAACACCTCGTCGCCTTCGGCTGGCCGCAGCAGGCAGCTCGCGGCGCGTCGACAGACGAGCCGGCGAGGTCCAATCGACACGGCGGCGGTCGAGCCCTCGGTTAGGGAGACGCGTCCGACGTAGGTCGTGGCGGGTTGTGCTTCGAGCTCGGGGGCGATGGCAGCCATGGGCATTCTCCTCGGTTTCTCAACGCTGTCGACGCGATGGGGCGCGCCACTGCTCGGCCTCGAGCCGAGCTTCATCCGTTTCCACGGCGCCGAGTCGAAGCCCCCATTGGGTGGCCGCGTCCTCGTTCACGTCGTGAAGGTTGGTGCGAAGGGTATTGGCGCCCGTCAGCTCAGCGCCGCGCACGTCGGCTCGGCTCAGGTCGGCCTCGAGCAGATCGGCATCGCGAAGCTGTGCCCGAACGAGCTTGGCCCCCACGAAGACCGCGCGAACAGCGATCATCCCCTCGCCGTGAACGTCTTGCAGGTCCGCTTCGGCAAACAATGCCTCGGTGCAATCGGCACCCACCATGCTTGCACCGCTGAGCAAAGCCCCGGCGAACATGGCGCGGTTGGCCTGGGCCCCATCGAGACGCGCACCGGTCAATGCAATGGCCCGCAACCCGACCTGCTCGATGTTCGCTTCTCGGAGATCGACCCCAGTGAGATCGCTTTCGTTGAACTGACACCGTGGAAGCGCCCGTTTGCGCAGGTCCATTTCGGCGAGGTTGCAGCGAAAGAAGACACACTGGTCGAGCTCGACCTCGGGCCACACGACGGCCCGAAGGTCGCTGTCGTGGAACACGGTTCGCCGCAGCGTACCCGACAGCTGAAGGCGGGTCAGGGTCGCGGTGAGAAAGTTGGCCTGGTCGAGCTGGGCCCCGTCGAAGCAGGCGTCGGTGAGGTCGCACTGATGAAAGGTCGCCCCTACCAGATGGGCCCGCTGAAGGCTCGCACCCGCCATGGGACAGTCGTGAAACCGAATGAGGGGGGCACGAGCACCGTCGAGCACGATTCGCTCCGCCTTCGAGCCCTGCACGGTGATGCTGCGCGCGGAGGCTTCGCGAAGGCTTACCTCCGACAAGTCACACGATGCGAAGATGGCCCCGTCGAGTTGCGCACGATCGAGACGCGCTCCGTGCAGGTCCACCTCGTGAAAGATCCCGCCACGTAGGTCACGTTCGCTCAAATCGAGCCCCGCGAGTGACGTCTCGACGACGGGTTGCCCCGCCGCGACCGCCTGCGTCAGCTCGTCGGGTGTCATGTCGACCTCCTGGGCGTGCGCACCACGCGGGTGAGGTTGGCCCCGGCGAAGGTGGTCTCGTCATCCCCGACCGCTCTCGACAAGTCCGCACCGAAGAGGTTCGCGCCGGCAAAACGAGCCCTGGTGAGAATGGCATCGTGCATGATGGCATCGAGCGCATCCACCTCGGCCAAGACGGCGCCCGACAGGTTGCTGCGAATGAGGTAGGCCCCGCGCATCACGGCCGCGGTGAGGTCGGCGCCCGAGAGGTCGGCCTCCGACACATCGGTGCTCATCATGTCGGCCTGGCGAAAGCTCGCGCCCGCAAGCACGGCCTGACGCAGGTTGGCGCCATTGATGGAGGCACCGTCGAACGTCGCCCCCGACGCACGTGTACCCTGAAGCAGGCGCAGGTTCGTCAGGTCGGCACCGGTGAAGTCGGCCTCCGAGAGGTCGCAATCGATGAAGGCGCACGACGTCAGCTTGGCGCCAGCAAACGACGCCCCGCGCAGGTCGACCTCCAGGAAGCTGCAGAGGTGAAAGCTCACGCCGGTGAGGTCGAGCCCGGCGAGCGACATCTCGTGAAAGAAGAGCTGCTCTCCGGTGATGCCTTGCAAAGCGCTCCCCTCGGCGACGAGACCGCGCATCGACGCTCCCGTGAGGGTCGCGCCGCGGAGGCTGGTGCTGCCGCGCAACGCGGTGCCGTCGAGTACGGCCTCGCGCAGGTCGGCGCCTTCGAGGTTCGTATCCACCAGCTTCGCCGCACCGAGATTCGCACGTCGCAGATCTGTCCCTACGAGGCTCGCCCCGGAGAGGTCGGCGCGGGTGAAGACGGCGCCGTGAAGGTTCGCACCATCGAGGCGCGCGCCCACCAGTTGGGTGCCTTCGGCCAGCAGCTCGTGAAGGTCGGCGCCAGGGGCCTCGAGACCGCTGAGGTCACAGCCCGTGACGTTCACGCGCGCGACGGGGGTGGCGGCGTCGATTGAGATCCGCAGGCGCGTGGCCACCGTCTCGGCATCGTCGACAGGCCCGGCGGCCCCTTGATGCTGGGCGGTGCGCGCATAGAGCTCGAACAGCTGGTCTTCTTGCTGCTGGAGCTTCTCCGCAAATCCCGGCTTGGCGAGCATGGCCTCCACCGCAAGCATGGGCTGGCCGAGCTTGCGTGTGGTCTCCGCCAGCTCGCGCAGCGCGGCGAAGTGAGTTGCGGCGCGGAACTCCGGGGGACCGGTGGCGCCCTCCTGATGCGGCCCGAGAACCTCGTCTGGATCGCCGCCTTGGGCCACCACCTCGGCCCGCAACCGCGCCGCAGGGCCATCCCCTGCACCGCGCGCGGCAGCGATCTGCGCCTGAGCCTGGCTCGACTGTGCGTGCATGAAGTCGGCGAGCTCATCCATGGTGAGCGCGTCGAGATCGAAGGCGACGTCGTTGGGCGACAGGTCGCCGCTCAGGCCCGCGTCGGCTGGCGTCGGCATGGCGATGCCGTTCTTCTCGAGCTGCTCGCGCATGTAGGCCATCTCCTGCTCGATGCGTGCCTTGCGGCGGAGCTGCATCGCGTCGGGCTCGAGCAGCGCTGCGGTCAACGCGTCCCCGTCGGCGCTGCGGAGCGCGTGACCGAGGGAGGGCGTGGGCCAGCCCACCGGAATGAGCTCGCCATCCCGCAAGAGATGATGGGTCTGCTTGCGGTCGAGCCGGCGGCGGAGCACGTCGTCGTAGTG
The DNA here is from genome assembly GCA_030426145.1 of Polyangia bacterium. Lineage (GTDB taxonomy): Bacteria > Myxococcota_A > Polyangia > Polyangiales > Polyangiaceae > JAPYTK01. The sequence goes on from JAUHZF010000102.1 coordinate 14,546, forward strand.
CGCCACGTCCCGCGGCTGGGCCGGGTCGTCGAGGGCCACCATCAGGTTCTCGACGTCGCTCGCGTCGTAGCGCTCCACGTCGACCACCGCGCGGTGCAGCACGATGAAGGCCTTGTGCTCGGGCAACAGGATCAGGGTCTCGGGCTCGAGCTCCACCGACCGCAGCGCGCCGGGCGCGCCGAGGAAACACCGGGCCAGGGCCGGTGCGAGTCGCCCTTCGAGGCGAGGCACGTCGGGGTGCATGTTCGTCAGTGAGAAGGTCTCGTCACCTCGCAGGGGGCCCTCCCACTGCTGATCGCGGGGCGCCACGTTGAAGACGCTCCAGTCGATGTCGTCGGCGAGGCCGGGAAAGCGCTCGCGTCGGTACTGCTCGTCGTAGGTGCCCATGCGGGCAAAGCGGTGCGGGAGGGTGAAGTCCTCGGGCCCGAGCCCCGCCGGCGGCGGACGATGGTCGGGCCCCGTGACCGGATCGTCGGGCCACTCGATGTTGGGCAACGGCTGGACGCGCACGCCGTCGGGACCCACCACCGGCGATACGCCCTTGCCCACCGGGTTGTGCTCGACCGTGGCGCCACCCAAGGCGTGCTGCCAATCGAGCGGCATCGAGGTGAAGGGCACCGGGTCGGTGGGGCCGTGTGCCCCCCAGAAGCGCTCCCCCGCGACCAGCAGTCGCTTGTCGACGAGGGTCTCCTCGACGCGCCGCACGGTGAGCTTCACGTCGCAGGCCGGCGCGGGACGCGTCGGCGGGTAGGCGGTGCCCAGCACGAAGCACTCGCGGCGTACCTTCCACATGCCCTGGTCCAGAACCCCGAAGCGCCCGAGCTCCGATCGCAGACGCTGCCACATGCGGGCCTCGGGCTCGAGCCGTCGTGGCTCGGCCATGGGCGCGTGCACCATCACCGTGAGCACCAACCGATGGCGCGATTGGTACTCGAAGGGGCGAAACGACACGCCGAGGCTGAGGGGTTTGACGATCCGCACCGGCTCAAGCGAAGAGGTTCAGGGCCTTGGCCGAGAGCTCGAGCACACCCATCTTGAGCAACAACGGCGTGTCCTTGATGAGGGTCAGCGCGTTGTCGTATTCGAAGAAGGTGGTGCTGAAGCCAGCGAAGTTGGCCGAGATCGACACCGCATTGAGCGAGACCGACATCACGTTGGTCGACATCGACAGCCCACTGCCGCTGGTGGAGATCGCGCTGTAGGAGTTACTCAGCCCGATGAACGACGAGTTGCGGCCACCGATGTTCGTCTGCTGGGGAAAGATGTTGACGTCACTGGTCTCGTAGTTCCAGTCCGCAGACCCCGCGACGTTCACGGTGAGGTTGCCGTTGACGTTGAGGGTGTAGTCGCCATCGATGGTGGTCGACTGGGCTCCGCCAATGGTCCAGGTCTCGTCGCCGGTCACGTCCTGCTCGAAGGAGCCGTCGACATAAACCTTCATCCCCGCGTTGTGAAGCTCGTCCGTGTCCGTAATGGTCGTGAGTCGGGTCGCGCCGAAGGTCTCGGTGATGGCGCCGTCGATCGTGAGCTCCCGTGTCGTGTGATAGTGCTCGTCGGCCGCGCCGTGCACGTCGAGCGTGACGGTACCGTGATGCTCGGCCACGGTATCGCCCGTGACGTCGAGGTTGAAGTTGGCCTCGTAGGTCTGGGTCACGTCGTTGTTCACGGTCGTCGACAGCGGCCCCACGTACTCCTCGGTCACCGTAGACAGCACCTTGTCGAGCTTGGTCGTGTCGACCCTGATCTCGAGGCTGCCGCCGGTATGAATGAGACCATCGCCCGCCGTGTTGAGGTCGAAGTTCTTCGCCGAGCCCCCGCCGGCCATGCCGAGATGCAGGTAGCTGCTGAGGGCCGGGCTCGAGAGGTGGACCCAGTTGGCGCCCGCGAGGTCCTCCATGCACAGCAGAGCCTGGCCCGGGCTGCGGAGGATGTGCTGGCTCGCGTTCGATTCGCTCACCACGCTTGGTTTGGTGGCGTTGGGGTTGCTGCCCACGATCACGGGGCGGTCTGGGTGTCCACCGAGGAAGGTGACGGCGACCTCGGTGCCTCCCTTGAGGGGGAAGTGCGACCCTTCGGCGCCGCCGCCGTGGGGTTGCAGCATGCGCACCCAGGTCGAGGAGCTGCCATCGATGTGATCCCCCTCATCGAAGAAGAGCCGCACCCGGTAACGGCCGTGCTCGTCGACGGGTGCGTAGGGACCGCTGCCGTCGACCACACCGTCGAGCACGCCGTCGATGCGCGGCCAGGGCGTACGCCGCGGGCTGCGGTAGGGCGTCGACGACGTCACGGCGTCGACCTCGGCGATGTAGGTGTCTTTCTGGCTGACCCCGAAGAGCGACCGAAGATACTGATCGGTGCCATCGAAACCCACGTGGCGTACGCGCACCGTGAGGTAGGTCTGGTTCAGCGACGGCAGACCGTGCTGGTCGAGGGTGAAGTGGTAGCCGCTGCGCAGTCCGTACTGCCAACCTTCGCCGTGGTAGCGGTGGCGGGCCACGGCGAGCTCCTGAGCACGCACCTCCGCGTAGCGTGCCCCCTCGTTGGGGGTGCGGTAGTGCTCACCATAGAGGACCATTCGTCCATGCCCGGTTTGCGGGGTGACGGGTGCTTCGGTGCTCAAGTCGACGGTGGGGTGACTGTAGTTGTAGTCGCGCAGCTGGACCGCGTTGGGCAACAGCTGGCTCCGCGCGCGAAAGCGCCGCAGCGACTGGCCCTGGGTCGTATCCCCTTCAGGGCTCGGGTAGTAGCGGACGAGGGTGGCTTCGAAGGGCTGGTGGGTGGTGTGGTCGTCGGTGATGACGAGCACCTCGCGGTCGCTCTGCTCGAAGTAGTAGTAGAGACCCTCGCGCTCCATGAGGCGCTGGATGAAGTCGAGGTCCGACTCTCGGTACTGGCAGATGTGCTCCTGGTCGGGATAGGTCTGCAGCAGCTGCCAGCGCACGTCGGCGGAGGGGATCCCCGCCTCCTCGAGCACGGCGGAGATGATGTCGACGACGCTGTTGCCGGTGAAGACCCGGCTGTGCACCGAGAGCGACAGTCGCCAGAGGCGCGGCACGAGCGTGAGGCGATAGAGGAGGTGCTGCGCGTGAGCGTGCACGAGCTCCACATCGGCGAGCACCCCGTGGAACATGAAGGGCGCCTCGTTGGCGTTGCGCTGCAACTGCAGGGTGACGGGTTGCCCCACGACGTCGGGCGGCTCGAACACGGCGGCCACCGGCACCAGGCAGCCTATCTCGAACCGGTACGGGAGGCCGAGCGCCTCCTCTCCGAGAAGAGCCACGACGGAGGTCGCAGGCGGGAGAACGGAGCTGACCAACGAAAACAGTGCCACGGCGCCTCCTCGTGCAACCCCTGCGCCAGCACGGGGTCGTCGGCGCCATCGTCTCCGGAATCGTCCAGTGTGGCTACGACTTTGCCAAGTCAGCGCTCGTCGGGGCCCACACCGCGACCTGCCAGGTCACCCTGGCAGGGCCGATTCCAGCGACATCCTGGGTCATGGTCGGCCCCGATCCAGGCAAAGCTCCCGCCCCGGTGCGCAAGTGTGCGTGTCGACCCTCATGGCTCGACGTTCAACCCCTGCAGACCCTCCCCTCAGAGAAGTGACGCGCTTCAGTCGTGGAAGACCCGGTGCAACCTCGTGCACGTCGCCATGACCCCAGAGTCTACGTAGGTCGTGCGCTCCAGCTTCCCGATGGGCTCCACGCGCTCGCCCGACACTTGGAGTAGCGTTCGGCGCATGAACACCCCGAGGTCGGTCCCGTGGCTGTGGTTGGGCGTGCTGGTGGCGGGTTGCTCCAGCGGAAACCCAACCCCAGAGGCCCCCCGTGCGGAGGTCGACGTGCCCGCGAGCACGAAGCCCGAGGTCACGGAGACGTCTCCCGCGCCCCCTAGCGACGGCGAACCATCGCCCACGCCTGCGCCTGCCGACGACGGGCCGGACTGCGAGACACCCTACCGAGAGGCCGAGGCCGAGTGTCGCGAGCAGTTGGCGGTGGCAGAGGCCGACTGTGACCAGATGGGGGACCAATGCGACCGCCGGCTCCTTCCAACCCAGGCCAGTTGCATCGAACTGAGCGGGGCCGACGTTCAGCGTCTGATGTGTCGGTGCCAAGGCCGCGGCGACGAGGAAGCCTGCCAACAGCTCGAGGCCGACTGAGGCCGTCGTGCCGCGATGACCGGTTCGCTCGCCGCATGGCCTAGCCATTGCACTGGAGCCGCCGCATGACGACCTCGAGACGAAGCACGTCTGCCACGCTCTTTCTTATCGCGACTGTATTCGCCACGGCATGTGGCTCGTCCACGGCCCTGGAGGACGTGCAGGAGAACGATGCCAGTCTGTGCCTAGGCCAAGGCGACGACGTCATGGTGACGGCGTGGTTCCGCGAGTGCCGCCCATGCACCTCCATCGAGGAGCCGGTGTGTACGGTGACGCTCGACGGGGAGATCCTACGTGTCGAGACATCCTCCGTGCGCGTGCGTCGCGAAGAGGAAGGCGTGGCGTGTACCGACGACTGCAGGGACGTGTTGGTCGAGTGCGGCACCGTGCAAGTCGACGATGGCCCTCAGGAGATTCGCCATGGCGACGAGGTACACGTGGTGACCGCCCCAATCTCGACGAGCGGCATCGATGTGCATCCATGCGCGAACGAGATGGTGCTTCCACAACGCCCCGATGGCGCTGAGCTTTGACGGGAACAGCCTCAGTGACGGCTGGGTTCAGCCGGTGAAACGGCGAGACATCCGGCGCATCGGACCGGTGAGCAGCTTCCACGCGAAGCCCCCGAGGTCGAAGTAGTCGCGCCAGAGGGTGATCTTCCCGTTGCGGACCTCGAAGGTACCGCAGACCCAGAACCGCATGTCGAGCAGGGGGCCGTGCGCGATGTCGATACGCTCGGTGAGCACCACCCCGTCCGTCTCCGCGATGTGCTTCATCTCCACCTCGAAGTGGTCGGCAAAGCGAAGCATGAAGCGCAGCGTGCGCCCGATCGCCTCGACACCGCGATCGGGCGGAAGGGGCACGTTCTGGTAGACGGCGTCCTCGTCGAGCAGCGCGAGCGCTCCGTCGATGTCGAGTGCCTCGAGTCGCTCGATGAAGGCGAGCACGACGCTCGTGGCGATGCTCGAACCAGACGCTTGGGACCTCGACGCTGCTTCCATGGCGGGCTACCTCTCGGCTGAAGACGGCTCTGCGCCGGGGCCTACGCCTGCCGACGGGCCGACAAACTGACGCGGCAGCATGAGGCATGCAAGTGAGGCAAGCCGCGCACCTGGCTGTCCCCCATGGGGGGCGGCCAGACGTTCAGCCTTGCGGGAACATTGGGGGCAGTCGCACGATCGACGCATGCCTGAGGTCAACCGGTGCCCCAGAGGGAACTGCGCATCGACCACCTTCGAGTCGGGCTACCGACAGGTGGGCGACGAAGAGATGTGGACCGTGCGTTGAAAGGAGTGCGGCGCGCTGGTCAGCGCGCTCCCCGCTCTGTTCCACGACCTCATGATGGCGATCGCGCGAGGTCACGGCTACCTGAGTTGACGATGGCAGACGAAGCTGCGCGGCCGTCCCCCTTCACTACCCTCGCTGAAACGGCTCGTAGCAGTCGTAGGTCTCTATCGAGGCCACCCTGCCATCGCGAACCTCGATGAACTGTGCGAGGTGGGCCACGAGCTCTTGCCCTTGGGTGAGGCCGCCGACGCTCTGGCCGATGGTCGCCTTCCACGTGGCCCGCACGATGACGAGTGAGCCGGCCTCAATCAGCGAATGCACCTCGTAATGTTGCTCGGCGAGCAGGTTGGCCCCCGCTTGGGACTCGCGGAGCATCGCCTCGAGCACCGTGCGCGCACCGTTGGGCTTGATGAGGTTGGGTCGCTCGAGGGTGTAGGCATCCTCGGTGAAGCACGGGCGCAGCGCCTCACCGTGATCGCCCCGCTCCAGCGCAGCGTAGAGAGCACGAACGGCGGCTTCGGGAGAGTGCGTCTGCATATCCACATCCACAATTGTACAACCACGCCTACCTGCTGCAGCAGCTCCGCGCCGAGGGCCACGACGAGGTGCGCACCTCCCACGGCTACGTGTTCCAACACCTCATCGAGGGAAGCCCCACCATCGGTGCGTTGGCCGAGGCGCTCGGGATCACCCAACAGGGCGCGTCGAAAGCCGTGCGCGAGTTGGAGGCGATGGGCTACGTCGAGCGTGTCCCGGACGACTCCGATGGTCGGATCCGCCGCATCATCATGACCCCTCGTGGCGCCGACCTGGTCGAGCGCGCGCGCACGCTCCGCCGCGACCTCGAAGCCGAGCTCGAACGAGCCGTCGGCCGCCGCAACCTCTTGGCCGCGCGCCGCGTGCTGAGCACCCTCATCGAGCACGTGGGGGCCGCCGACGCGATAGCCAGGCGCCGGGTCAGGCCGCCCACTTGACGGTGCGGGGAGCGAAGCCTGCCATTCGAGGCCTGCTTGTTGGGGAAGTGCTCGTTAGAGCGTGGCCATGATGGGAAACCCGAGCTTGTCACACGAGTCACATTGCTCACACTGGGGGGCATGACCGAGAGCTCGTGGCCGATCAGCTGCTGGCGCAGGTGCGAAGCCGTGTGCCGAGCGACGAGGCCCGCGGGCCTGGTCGGCTCAGCATGGGGGGCTACGGCGCGCTCGAGATCGCCCTCGAAGACGAAACCGTGTCGCGTATCTACGGACGCATCGAATGACGCGCCCGGGGGCGGCTAGGCCGGCTCGGCCGACACGTCGTACAGCTCGAGCATCTTGCTCAGAGAGGCAGGCGGGTTCAGGCGCTTGGCGCTCCCGAGCGGGTCATCGATCGAATCCCCCGGGCTCACGACGTTGATGAGCACGGCGTCGCGTGCCGCCCCCTCGCCGAAGTAGCCACTCTGGTCGAGCTTGCGCAGCCCCTCTTCGAGCAGCTCCAAACGCCGCCGCGTCACCTCCCAGTACACCTCATCGTCATCCTCGTAGTTGGCCGGCTGGCTGGCGTCTGCGAATGCTCGTGCATTCTCGAGGAGCGACCGTGTGAGCCGTCTGGCGGCAGTGCGGTCACTGTAGGGCCGCGATGTTCCGACTGTCGTTTCTTTTGTGCGCCGGCCTTCTCGCTTGTGGAGGAGAGCCCGCGTTCGAGTCGCTCACTGGCAGCGGCGGCGCAGCCCCCGGAGGCCAGGGCGGCGACGCGTCCAGCGCGGCCATCGGGGGAGCGACGACGTCCACAGGCGCGGAGGGGGGCAGCGCACCGGGCGAAGCGTGTCTCGACGCGTCGGTCTACAAGGAGCTCGGATACCACCCCGTCGACATCATCGTCATCATCGACAACTCCAGCTCCATGGGCGACGACCTGTGGGCGGTCGAGACGCAGCTCCAATACACCTTCGGTCCGATGCTCGTGGAGAGCCCACTCGACTGGCAGGTCATCGTCCTGAGCAACCACGGCCCAGGCACCTACGACGTTTGCTTCGGCCCCCCGCTCACGAGCGTGCCCGATTGCTTCGGTCCCCCGAGTGATTCACCGCGCTTCCACCACTACGACACCGGGATCGGCAGCCGCGACGGGCTCTGTCGCCTCCTCGACACCCTCGGTCCGTCGTCGAGCGGCGCCGCCGACGAACATGGCTTGCACCCAGAGGGATGGAGCAAATGGCTGCGGCCGTACGCCCACAAGGTCTTCATGCTCTTCAGCGACGACGGCGTGGATTGCGAACACGACGGTCAACTTCTCCTTTCCATCGGCGACCCGATGCCCACGTCCGCCAACGGTTTCGCCGCGCAAGTGGCCACCACGTGGGACCAGCGCCTCCGCGCCCTCGCCCCTCTGCAGTTCGGCACCACGGCCGACCGGCGCTATCGGTTTCACAGCTTCATTGGCTACGACGCACCCACGCCAGCCGCACCCCTCCTCGCCGATGCCGCCATCACCGACCACTCCCCCTGCCCCGGCGCACAGAAACCCGGCCACGCCTACCAATGGCTGAGCCGAGGCACCGGGGGGCTGCGCACCTCGATCTGCGCGCCCCCGAGCTACCAGGCCGTCTTCGAGGACGTGGCGGCAGGCATCCCCATCCCCGCGACCGAACTCTGCACGTTCGACCTCAGCGAGCTTCTCGGCGGCGTCGACCGCACCTCGATCACCGTCGCCCTGAGTCTCGCCGGCGAAGGCCGCACGATCCTCACCGAAGCCACGACCCCAGGGGCGTGTCCCCAGGACACCAACGCGTTCTACTGGGACGGCGACGTGGTCACCCTCTGCCCCGCCACGTGCGCACAGCTCGAGCAAGCCCCCCACGGACGCATCGACGTCACAGGCCAGTGCGGCCCCTGACGCGTTACATCCGGCGGCCCGCGAAGTGAGTGCCCGCGTATGCGGGGGGGGACGAACAGGGGGAACAGCCCTGGTGCCAGGATGAGGGCGGCGAACGTCCTCATGTCGAACGCGACGATGGGGCATGTCGTGGTGCTCCCTGGTACGGTGCGGCCATGGCGCGCAAGGTTCCGTTGATGTTGCCGCTTGGGGTGGTGCTGGTGGGCTGCGTGCCCCCGACCCGCGACGTGTCATGCCCCGAGGTGCCCGTCGTCGATGCCGCTCCGCGTCGTCCGCCAGTGGGGGGGCCGGTCTCGCTCGAGACGTTTCTGCCCCTGCTGCCCGATCGCGATCTTCGGCTCGAGCTCTGGGCCTTCTACCGGAAGACCGAGCCCCTCGCGCGGCGCCTGGCGCCCGAGTGGACCGAAGTTCGGCTCGTCATCGCGAGCGACCGGTCGCTGTGGTGGACCCACGGGTTGATCGAGCTCCCCGTCGCGAAGAAGGACCAGGGCGCCCTCGCCCACGAGCTCTTCCACGGCGCCTACCACCGCAGCGCCCTCAACGCGGGCGAGGACGCGGCGTGGGGCGAGGGCTTCGCCGATGCCTTCCGGTACTTGATCGAGGTCCGCCTCCTCGGGTCGGACCCGTCCCCATGGCGGCGCGAAATGGATAGGCTCAAAGCGCTTACGCCCGAAGAACGACGCGCCGCGCGCGACGCCGACGAAACCATCAGGGTCTACAGCTACCCCGCGCTCCTCATCCTCGAACGCGCCCAGTGGGACCTCGCTCGGTTCGAAGCGCTGTGGCGCGACCTCGATGCGAAGCGCGCGGCGGCGGGTCGAGACATCCTGCACGAGGTCTTCGGCGACGCCCTCGCGCAGCCTCTGCCGCCGGAGCCCGACTGACCGTTCCGTCGACGGGGCGACCCGCGACGCACCAGACATCACCGCCGTCGGTGGCGGCGCGCGGCTGCGTCCGAACTTTCGCGCCGCGCTGGAACGCGGGAGTCACGCGCCGGGGAGTTCGTTGATCGAGTGCCGCGAGCGAGGCCAGAATGGCACGATGAAGAACTTGAAGCTCATCCTTGCCGGCTCGGCCGCGATGGTGGCATCGCTCGTTGGCTGGAACGCCCAGGCGCAGCCCGCCTTTCCCGGAGCCCAGGGGTTTGGCGCCGTGGCGACCGGTGGACGTGGCGGGCAGGTCATCAAGGTGACCACCCTGAATGCGACGGGCCCGGGGAGTCTTCAGGCGGCTTTGCACACCACCGGCCCCCGCATCATCGTGTTCACGGTGAGTGGTGTCATCGAGGGAGACATCACCATAGAGAACGGCGATGTGACCATTGCGGGTCAGACCGCACCGGGGGGTGGCATCACCATCGGCGGACGACTCTTCGGTCGCTACGACTACGGGGTGGGGAACATCATCATCCGCCACGTGCGCGTGCGCCCGACATACGACGGCGGCAACGGCGACCAGTTCGATGGCATCCAACTCTCTCGCAACAGCCAGGTCATCCTCGACCACGTCAGCGTGTCGTGGGGCGTCGACGAAACCGTCGACATGTACGAGGCCCAAGAGATCACAGTGCAGTATTCGACCATCGCCGAAGGGGGCACGGTCGGCCACTCCGAGGGGATGCACAACTACGGACTGATCAACGGCCCCGACGGCCGCTATTCGTCGATTCACCACAATCTGTTCGTGCACCAGCGAAACCGAAACCCGGCCATTGCCAATGGGCCCTCCGAGGTATTCAACAACGTCGTCTACAACGTCCGCCACGGATTCGTTCACCACAATCCCGCGTCGGGCCCCTTCAACATCGTGGGCAACGTCTACCTCGCTGGCGACGATGACGACCTGTTCCCCTTGTTCTTCGACGACGAGAACAACTTTGGGGCGCCCGACCTCAGCTACTACCTCGCCGACAACTACATCGAGGACCCCGGCGTCTTCACCGGAACCGTCGACAACCCGTGGACGACCCCTTTCGACCACCCGTCCTTCGAGTACCTCAACGCCCCTGAGGCCCTGCGTTCGGACACCCTCCACGACTTCGCCAACGCCACCACGGGCTACGTGGCCCCGACCATCGCCCCCTCGCAGCAGGCGATGACCGACGTGCTCAACTGTGCCGGCGCCTTCCCGCGCGACGTCGTCACACGCCGCGTGCTCGACGACGTTCAGATGCGAACGGGGAGCTGGGGGGTGGTAGCCCCATCCGACCTGATGGATGGGCTCACCCCCACCAGTGCACCTGCCGACGGAGACGACGACGGCATGCCCGATGACTGGGAGACCGACAACGGCCTCGACCCCAACAATGGTGCCGATCATGGCACCGTCATGGCCAACGGGTACACTGCGATCGAGACCTACATCAACGAACTGGCCGACGGCATCGCCTGTGGTGCCTCCCCCGGTACTGGTGGAAGTGGCGCTGGCGGCAATGGCAATGGCAATGGCACCGGCGTCGGGGGCAACGGGCCGAACGGAAGTGGCGGCCAGGGCAATGGTGCCACGGACGAAGATGGCGGCTGCGGTTGTCGCGTCGTTGGGGCACAGGACGACGACACGCCGTTGACGACGCTGGCTCTCCTGGGGCTTGGTGCGGCCATCAGCCGCCGTCGTCGTCGCTGACGCAGACGTAAGATGGCGTCGAGCCAGAGGACCTGCTGGCGGGGAAGGGCCCCGTTCTTGCGCCACTGTTCTCGGCGGTCCTGTTCACGCCGGGAGACGATGAGAACCTCTACTTCGTGCTCGGGCAGGCTCCCACCGGCGGAGGGACCACGCTTCGTCGAGTGACCGCCAACAGCAACGCGAACCTCGGCCCAGGTCCAGCCCCCGAGCTGGAGGCATTCCTGGAGACGCTTCGTGAGCGGCTCTCACAGGAGCTGTCCTAGCCGTTCGTGTAGCGACGGAAGAATTCGTGGCTCGCGCGTGCCCTCCCGTTTTTGACACCTCAGGACCCGTCGTCTGCTACGGATCGGCGACGAGGCCGTCGCAGCTTGGCTTGACGCCCCGCGAATAACAGAACACTTCCCGTTAGCTAGCCCCCGTAGCTCAGAGGATAGAGCAGCGGTTTCCTAAACCGTTGGTCGGAGGTTCGACTCCTCCCGGGGGCGCCATGAAATCACTCGGCTTCCACGATAGAAGTCGGTGACTTGTTGGAAACACGTGGAAACAGGATCCGTTTCCAGTGCCGAAGTAGGCGTCGCGGCCAGCTCGTGCGACCCGTCCTTGGTACGCTCATCATGTGAGGTCGTCCTTCCGAGCGCCCCATCAAAGGTCCGATGACGACCGCCTCGTCGAGGCGTTCATGCGCAACCTCGACGAGGCGCTGCGATGGTGTCGTCCACGGTTTTCGATGTACGACCTGGAGCGTTCGCTCAGATCGCCGGACCTCGCGCCGACCTCCGACCGGTTCGGCGCCGAGCAAGCTCTGGAGGTGGTGCAGGATGTGATCGAGCGCCGTCGCACGCTCCTCCTCACCGACGACATGAAACCCGACGTGGAGCGGCGCGAGGCGATCGAATTGCACGAGTTCGGGGACCACTCGCTTGCACAAAGGTTAAAATCAATTTAACTTTTTGGCATGCCTCGCACCGCCGAAGATGGATCCGCCCCGAGCTGGGATCAGCTCTGGGAG
>JAUHZF010000511.1 GCA_030426145.1 Polyangia bacterium
GGTCAACACAAACTGGCGGTGCGCTTTGTCATCTTCAGATTGGCGAACATCGCTCGGTGTATGTTCGTCACTGAGCTCTGCAGCCACGGTTTCGTGGTTGACCTCTTCGAGCGCTAAGTCGCCCAAGAGCTTGCGGGTGGAGGCATCGAGGCAGAGCAGCACGTGGCGCTCACGACGCTCCCAACCATCGGGGCCGGCGAGACCGACCTCGACCGCTTCTTCGCCATCCGGACCGCGGCCGGCGGTGTCGACGAAGACGATGTCGGCCTTGGAGGCGGCGGCGGCGTGATGCAGCTCCTCGGCGTTGTGGGCCACCGCAATGGGGGCCTCCATCATCTTTGCGAATCGAGCGAGGTGCTCGATGGCACCCACGCGGTAGGTGTCGCAGGTGATGAACGCAATGGACGCGTCGTGGTCGGCAATGGCGCGGGCGGCGAGCTTGGCCAGTGTGGTGGTCTTGCCCACGCCGGGAGGGCCCACGACGGCCACGAGCTTGGGGCCCTCCTTGGCGAGCGGCCAGCGGGCCACGTCGATCTGCTCGCTGATGGCATCGCGGAAGGCGTCGTGGATTCGGTCGAGGTCGCCACGGGTACCGCGAAGGGTCTCGACGATGCGGTCGGCGACGGCGCCGTCGATGCCGCTCTCCTCGAGCCAACGGGTGACCTGGTTCTTGGCGCCGCCCTTGGGGCTGAGGCCGCCCATGGCGCGACGGAGCTGCTTGAGCTCGCCCTCGATACGGGTGGGGTGGTTCTGCATCCGGTAGAGAAGGGCGCGCATGGCGCGAACCTCGCGGTGCAGCCGAACGATCTCGGCTTGGGCAGCCGTGTTGTCGGTGTAGGCCGACTGGCTGAAGGCGCGGGCGGCGGCGAGCGACTCAGCCGCGACGGAGATGGCCGGCGACAGTGCCTTGGGCGTCACCGCTTCTTCGACCTTTACGCCCGCTTCGATTTCGAAGAGCACGCCGCCGAGGAGGCCGGCCATGCCTTTCTTCTTCACGCGACGGGTGTCGAGGACGACGAAGTCTTCCCCGAGGGCTTCTTCGGCGGCTTGGTGGGCTTCGACGAGGGTGCGACCGCTAAACGTGTGTGCCATGGCTCAGACTCCTTGGGGTGAGAGGGCGGGACCCATCTCTTTGCCCAGCGTGTCGACGACCTTCAGCCCCACGTTGGGCTCGATTTCGCGGAAGGAGACGACGGCGTACTGGGAAACTTTGTGTTCGAAGATCGCGCGCACGTAGCGGCGCAGATCTGGCGGGGCGATGACGAGGGGGACGGCGCCGATGACGCCGAATTTGGCGAGGGCTTGCTCGGCTTGCTCGCTGAGGGCCTGCAAGAGGCGCGGCTCGAGTGCGCCGCCGGTGCCATTGGCGATGTCCTTGAGCGACTGGCGCAGGACACGCTCCAGGTTGGGCGAGAGCGCGAGGGCGGCGACGGCGTGGTCCTCGCCCTTCACGGTGGCGGTGATCTGCGGCGCGAGGCGCTCGCGGACGAGCTCGGTGAGCTGCTCGCTGTCTTTGGTTTGCTCCGACAGGTCGGCCAGCGACTCCATCAGGCTGCGCAGGTCACGAACGCTGATCCGCTCGCGCAGCAGGTTGCGCATGACCCGGAGCACGTCGCCCAGCGACAGGAGCGAGGGCACCACGTCGTCGACGAGCTTGGGAGACTTCTGGGCGAGCACGTCGAGCAGGTGCTGGACCTCTTGGCGGCCGAGCAGGCGGTGGGCCTGGCTTCGGACCAGCTCGCCGAGGTGCGTCGCGATGACGGTGGAGTGGTCGACCACCGTGTAGCCGAGGGCCTCGGCCATCTCGCGGTCGCGAGGGAGGATCCACCGGGCCGGCATCCCGAAGGTGGGCTCGGTGGTGGCGTCGCCTTCGAGCGGTGGGGCGTGGCCGCCGGGGTCGATGGCGAGGAGGCGACCCGCGGCGCAGTTGGCATCGCCGATGGGGGTGCCATTGAGCAGGATGCGGTAGGTGCCGGGGGCGAGCTCGAGGTTGTCGCAGACGTGCACGGGCGGGACGATGATGCCCAGCTCCTTGGCGATCTCCCGGCGCAGTGCGGCCACGCGGTCGAGCAGGCTGCCGGTCGAGTCGACGAGGCTCACGAGCTCGTAGCCGAGCTCCAGGGTCAAGACCTCGAGGTGCAGCGCCTGGTCGACGTCGACGGGGCCCTTGGGGCTGTCGTCGACCTCGGTGGAGGGCAGGTCGCTCGTGCCCTTGTCGGCGCGCTTGCGGCGGCTGCGCTCGAAGAGGAGCAGCGAAGCCGCCATGCCGACCATCGGGATGGCGGGCATGCCGGGCATGAGGCCCATGAAGCCGATGATGCCGGCGGTGAGTTGCACGGCGCGGCGACGCGCGAGGAGCTGGCTGACGAGGGTCTCGCCGATCTGCTCGCCGCTCGCGCTGCGGGTGACGACCACACCGGAGGCGGAGGAGATGAGCAGGGCGGGGATCTGGGAGACGAGGGCGTCACCCACGCTCAAGACCGAGAAGGTCTCGGCCGCGACGCCGACTTCCATGCCGGCCGCGATGCCGAGGATGAGACCGCCCACCAGGTTGATGGCGGTGATGAGGAGGCCCGCGACCGCGTCGCCTTGCACGAACTTGCTGGCACCGTCCATGGCGCCGTAGAAGTCGGCTTCCTTCTGGAGGGCCTCACGACGCTCGGTGGCTTCGGCGTTGTCGAGCACGCCCGCGGACAGGTCGGCGTCGATGGCCATCTGCTTGCCGGGCATCGCGTCGAGGGTGAAGCGCGCGGCGACCTCGGCGATACGGCCAGCACCCTTCGTGATGACGACGAAGTTGATGACGACCAGGATGAGGAACACGACGAGGCCGACGACGATCTCGCCGCCGACGACGAAGTGACCGAAGGCCTCGATCATCTTTCCCGCCGCGGCGCCGCCGGTGGGGCCGTTGAGCAGGATGAGCCGGGTGCTGGCCACGTTGAGGCTGAGGCGCAGCAGGGTGGCCACCAGCACCATCGACGGGAAGGCCGAGAACTCCAGCGCGTCCTCGATGAAGAGGGCGGTGAGGAAGATCCCGATCGCGAGGGCGATGCTGAAGGTCAGCAGCACGTCGAGAAGCGCTGCCGGAAGGGGCAGCACCATCATGAGCACGATGCCGATGATGCCGAGCGGGACGGTCAGCTCGCTGAGGCTCACGGGCGGATTTGACTTGGCGCTCTCCATGCGGACGAGAGCTGCTACTTCACGTGCCGTGCCACCCGGCTGAGGCGCCCTTACGGCCCTCGTTTCTGCTCTAAGTCGCCAAATCTACGAAGGCGCCGCCCCGGAGAGCGGCGCCTTCTTGGCGGTCGCGTCAAGCCTTTGACGCTCAGCTCGCTCGGCGGCTGGTGCCCTTGAGTCCGTAGACGAATGCGAGGACCTTCGCCACGGCTACGAAGTGGGCATTGGGGATGGGGTGACCCATCTCCACCTCGGCGTAGAGGGCGCGGGCGAGGGGACGGTTCTCGATGATGGGGATGCTGTGGGCTCGCGCCTCCGTGCGGATGCGGAGGGCGAGGGCATCGGTGCCCTTGGCGAGCACGATGGGGGCGGGGTCGTTGGCACCGTAGCGAAGGGCCACCGCGTAGTGGGTGGGGTTGGTGACGATGACGTCGGCTTCGTTCACGGCGGCGATGATGCGTTGGCGGCTGATCTCGCGGGCTTTCGCCCGCATCTTCCCCTTGAGCTTGGGATCCTGATCCGCCTGCTTCATCTCCTCCTTGATCTCCTGATCGCTCATCTTCATCTGCTTCTCGAGCTTGTGCCGGTTGTAATAGAAGTCGAGCACCGCGAGCACGATGAGCACGGCGATGGCCTTGAGCGTCATGCGGAGGATCATGCTGCCCACGAGCGAGAGGGATTCGCTCACCGGGGCCCCGGTGAGGCCGAGCAGGCTCGGGATGTCGGCGCGGAGTTGCTGGTAGCAGACGGTGCCGACGACACCCACCCTGAAGGTGGCGAGGGCGAGCTCGAAGGAGGCGTTCTTCGGGTTCACCATGTCCTTGAGCTTGGGAAGCGGATTCAGCTTCTCGAACTTGGGCTTGAGCATCTCCGGATAGAGCCTCAGCCCCGACTCCTTGGCGCCGGCGGCCACGCCGAAGATCATCGCGGCGAGGGCCGGAGGGGCCACCAGTCGCAGCAGCGCGGGCCCGAGCCAGTTGCTGATCGAAGCGCCGTCGCCGCGGGCGATGGCGTTGAGGTCGCCGTGGCAGCGCTTGAACACGAAGTGCAGCGTGGCGCCGAGGCTCGCCTGGCCGAACACCACCACCGCGAGCACGGCGAGAAAGACGGCGATCATCGTCGTGTCGCGCGCCTTCGGAAACTTCCCCTCCTTGCGGTATTCCTCCCGCTTCTTGGGGGTTGCATCATGTGGTTTGTTCTCGGGATCGTCGGACATATCCGCTCCCCGCTAGCCCCCAAGATGCTCGAACATCGCGGTCATCCCTGCGAAAGCTCGAGCATGAGCTGGTCCACGAAGCCCGGTAGCCCGCTGAAGTAGTCGAGCATGCCGGAGGCGATCCCGGGCAGGGACGCCATGAAGGTCAACAGGCCCGAGGCGACCATCACCGCGAAGCCGATGCTGAAGATCTGAAGGCTCGGCGCCACGCGCGAGATGAGCGCGAGGGCGGCCTGCACCGCGAGCGAGATGGCGAGCACTGGGAGGGCGAGCTGCATGCCCACCACCAGTGAGCGACCCACGAGCCCGATGAGGGACAAGGCGCCGACGCTGAAGTGAAGCGTGGCGCCGGTGGGGAGGAGTTCGAAGCTCGCGAGCAGATAGCCGAGGACCACCCGGTGGGTCCCGGTGGCGAAGACGAGCAGCATCGCGAGGAGCGACGACATCTGGGTGAGGATCTGACTCTGGCCGCCCATCTCGGGGTTGAAGGCGATGGGCTGCGCGAGCCAGGCCGCCTGCGAGACGAGGCCGGCCATGAGCTCGGCCACGTCGAGGAAGAAGCGAAAGGCGGCCCCGATGAAGGCGCCGAGGGCGAAGTCGCTCGCGCAGAGGCCTGCGATGACGAGGATGTCGAGGCCGTCGGAAGTAACGGTCGGCGCCGATGGCGCCGGCAGGGACATGCCGAGCACGAAGGCGAGGGTGACGAGGGTGGCCACCTTCACCTTTTGGGGCATCCACTTACCCGGAAAGGGTGAGATGATCATGAAGCCGCCGAGCCGAGCGAAGACGAGTGACATGGTCACCGCTCGCTCGAGCACCAGCAGCGTGCCCAGCTGTCCCATGGCTAGCGCACCACTTCGGCGATACGTGAGAAGCTGGTCTTGGTGTAGCTGACCGCCTTGCTCGTGAGCTTCGTGCCTACGGTAAGGAACACCAAGATCACGCAGCTCGC
The DNA here is from genome assembly GCA_030426145.1 of Polyangia bacterium. GTDB lineage: Bacteria > Myxococcota_A > Polyangia > Polyangiales > Polyangiaceae > JAPYTK01. The sequence goes on from JAUHZF010000511.1 coordinate 5,352, forward strand.
TTTCACGACGAAGGCCACGCTGGCCTCGTTGATCTGGGTCGCGGTCTGCAGGATGCCGATGGTGACGCCGCCGATCAGGGCGGCCCCGAGCACGGGACCGGCCAACCAGACGGCCATCTCCAACAGGCCGGTCATCAGTGCGAGTGCAGCGTCGATCGTCATGCGAAGCTCCTCAGGAGGCTCTCGGTGAGAAGGTGCCAGCCGTCGACCACCACGAAGAGGAGCAGCTTGAGGGGCAAGCTGATGGATGTGGGTGGCACCATCATCATGCCCATGCTCATCAGGGTG
>JAUHZF010000512.1 GCA_030426145.1 Polyangia bacterium
CGCCGCGACGCACACCTTCCTCGACGCGCGCGTCGATGCGTCCAAGGGCCGCAGCGAGTACCACGACGGCGCCGAGCGCAAGGGCTACACGCCGACCCGCGCGAATGCCGCGGCGGCGCTGGCCGTGCGCGCATGGTTCGGCACCCTGCCGCGCACCAAAGGCCTGGCGAAGCAGGTGGCCGCCATCCGCGAGAAGCCCGTCTGGAAGATCGAGTTCAAGGACATCGACGTGAAGGGCCGCACGGTCCGTGCGCAGGTCGGGAACCTCTATCCCTACCAGTGGTACTACGCGACCCTGGCGCTCTTCGAGCGCGGCGGAAGCGCATGGTCGGGCTGGTGGCGATGCTGGTCCGGGTCGGGGGCGACTGGTTCCACGCCCTGCCGCTGGTCCTGCTCGCCGATCGCTCGCCGCGCGACGCCCGGCGCGAAAGCCGGCGCGAGGTCACCGGTCAGCGGCGCGAGATTTCGCTCGAAGAGCTGCTGCGCGAGACGATTCGCCTCACCTACGACGACCCCGACGAGGACTTCGTCATCGCGCTCCACGTCAAAGGCAGCTGGCCCACCATCACGCTCGACGTCGACCTCATGGCTCAGGCCATCCAGGCATTGGTTCTGAACGCGGTGCAGGCGTCCGACGGCCGAGGCCGTCTCGACGTGCGCGTGGCGCGCAAGTCCGTTGGCGGGCGGCCATGCGTCGTCATCGGCTTCGAAGACGACGGCGAGGGCATGACGGAGACCCAAGTCGAACAGGCCACCTCGCCCTTCTACACGACGCGGGGAACCGGCACCGGGCTCGGGCTCCCGATCTGCGTGCGCATCGTCGAGGCGCACGGCGGCACCTTGCACATCGCGTCGGAGCCTGGGGCGGGGACCGCGGTCAGCATGCTGCTCCCGTTCGAGGAGGACGTGATCCTCCCGTCGCTCGACGACCTCGGTTAGCTTCCGGGCATGCGGAAGAAGGTGGCGAGCACGCGAAACCTGCGCTCCGCGCGATCGACATCGCGAGAAGCGCGGGCGGGGGTGGCGCGGGTCGACATCACCCCCGACCGAGCCTTGCCGATGGCGGGCTACAGCACTGCGGGGCAGGTGGGGATCAAAGGGAACGACCGGCTCTACGCGCGGGCGTTCTACTTCGAGGACGGCCGTGGGGAGCCGCTCGTGATCTGTGCGCTCGACCTGTGGTGCGGCTCGAGCTTTCTCCTCGCCGCGGTCGCGGATCGGCTCACCGCAGACGGCATAGGCGCCGACCGCCTCGTCCTGGCCGGAACCCACACCCACACGGCGCCGGGCAACTACCTCGGCAACGCCTTCTACGACGCGCTCGGTAGCCGCACGCCGGGTTTCGATGCCGAGTGGGGGAAGTGGCTCGCCGGGGCCACGGCCAACGCGATCCGCGAAGCCCGCGCGTCGGCGCGCCCTGCCCGCGTCGCGTGGGGGACGCGCGAGCTGTGGTCGGTCAGTCGCAACCGAAGTCTACCCGCCTTCGAAGCGGCCCAGTCCCTGCTGGATTGGGTGAGCCCGGGCGAGCTGGGCGAACGCTCACCGGCCGACGCGAGCCCGCAGCAAAAAGCCATCGATCCACGGGTCACGACGCTCACCATCACCGACCACGAGGGCACGATTCGTGGCGTCCTCGGCCTCTTCGGGTGCCACGCGACGGCCCTGGGGATCGATTTTGGGACCTTCTCGCGCGACTGGCCGGGCTTCGCCGTCGACGACGCCGAGCGACGGCTGAAGGCGGAGGGACATCTCGGAGCCGTGGTCGCGGTGGTGCCTTCGGCCGCGGGCGACATCACGCCACTTCCGCCGGACGACCGTCGCGGAACCTGGGAGGGGCCAGCGGGAGGTCGCCCGGACCCCGACCACGCTCAGGGCAAGCCTCTGGCGAAGTGGGTGGGCCACAAGCTCGGCGAGACCGTGGCGGCGCAGGCACTGGTCGATGCGCCACAGGCAAAGGGTTTTACCGTCGACGGGCGCTTTCGCCCCTGGTTCCCCCTCGACACCCCCGACGAGGTGGCGCCGATCCACAGCTGGGCCATCGGCTGGCCCGTGCTCGGTGGCGCCGAAGACGCCCGTACGAAGGCGCGCTTTCTCCGGATCCGCGAGGGCATGCCCAGCGATCACTACCTCGAGCCGGGGCGAGACGCCCTTCAGCACCCCAAGTCGCCCGTGGGGGGGACGGTCCAGCAGTGGCTGTGGCGCTTCTTGGAGCACCTGAAGCCGTCCGCCTGGCATGCCCTTCACGTGGTTCGCATCGGGCCCATGGTGTTGGCCACGGTGCCGGGTGAGCCCACGACGGTGATGGCGCGAAGGGCGGAGCGCGCGCTCGCGAAGCTGACGGGAAGCGATGTGCGGGTGGTGGGCTTCGCCGGTGACTACGCCGGCTACTTCACGACCGAGAAAGAATACGCCTGCCAGCACTACGAAGGTGCGCACACCCTCTATGGGCGCTCGACCGCGGTGCATCTCGAGCGACGGCTGTGCGAGCTGGCGACGGCCCTCGGGGATGGCGCCACGCTCGAGCTACCGAGCGCCCTCACCTGCTACTCCATGGCCGGGAGCATGGCGCGGCTGCTCTGGTGGCGCTTCACACGCCGGAGAGAAAAGGCTGAGCTCGAGCCCTCCCAGCCGGTGATCGCGAGCGTCAGCCGCAAGCCGCCGGACGACGAGGCGGTCGCCGTGCTGGGGCGAGGGTTCGCCAGCAAGCTCCCGGGTCATCGCAACCTCTACCTCCACGAGCCCTGAATCCTCGTTGTTGACGGCTCCTGGCGACATCGCCTAAACATCGCTTCCCCACCTTTGGAGAGGTGACCGAGTGGTCGAAGGTGCACGATTGGAAATCGTGTGTGGGGCAACCCACCGCGGGTTCGAATCCCGCTCTCTCCGCTAGCTTTGAAGGCCCGTCGCTCAGCGTGACGGGTCTTCTTTTTTGCCCTCGTCGGGCTGAGGCTTGAGGAGCAGCCGACCGGCCTTTCGCTTCTTGGACTTGCCGTCATCGACCACCACGCGGCCGTTGATCAGCACGTAGGTCATGCCGTGGGCAAAGACGCGTGGCCGCTCGTAGGTCGACCGCGCCTCGACCTCGGCGGGGTTGAAGACCAGCACGTCGGCTGCCCAACCCTCGGTGAGCTGGCCTCGTTTCACGGCGTCGAGACCCACGGTGGCGGCGGAGAGGCCCGTCATCTTGTGGATGGCAGCGCTCAACGACAGCACCTTTCGCTTCACCACGTATTCCTGAATGACCTTGGCAAAGGCGCCGTAGCCGCGTGGGTGCGAGGAGTAGGGGCCCCCGTCGGTGCTGACCATCACCATCGGATCGCGTAGCAGCCGGGTCTGAAGGGCGTCGTCCATCACGAAGTAGGCGGCGCTCGCCCCTCCGGGACCGATGTCGTCGATGAGCACGTCCTCGAAGGGCTTGCCCTTCTTCTTCGCCACCTCGGCGAGGGTCAGTCCTTGGAACGGGTTGGTGCCGAAGAGGGTGGCCTCGGGGCCGCCGCGCTGCTTCACCTTGTCGCGAAGGAAGGTCGCCAGCTCGTCGCGCTTCTCTTTCTTCACCCGCTTGTACTTGTTGGGCGGCTTGGCGAAGTCGGGGAAGACGATGCTGATGGTCGTGTAGCTGGCGTTGTAGGGGTAGAGGTCGGCGCTGACCTTCACCCCGCGCTCGCGGGCTTTGCGAAGGTGCTCCAGCAGGGCCTCCGCGCGGGCTTCGCCCTTGCCGTAGACCACCTTGAGGTGGGAGACGTGCACCCGGGCCCCCGAGCGTTCGCCTTGGGTGATGAGCTCGTCGAGGGCGGCGTCGATCGCGTCGTCGTCCTCGCTCCGCATGTGGCTCATGATCACGCCATCGTGCGCCGCTACCGGCTTGGCCACCGCCACCAGCTCCTCGAGCGGGGCCAGCCGTCCCGGGGTGTACTCGAGACCGGTCGTGAGGCCCCACGCGCCCGCCGCGAGGTCGCGCTCGACCTCTTGGGCCATCTTCTCGAGGTGCTTCTCGGTCGGCGACTTGGTCACGCCCGCCCCGGCGAGATTGCGCACCGTGCCGTGGCCCACGAAGGGCACGACGTTCACCGCGAGCCGCTTCTTCCGAAGGCGCCGTGACCAGGTCCGTACCCGGTCGTTCTCGGGGCTCTTGCCGTCCTGGCCCAGGCAGATGGTGGTGACGCCCATCGACAAGAAGTTCTTGAGGCCCGCGTCGGCCGCGCCGTGGCTGTGCAGGTCGATGAAGCCCGGGGTGACGACGAGGCCCTTGGCGTCGATTCGACGGTCGGCCTTCTGCTCTGCGCTCACGCGGCCGACGTGGAGGATGCGCTCGCCGTCGATGACCACGTCCGCCTCGAGCGGTGCACCACCGGTGCCGTCGTAGACCGTACCTCCCTCGATGATGAGGTCGACGCGCTCGTCGCGCGCGAAGGCGGGGCTGGTCGGTTTGGTTGCCGGTGGATCGGCCGTAGGGCCCAGCGGTGGCCCAGCAGGAGCCGCGGTGGCGCTCGTGGTCGTGCTCGGGGCGGGGGCCGGCGCGGTCGTGGCCGCCGTCGGCGGGACCTCCGTCGTGGCCGCCGGAGCGGTTTCCTCCCCCCCGCAGGCGGCCAGGCCCACGAGCAGCAGGACGGCCTTCATCCACGCAGCTCTCATCCCGCGATGCTTACAACGGCGGGTCGGCACAAAGGAAGGGCTCGTCGATTTGCATCGATCGTCGCGACCCTGCGTCCAACTGTCGCGCGCGGATCATTTCGTGCATCCTCATCCTCGCGCACCCCCTGCATAACCTGCGCACCTCAACCCAGGAGCAGCCGATGCGGCGCCGAGTCTTCACCTTTCTCACTACTTCCGTTCTTTCTGGTGGTCTGCTGACCACGGGCGAGGTCTTCGCCAACCCCGCGAAAGACCTGGGTGTTTCGTTCACCACCAACGTCTCGGGCAAGGACCTGCCCGCCATCTACCTGAGCCCCACCCGCGACGTCACGAGCGCCACCATCGGGCTCACCCGGGACGACGGAAAGAAGCTCACCCTGGGCGCACGGAACATCGCTTCGGGCAGCAAGAAGACCCTGCTCGTGCAGCAGGAGACCGGCTCCTTCGCCTACGAAGCCAAGTTCGACGTGGTCTGGAAGGGCGGGGACAAGACGAGCTTCACCATGAAGTTCTCGCTCACCCGGTCGGCCAAGCTCGAGCTGACGCTGAAGAAGGAGGACGTCGATCTGGATGGTCGCAAGCTCACCTTCTCGGTCAACAACCCGGTCAAGCTCGCCGAGCTCATCATCGTGGGCAAAGACGGCAAGACCCTGAAGCACGTCAAGCAGACCTACAACACCACCAAGACCGACCAGCGCCTCGAGATCAGCTGGCCGGACCCCGGGGGAGACGTGAAGTACATGGACCTGAAGGTCCACGACGCCACGGGCTTCTGGAAGGGGATCCGCCTCACGCCCATCTCCATCTCGATCCCCCACGACGACGTCGAGTTCGCTTCGGGCAAGTGGGCCATCCGAGAGAGCGAAGAGCCCAAGCTCGAGGCGACCATGAAGCAGATCCGGGCCGAGTTGGCCGAGCACGGCACCCTGCTGTCGCTCAAGCTCTACGTGGCGGGCT
>JAUHZF010000103.1 GCA_030426145.1 Polyangia bacterium
GACGGAGAGGGGCCACCGACGATTGTCTCGATCGATGGTTGCGCAATACATTATCCGTGCATAACCTGTTGCCCATGCACCGGAGCGCCAACGCCATCGTCACCACCCTCGCCCGAGACGAGGTCCTGTGGGTCGGCCACGTCGCCGACTGGACTCCCGACGAAGCGGGCCGGGTGGAGGTGACGGACGGCAACGGCGTGGCCCAGCGAGTCGAGGTGGCGTGCGTGCGCCCCAACGCGACCGCATCCGAGGACCGACGCCGCAACGCGGCCCAGGCCCGCATCTGAGGGGGACCCATGACCTTCTGCCCAGACTGTTTCCATCCGCTCGACGTCGACGCTGAAGAGCGCTTCGTGTGCGGTAAGTGCAAGGACGTCATCAAGGATGACGTCGCACTCGACGACTCCGACCTCAGCGTGGAGACGCGTGCTCTCGCTGCACATCGTGAGAAGACCGACGACGAGGTGGTGGCCATCGTGCGCATGGGCCACGAACTCCCGGCCGACGTGGTGGCCGCGCTCTCGCGCATCGCGCCGCGGTTCCAGCCGTGCTCGATGTGCGGCGGTAAGCGCCTCGGCTCGCGGGTCGACGGCGTGGGGAGCACCTATGCGTGCCCGCCGTGCAGGAAGCTGAGCTTCAGTGCGATCGGAGGTGCGGCATGAGCGTCCACAGCCACATCGAGCGCCACCAGTCAGTGGTGGAGGTGGTCCGTGTCTACGAAGAGGCCGCCGAAGAGGTGCGCCAGGGCTTCGCACTCATCGCGAGCGCCGAGCAGAAGCTGAACGCCACCTTCACGCTCGACCATCACACCGGCATCAGCGTTCGCGACGAGCATCGCATGCCCTACCGGTGGACCGATGTGGAGACGGTCCTTGTCGCCCTGCGCCGTGACGTCTGGCGCGCCATCGTCGAGCGTCTGGAGCTGCGCCGCGTGATGAGCGTCGCACGGGCCAAGCAGCTCGACGACCAGATCCAGAACGATGAGCTGCCGGAGATCACCGTCGACAACGTGACGACGATGGCCCGCAACTACATGGGCTCGCTTGACCTCATGCTCGAGGAAGCCGTGGGCGAGGTCTTCGAATGGCTGCGCCCCCGGCGGAGCCAATACAAGACCAACAGCGAGTTCGAGGTGGGCCGCAAGGTAATCATCCCTGGAGCGGTCGAGGAGTCATACACGCGGAGCATGCGGTTCCGCCCGGACTACTACTTCGACCAGCACTTCGTGGCGCTGGAGAACGTCTTCTCGATGCTCGCTGGCGAAGGCGGTGTCGCGAAGTCGCACCGGTCCAAGCTCTACGACGCCATCTGTGAGGCAGAGGGAGGGCGGGGCGAGACCAGGTTCTTCCGCTTCCGCTGCTGCAAGAACAAGAACCTCCACCTGGAGTTCAAGGACCCGGCGCTCGTGAAGCGCTTCAACCAGATTGCTGGCGGCCGACGGTTGAAACCCGAAGCCGCCTGAACACCGGGGCGAAGGCGGCACGGCATCCCCCCTGCTGTGTCGGGCCTTCATCGGGTTCGAGCCCCGACGCCCCACTGCCCTGACCGTCGAGGGCACGCTTCGGAGCTGTGGCGCTGGTGCGCTTGAGGTCGCTCCTCACCGGGTTCGATCCCCGGCCGCTCCCCCAACCCTTTGCCCGCGGCCACGGCCGCAGAGGAAATCCAATGGAAGCGATTCGACCCATCATGAGTGGGGCGCCTGACTTGCGCCTTGAGATCCACCGCATTGGCGAGGAGTGCCTACGCCGGCGCCGCCGCGCAATGGTGTGGCAGTTCAAGCCCAACCTCATGACCAACGCGGTCGCGTCGCTCACCATCGACGACGACGCGGTGGTGGTCACCGTCAAGGGGCAACGCGTCCGCCTCCCCCGCGAACAGGTGAGGCGCCTCATGCGCGAGAAGGTGGAGGCGGAGAGCGAGGTGCTTGCCGCCGCTGGGTGGAAGCCGGTCGGGCATGGCTGGTGGCGCCACAACGACGGCCCCTCGGTCACGCGCGGTGAGGCATTGCGCTTCGCGCGGAAGGAGGCGGCGCGTGCGTGACGTCCAGGACCTCATGGTGCGAGCCGCTGTCGAGGCGGGGATGGACAAGCGACACGCCGAGCACATCGCGAGCGGTGCGCTCCACTTCCTCCGGCAGAACGTCCTCAGCGCCACCGCCCACTACCCCGCCGTCGGGCGCGCCATGCTGGCGGCGCTCGAGCAGGCCGCCGGCGTAGCCAGCGAGGTGGGCGTCGCCGACACGCTTCCGCCCGAGCGGCTGACCGCGATCTCAGGAGGTCGGTCATGAGCAGCGCCGGCGACTGCCGCCACTTCCGCGGGCCGTTCCACCACAAGACCTGCCACGCAGGCCAGGTCTTCGAAGAGGTCACACGCCCCGGGAGACGGCTGCCCTGTCTCAACCTCCCCGACCGGGTCGACACTTGCGCGGCGTACGACCCACTCACCGAGCTGGAGGCCGCAACCCGTGACGCCGAGGTGGCCGAGCTGGTGAACGACATCCTCAGCGGCCTGTGCGGCGAGTGCGGACTTCCCACAGAGGAGCACGACGACGGCGGCGTGCTCATCCGCGTCTGCCCCGAGCACGGCGAGGTGATGCGCGGATGTCGCCGCGCGGGAGGGCCAGCCTGATGCCCAATACCAAGGTCGTTGCCGTCGACTTCGGCGCCGTCTTCTGGACGGCATGGCACGCGAGCGCCGATCAGAACATCAGCGAAGCGTTCTCTCGGACCATGCGTCGCGTGAAAGAAGCCGCACGCATGGGCGACTGCGTCGCTGTCTGCCTCGATTCCCCCAAGAGCAGACGCAAGGAGACATGGTCTGGCTACAAGGCGGACCGGGAAGCCAAGCCGCGCGGAGCGCTCGAGCAGATGAGGCGAGCCATTGAGGCTCTCAAGGCTCTCGGCATCTACACCATCCAGGTCGACTACTGCGAAGGCGACGACATCGTCGGCATGGTGACCGTTTGGGCTCTCGACGAGGGCCACGATGTCCTCATCTATGGCGCGGACAAAGACCTCTACCAGCTGCTACGGCAGGACCGCGTCGAGCTCGTGAACCACCAGACGGGCGAGGTATTCGGCGAATCGGACCTGATGGCCAAGGCCGGGATCAGACCCCACCAGGTCCCGGACTTCCTGGCTCTCGTCGGGGACAAGTCCGACGGTCTCCCCGGCATCGACAAGTGCGGACCGAAGAAGGCCGCACTTCTCCTCAACGAGTTCGGATCCGTGAGTGGCCTCTATGCCGCACTCCACGACGAGGCCACACGCGTAACCAGCCTACCCGGCGTGGGCCCCACGCTGATCGCCAATCTCCTAGCGGCAGAGACGCGCGAGCCCAGCGTCATGACCGTCCGCAGCTTGGCGACGCTCGCCGTGGAAGGCGAGCCCGGCGAGCGCATCGAGTTCCCCGGAGTGTTGGAGAGCACCTTTCCGGACGACAACCCCTTCGACAACAAGACCATCCACCCAGAGAGCAAGACCATGTCCGACCAAGTCCAACCTGCACCCAGTGACTCCGCTGTCATCAATGCCGAACTGGAGTCACCACGTCCCACCACAGCATCGCCTGGGCAGGATCGCCGGCGAAGCACTTCCATGGTTCGGCGCGAAGTGGCATTCGAGCGCCAGCTAGAGCCGACGTCACTCGATGGCGCGTACCAGCTTGCGGAGGCCCTCTTTCAGTCAGGCTTCTTCGGCGTACGAAACAAGGAGGGCGTGTTCACCCTGATGATCGCCGGGCGCTCCTATGGCCTGGATGTCTTCCAGAGCGTAAACGGCTTCTCGATCATCAAGGGCAGACCCGCCATGACGGCCGGCATGATGCACGCCCTTTGCCTTCGTCACCCTGACTGCGTCTACATCCATTGGGTCGAGAGCACGCTCGAGAGGGCCATTGTCGAGACGAAGCGTCGCAACGACCCCGAGCCTACACGGTTCGAATGGACCATCGAGGACGCCAAGAGGGCCAACCTGCTGGGCAAAGACAACTGGGACCAGTACCCGAAGTCGATGCTGCGCGCTCGCTGCATCGCTGACATGGGGCGCGCGGTGTTCCCAGACGCGGTGCACAACACGTACCTCGCGGACGAGCTTGGCGAGGACGTCGCGGAGACCGCATGAGTACGACGGACGCAAGCGACAAGGCGCACATCGCCGAGCTCGAGGACCTCATCAGGCTGTTGAAGGCACGTAATGCCCGCTGGCTCCGGGTGGTCCGCCACTTCTGGGCTTCGCGGGATGCGGCGCTGCGTCAGCTCGACGCCGTCCAAGCGGAGTGCGTCATGCTACAGCGCGACGCCGACGACGCGCACATGACGGCCGCCCAGCACGCGGAGGAAGTCGCCAAGGCATCGGAGGCCATCCGTGGCCTCGCCAAGCAGGCGAGCGACGCCGAGGCCCAGGTCGCCAAGCTGCGGGACACCATCCGGGAAGGCCTCGCCGCGAACGCCATGGCCGAGCGCGACCTCAAGCCGGAGGAGTGGTGGCTCTACGCCCAGAAGGACGACCAGGGGATCGACCTCGAAGGTGACTTCTTCGTGGTGCTTGGCCCTTGGAACGGGAAGGAGTTGCCGGTCCGCTTCCCCGACCTCGGGAACGGCTTCGGTCTCCGCCGGAACCTCACGGAGGACGAGCTCCGCAAGCACGCCCCTGACGCGCTGGCCCGCGCATCCGTCCACAAGACCCACCAGCAGGAGGCGGCCCGGCACGCCGCGAGGGCAGGAGCATGAGGACCCTGCGCATTCACCGCTGCCAGGCAGTGCGCGGCTACCCCCAGCCTCCCCCGGTTCGCATCGAAGTGGAGGACACGATCGCGAACGAGCATCCGCCGTCGCTGCACGACGATGAGGCTCGGGACATCGTGCTCGCCCTTCGCGGCGCGCTGCCTGGCGGGACGTTCGACCGCGTGGCCCTCCACATGATGAAGGCGCAATGCGGTCTCCTCATCGTGAGCCACCAGCAAATCGAGGCGGCTTCCTCCTTCCAGGCCCGCGTGTGGAGATGGGTGCTCGAGGTGTTCGGGGCCGACGTGGGCTCCAACTACCGCGAGCGCGCGCTTCGCTTCTTCGAGGAGGCTCTGGAGCTGGCCCAAGCCGCTGGCCTCGAAGCCAAGCAGGCACACGGGCTCGTCGACTACGTATTCGGTCGACCGAAGGGAGAGGCGTCCCAGGAGGTCGGCGGGGTGATGGTCACGCTTGCGTCGCTCTGCGCCGCGTTGGGGCTCGACCTCGAGGAGTCAGCCCAGACTGAGCTCTCCCGCATCTGGCAGCCGGACATCATCGACAAGGTGCGGCGGCGGCAAGCGGAGAAGCGAGCTCAGGGTTTCGCGGAGGGAGGCGACCATGGGTGATCGTTCGGGAATTCAATGGACGGAGGCGAGCTGGAACCCTGTCCGCGGCTGCTCTGTCATCAGCCCCGGATGCCACAACTGCTACGCCATGAAGCAGGCCCATCGGTTCAGCGGTACCGGCAAGCCATACGACGGTCTGACGAAGCTCACCGTGGCGTCAGGGCCGCAGTGGAACGGGGAAGTCCGCTTCATTGAGTCGATGCTTGACCAGCCGCTGCGCTGGACGCGGCCGCGGCGCATCTTCGTCAACTCTATGAGCGACCTGTTTCACGACGGGGTCTCGAACGAGCAGATCGCCGCAGTCTTCGGCGTGATGGCCGCCTCCCCGCAGCACACGTTCCAGGTGCTCACGAAGAGACCCGAGCGGATGCGCGAGTGGTTCCGCTGGTACGAAGGGGACAGCGGAGCGGGCGCCTCGGCTACTGCCGCCGTCTTCGCCGCGGAGGATGCGACTGGGCGCAACCTCGACGTCGACCACTTCTGCGACGCGCGGTGGCCCTTGCCCAACGTGTGGCTCGGCGTCAGTGCTGAGGACCAGAAGCGATGGGACGAGCGCGTGCCCGTTCTCGTCGACACACCGGCCGCGTTGTGTTGGGTGTCAGCCGAGCCGCTGCTTGGTCCGATCGACATGAGCGGCGGCATCTGGGAGCCTCCGGGGTCGTACTTCCAGCTTCCAGGGATGAGCGAGCCGCAATGGGACAGCGGCAACGGGTTCCTCGACTGGATTGTCGTCGGAGGCGAGAGCGGCTCAGGCGCCCGCCCCTGCCGCATCGAGTGGGTCTTCAACATGGTCGAGCAGTGCCGCCGCGCTGGCGTTCCCATCTTCGTGAAGCAGATGGGGTCCAACGCTCGCGCCTTCCGCACCGGGAGCCGCATCACTTGGATGACCACAAAGGGTGGTGATCCCGAGGAGTGGCCACCCGAGCTTCGTGTCCGCCAGTACCCCGAGGTGCGGCCATGACCTACGCGAAGGGGACCAAGGTCAGCGTCGCGAAGAGCGAGGCCGAACTGAAGGCGCTGCTCCGGAAGCACGGCGCGACCGCGATGATCGCGGGCGAGGACACCGAGCAGGCAAGAGCGTTCGTCGCTTTCAAGATGGGCGGTCACCAGGTCCGCCTCGAGGTGCCCCTACCGGAGCTCGCCGACTACGCCACCACCGAGGCAGGACGACGACGCGACACGGCCGGGCAGCGGAAGGCCTGGGAGCTGGCGTGCCGTGAGCGCTGGCGGTCCGTGGTCCTGCTGGCCAAGGCCAAGCTCGAGGCCATCTCCTGGGGACACTCCACGCTCGAGCGCGAGTTCATGGCAGACATCATGCTTCCCGACGGGAGCACCATCCACCAACGACTACGCGAGGATGAGCGGTGGCGTCGAGCGCTGCTGTCCGGAGGCGGACCGCCACTGCTGCCGCGCGCGGGAGGCGGATCGTGACTGGCGCGTGGTACGGCGAGCGCGGGTTCTGCGGCCTGCGAGGGTTCGCCTACTGGTACGGTCCGGGGCACTGGGCTGTTGGCCTCCGGCGCCGAGGCTTCTTCGTACGGTTTGCCGGGGATGGGCACGGCCCGCGTGGCAACGATGGCTGGATGGCACGCCTGACCGTGACCGTCGAAGCCCGGGGAGACGGGTCGTGAAGCGGGTCTGGTACGAGCCGAGCCCTGGCCTTCGCTTTGCTGGTATCGACCTTGGCGAAGGCTCAAGGCCCCAGTGGCGACGCGTCTTGCTGAGCGGCCACTACTGGCAGTGGAAGCACTCCAAGGGGCAGCACCAACCGTTCGAGAACGGGGAACAGTGCGCCATCGCTCCGGACAGTCTCTTCCCTCGAGAATCCACCGTGCTTCACCTGGACGCAGAGACGCCGGAGGCCAAGCCTGAGGACCCGCCAACCTCGACCATCATCGATCTGTTCGAGGCCCTGAAGGAGAGCGTGGAAGGAGGTACGTCGTGATCCCGCGCCCCCGCCTCAACGAGGCCGCCCACGACGTGCTGATGGCGCTGGCCGATGGCAACGACTACGCGCACGCCATCGCCCGAACGCTCGGCAGGCCCGCCAACGGCGGCGTCCAGTACATTCTGACCCGCCTCATCGACCTCGGCCTCGTGCAGGACGTCGGCCAGTACCGGGGTCCGGAGACGCGCGCTCGCCTCCGACGGCGCTACGTTCTGACCCGACTCGGCGCGTGCGTGGTCCGCGCAGAGCGGGCCGCCGATGAATGCTACGCCCGCGAGCTCGCGGAGGAGGGAGCAGCCTGATGGTCCCGCCCTGGCCCGCTCCGCCGGCCCCGTCGGCCCCGTCCCCTCGGCCCCGTCCCCTCGGCCGCGTCGGGCACCGCAGCCCTACCGGGACCGACCCTGCCCGCACTGTGACGGCTCGGGGCGCGTGGTCGAGCCACCGCGGCGCCGGGTCAGACGAGGGCCACCGCCGAGCTTTCCGCCGGTCCGAGGCCCTGAGGGCGACGCGTTCGTCGGTGTCTTCGTGCTCTTCGGCGGACTGGCGCTGGCCGCCCTGGTCGCCGCGGCGGCGTCGATGGTCTCGGGGGTGTGGTGATGGTCTACGTTGACGAGCTTCGGATCTGGTCGACCAAGGGTCCGAGATGCTTTCGCGGCGGGTCGTGCCACCTCACCGCCGACGCTGTCGAGGAGTTGCATGCCTTCGCCGATCTACTTGGTCTGCGTAGGGCATGGTTTCAGAACCACCTCCTGCACCCACACTACGACCTCACCCGAAGCAAACGCACGGCGGCCCTGGCACTCGGGGCAAGCTTCGTCCCGGCGAAGGAGCAGGCGCGAAGGCGAATGGCAGATCGGGGGATGCTGTGACCAAGCACTGGTGGGCCCGAATGAAGCACCGGGACCTGGTGAAGTCGCCCACGGGGTACGTCTTCATCTTCATCGGCCGGATCGAACCGCGGACCTACCTCTTCGGCAGTGGCGACGTCCGCGTCGAGGTCGAAGAGGATGACCTCGCTGCGTGGTCCTTCCACCGCTGCCAGCGGTGTTGGGACCGGCATACCGAGACGGCGCTGGGCTGCCCTGACTGCAGCCCTTGCCCGATGTGCGATGGCGATGGGCGGGTCGAGTGGGACACCCAGCTCGAGGGCTACCACGTGACGGCCGAGGCCTCGTGCCCGGCATGTCGTGGAGAGGGGGTCGCCAAATGACGCCAGCGGCGCTTCTCCGCACCTTCGCGGACGTGATCGAGCTCAGCCACGAGGAGCTGTGCCGAGGCCTTCGCGCCGGGGCTGACTTCCTCGAGGGGAAGGGTTCGCGATACGCTCCCGGCCGGCGACGTCGACACGTGCGACCGAAGCCTGCCAACCCCGACCGCCCACCCATGACCGACGAAGAGCGCAAGCAAGCCCGAAGGGACATGCGATGAGCAGGCGGCCGGCCGGGAGTGGCTCGGTCCGCGAGCTCCCCCCGCTCGAGGTCGATGGCCAGCCCGTTCGCCGCTTCCAGCTTCGGTGGAAGGAGGCGGGCAAGGATCAAAGCAAGGTGATCCGCGGGGGCTCGGAGGAGGAGGCGGAGCGCCGCCTCGACAACATCGTGGCGCTCCTCGACGAGGCGGGGATGAGCTACTCCTCGCCAACGGTGCGGGCCTACGGGGACCGCTTCCTGATCCGTCTCCGCAAGGTCGGATTCAAGAGCATCGGGATCAAGCAGTCGCGATGGGATGCCCACATCACCGGCGCCCCCTTCATCGACATCCCCATCGGAGAGGTCGGCCCGTCCGACCTCAAGCAGTTCATGGAGGCCCTGGAGGACAAGGGCCTCGGGGTGCAGATGATCCGTCACTGCATCTTCGACCTGTCCGCCATCTTCCGGGATGCCGTCGAGCGCGAGGTCATCGACAGCAACCCGGTGGGCAAAGTGCGCAAGCCAAGCCTGCCCGAGACGCGGTGCAAGGTCGTGCTCAGCTTCGACGAGATCGTGGCGCTCGAGCGCGACCATGGCGACGACCCGCTCGCCTGGTGGGCGCTCTTCATGTGCGGGGCCGGCACGCGACCGGGCGAGAGCCTGGGGCTGCGTCTCGATGAGATCGAGATGCACGGGTCCGCGCCCCACATGAACATCGTCCGGAGCAACCGGAAGACGACCTACACGAAGACGGGGCGGCGCCGGCGCGTCGAGCTGACCGCACTCGCCTTGCACGCTTTGGAGGTGTGGCTCGAGCGGTTCCGGCCATACTTGCGCGTCAAGCGCATGAAGGACGTCCAGAAGTCGCCGTGGGTATTCCCCTTCCCCGAGGGGTGGCTGCGCGAGCGTGGCCCGTACGGCGAGCTCATGGCCGCGCTCGGACGACCGGACATGCACCCCCACGACCTGCGCGGTACCTGCGCCACGCACCTGCTCAGCGGCAGCTACGGGCACGCCTGGGACATCGCTCACGTGGCTGCCCATCTCGGCGACAGCGTCGAGACGACGAGGCGCAGCTACGCGCACGTGACGGCCACGGCCCAGCGGGATGCCGCGGACCGGACCGAATGGAACCCGGATGGAATCGGGGGCGGGGTTTCCGCAGCGAATTCCTCAAGGATTCCAGTGGCGCGCCCAGTACGATTCGAACGTACGACCCCAAGCTTCGTAGGCTTGTGCTCTATCCAGCTGAGCTATGGGCGCTTCCTGCCGAAACAGGTTCGGGGTTCTTACCGGGGGGTTGGTGCCTCCGTCAAGACCCCAGATCATCGAGTTGAAGAAAGGCTCGAAGACAAAAAGAAAACAGGCGGTTACCGCCCACCGGCACCGCCCGTCATGTAAGAGCGTCGGGTTGCTCTAAAGCATGAAGTTAGTCTGAAAAGTCATGCCGCACCTCGTCGAAGGAGTTGGTGCGGTTCGAAGTCATCAAGGAATAAGGAAAGCGCTTCCAGTGTCGAACGAAGGAAAGGTCAGTAAGCTAGGAAGTTCGAAGGTAAGCGCTGAATCAAAGAGAAGTCGTCCCGCGGCATGCAGCCCACATCCTCGCCGGACGCCCGACGTCATTGCAGCCGACGTGCCAAAGTTTTGACGCCCGCCACCGCAACAGGAAATCCCTTTGCATCATAGGCACTTAACCTTGTCCCATGGGACAGACCTCAGATCCTGGCGAAACAATCCAAGACATTCGTGTCACGACCCCCCGCAGACTACGCAAAAATGTAACAGCCCACTGAATTTCAGTGGGTTAGAGCTAGTCGCGCGCCGGGAGGCCAAAAAGTCCGTTGAACGGAGCTTCCTGATGACACCGGACGCAGAGGGTCAGTTGGGCGTCCGCAGCCACCCTCAGCGCGTCGTCGAGCACGACGAACTGCCACGCGTCGGGCGGCCCCTCCTTCTTGACCATGGCGTACCGGACGGCGACGGCCTCCTGGCCGGGCTCGTGGTGTCGCTGGAGGATGATGGTCCCCGCCGGCATGACGGTTCCCTGCGTGAGCTGGCGGTAGCGCTCGACCTGCTCGGGCGACACGGAAAGCGTGCGCTCGTAGCGGTCGTCGTCGTGCTCGGACGCGCCCCGGAGCTCCAAGGCCGTGAGTTTACGAGCAGCGTGGGCCCACGGCTGTCGTTTCTCTTCGGGGATGGGGCGCGCGCGAGGCGCGGGCGGGGGCGTGGGCTCTGGGGCGGCGAAGCTCTCGCCGCGCAGGGTCGGACCCCAGCCATCGTCCCCGGTGGGTGATCGCGGCGGGCTGCTCTCGCCGCAGGCGAGCAAGCTCATGGTCGCCGCCATGGTCGCGCAGCGCAGGCGAGTCCTCACGTCGACATGCTAGCGTACCGACCCCGGCGGGCGACCTTTTCGCCCCTTTCCCCTCATGGACAGAAACGTCGAAGCTTGGATGCGCGCCGCCCTCGCCGAAGCCGACGCGGCTGCGGCCGAGGGTGACGTCCCCGTAGGCGCGGTGCTCGTGGACACCGAGGGCACGGTGGTGGCCCGGGGACGAAACCGGCGCGAGGTCGACCACGACCCCACCGCACACGCCGAAGTCGAAGCCCTGCGGGCGGCGGGACGCGCGCGCGGGCGCTGGCGCCTCGACGACCTGACCATGGTCGTCACCCTCGAGCCCTGCATCATGTGTGCAGGCGCCCTCGTGCACGCGCGACTGCGCGGGTTGGTGTACGGCTGCCGGGATCCGAAAGCGGGTGCCATCGACTCGCTGTTCGTCATCGGGCGCGACCCGAGGCTGAACCATCGCTTCGGGGTGCAAGGTGGCGTCCTGGCCGAGCTCTGCGCCGGGCGACTGCAGCGCTTCTTCCGCGCGCGTCGCGGCTAGATCAGATCAGCGCGTCGAGCTCTTCGATGGCGGCCGACAAGTCGCTGCGCAGCGCGGTGAGCTCATCGCGCAAGAGCCCGACCTCTTGGACCAATGGGTCAGCCTCGTCGATGGGCTCGACCCCACCCTCGCGCAGCTTCTGTCGGGCTCCGGCGATGGTGTAACGGTGGCCATACAGCAGCTCCTTCACCTTGAGGAGCATGTCGACGTCCTGGCGCGAATATACCCGCTGACCACGACGGGACTTCTCGGGCTTGATGGCCCGAAACTCGGTCTCCCAGTAGCGCAGGACGTGTGGCTCCACTCCGACGATGGACGCAACCTCGCCGATGCGGAAGTAGAGCTTGTCCGGAAGCTGTCCCGAACCCATGCCTTACCGGGAGCCTACTCGCCGGAGGTGGGCATCGGGCCGCCCGCCGGCGCGGCGACCGCTGGCGCCGGCGTCTCGGCGCCGTCGTCGTCGTCGTCGTCGGGACCGAGATCCTCCAGGTCGGCATTGAGAGCCTGCTTGAGGAGCTGACTAGGCTTGAAGGTCAGCACGCGGCGCGCGCTGATCATGATCGGCTCGCCAGTCTGCGGGTTGCGGCCTTGTCGCTCGCGCTTGTCGCGCAGGACGAAGTTACCGAAACCCGAGATCTTGATGTGCTCCCCACGGCCCAGGGTCTCTTTCATCAGCTCGAAGATGAGGTCGACCAGGTCGGCGGCCTCCTTCTTCGAGAATCCCCCGAGCTTCGTGTAGACCGCCTGGACCAGCTCGTACTTGGTCGTACGCTTTTCTTTGGAACCCTTGGCCATCCGTAAATCTCCGAACGCAGGTCGGAGGATGCCAGCTCCCCGCTCCCGGGTCCAGCGCTAGATGTAGATTATTGATGGCGTTTTTCGCGTCCCCCCGAGAAGGGACACCGCGGGGACGCGAAACTGGCCGTCAATGGGGCTCTCAGGCGGCGAGATCGGTCGCCACGACCTCGTCGGGCGTGACCCCCGCCTTGACCCGCGTGCCGGATACGGCGGGCACCTCGCGCGCGTCGCGCTGACGGCGACCAAAGGCCTCCGCGAGCACCAGCGCCGCGATGTAGCCGTAACCCAGCGAAAACAGCACGGCGAAGGGAGCGGCGAAGTAGTGGCCGCGCACGACCGCGATGACGGCGCATGCGCCGGTCAGCAGCGAGAAGAACATCTCCGCCATGGGGAGATCGAGCTTGGCCCGGTAGCGCCAGCGGTCGGAACCGCGCTTGGGGGTTCGCACGAACTCTCCCGCGGAGGTGCGAAGCCCGTCGTGCACCGCCTTGGTGAGATGGGGCGCGATGCCCGCACCGAGTGCGACCAGCGCGGGAAGAAGCTTGAGCGCGCCCCAGCGCGACCGGCCCTGGGCCGACTCGGCAAGCATGTAGAAGGCCGCAAGCGAGCTGATGGGGGCCATGCAGAGCGGCGCGTCGAACAGGAGCGCCGTCTTGACGTCGTGGGTGACGTCGACCGTGAGCAGCACCGGCAGGAGCAGCAAGCACAGCAGGATCATCAGCGGGTAGGCGAAGTGGGGCGTGAGGTGAAAGAAGGCTTCCACCCGCTGGGCGCGCGACAGGGGCGCCTTCATGAGGCGAGCGAGCAGCTTGCGCGCGGTCTGAACCGTGCCCTTGGCCCAGCGGTACTGCTGCGCCCGAAGGGCGGAGATGTCCTCCGGCAGCTCGGCAGGGGAGATGACGTCGGGGCGGTAGATGAACTTCCAGCCCGCGAGCTGCGCCCGGTAGGACAAGTCGAGGTCCTCGGTGAGCGTGTCGTGCTGCCAACCGCCGGCGCTGTCGATGGCCTCGCGACGCCACATGCCGCCGGTACCGGAGAAGTTGAAGTAGAAGCCGGCACCGTAGCGGGCGCGGTTCTCGACGATGTGATGCCCGTCGAGCATGAGGGCCTGAATGCGGGTGAGCAGCGAGGCCTCGCGGTTGAGGTGCGCCCAGCGCGCCTGGACCATGCCGACCTTCTCGTCGTCGAAGTGGCCGACGCAGGAGCGGAGGAAGTCCGAGTTGGGGACGAAGTCCGCGTCGAAGATGGCGATGAGGTCACCCTTGGCCTTTGGCAAGGCATGGGCGAGTGCCCCCGCCTTGTAGCCGGTGCGGTCGACGCGGTGGATGTAGGTGGCGTCGTACCCCTCGGCCCGAAGGCGCTCCACCTCGCGCCGCGCGATGGCGCAGGTCTCATCGGTGGAGTCGTCGAGGACCTGGATCTCCATCTTGTCGCGCGGATAGTCCATCGCGGCGACGCGACGCAGCAGCCGCTGAACCACGGTGGACTCGTTGAAGATGGGGAGCTGCACCGTGACCCGGGGAAGCTCGGCGTCGGGCTTCGGGGCCCCCGCGTGCTCGCCAGCGGCGGAGATCTTCTCTTCGTGGCGGCGGCAGAGCAGCACCAAATGCAGCCGGTGAAAGCCGTAGGAGCTGAGCGCAGCGAGGACCACGAAGTAAACGACGATCAAAGCGATGTCGGCCATATCACCGAATCGCTAGCACTGACGCACCGCGACAATGTCATGGACTTGTATTTCCTTGTACCGAGATGTGTCACCCACTCCTGGGCTGTCGCAACGCCTAGCTAAGTGGCTGAAATCGAGTGACAAAGTGCGACAAGTCGCGCAGAGATCCGACGCCGCGCGACCTTGCTGGCGCGCATGACGCACCCAGGGCTCAGCCCTCGAGAAGCGCTTCGTGGGCCTGATCGATGACCTCGGAGATCTGCGCCCGCACGGCCGGCGCGAGCAGCACCGCCTTCACCACCGGCCAGCTCGCCGCGGCGAGGGGGCCGAGGTCCGGGCGGGCGATGCCGAGCGATTGGCGTGCATCTCCTACAGTGTGGTCACCCAGCGCATCGAGCTGGGCGCGAAGCCCGGCGCCGACCATGGCCCTCACGGCGGGATGGGCGATGGCGTGGGGAACCGCAGCCGCGATGGTCTTCACCAGGTGCTCGCCCCGCGCATCCGGGGGCGCGAAGGCCAGCGTCGACAGGGGCTGCTCGAGCAGGACCGCCGCGACCTGCCGCCGCAGGGCAACCGCCTCTGGGTCGCCTGCCTTGTCGAGCATGCTGGTGACCGTGCGGTCGAGGGCCTTGCTCGCGAAGCGCTCGAGAAACTTTCGCATCTCGGGCTCGAGGCGGCGTTCGAACTCTCGTCGCACGCCGTCGACGGCCTTGGTGAGGGGCCCTCGGCTCAGGCGTGGCATGGCACCGATGAGGGCGGGCACACCCCACTCGGCCGTGAAGGGGTTCACCCGCGTCTGGAACTCCTTCAGCCCGTCGAAGAGGATGTCGCGCAGCACCCCCTCCACGGCCGGGTCTTGCACCACGGCGCGCAGCAGGGGCTCGTTCAGCACGTCGGCCCGGGCCGCGAGGTCGGCGATCTCGCCACGCGCCGCCTCCCCGATGATCTCCCCCCCAGACTCGGGCCGGACGTCGAGTTGCGCCAGGACCTCGGCCGCGAGGTGGCGCACAGCGGGGCTGACCGTGTCGGCTGCGACCTCGGGGCGGCCGAGGGCCTCCACGAGTCGGTCCGCCGCCTCGGCGTCGATGAGGTCTTTCACCGCGAGGGTCTCGAGGTGTGCGACGACCTCTTCGAGCCGCGCCGCATAGCGACCCGCTGCGTCGGGACTCGCGACCCACCGCTCGAGCGCGTCGAGCTGCGCATCCCGAACCCGCGCCAGGGTCTCCCGATCGAGCTCAGCCACGGTCGGCTACCCTCAGGAACCCGTAGATCAGGAGCATGGGGACGACGCCGAGCAGATGTTCCTTCACCCGCTCGACCGACTCGCCGTGGCGTTCAGCGATGCGCGTGGCAAGCTCGGCCGGGGTCGCCTCGCCGTCGCAGGCTTGAATGAAGTCGCCCACCGCAGGGTCGTGGTTGAGCTCGAACATCAGGCCGCGCGTCAGGCCTGAGGTGCTCTCGGCCACCGTCCACCCTGCGTCCGTACGCTCGAGCTCCTGTCGAATCCGCAGAAAGGGCGGCGGCACCAGCGCGTGGTCGAGCAAGGTCTCGTGGGGATGGGTGGAGAGAAAGTCGACGGCGGCGAAGAGCTGCACCAGGTCGTCCGACGCGTCGACACCGATGCGCTCAGGGGCCTCGGACAGGTGGAGCCAGGGTCGCCCTTCGGCACGTCGTCGCAAGCAGATGGCGCCGGTCGCGAAGGCGCCGACGCCGAGCTCGTCGAAGTAAGCGAGCCACTTCTCGTGCTCTTCTGGATCGACGGCGGTGCGCTTGGTCGGGCCCTGGAGCCACCTGGTGGCGTACTCCGACGGCGACTCTTCCTTCACCTCGAGCACGAGGGTGTCGCAGCCGAGACCCTCGACCCAGTCCCCGAGCCGAGACGCCACGTCGCCGCCGCGGGGCACGATCCAGTTGCAGAACACCACCGCCATGCCGCCCTGCCGCAAGCGTTTCCCTGCGACCCGGACCGCCGCCGCCACCATCTCGTCGCCGCGACCGACGGCGTCGCGGTACACGATGCCAGCGTCGGGGCGGATGACGAAGGGAGGCTGGGCGTAGATGGCGTCGTAGCCCTCGGGGTCGGCCACGGCGTCGAGGTCGAACATGTCAGCCACCGCGAACGTGACGTTGTCGATGCCGTTGAGGGCCGCGTTGAGGTTCGCGAGCGCGATGGCCCGCTCGTTGATGTCGACCCCGAGACCCGATGCATTTGCGCGGGCCGTGAGCAGGGCGAGGGTGCCTCCCCCGGTGCCCAGGTCGAGGGCCCGGGTCCCCTCCCCCCGCGGCACGAGGAACCGCATGCTGCTGGTGCCTCCGCCCAGGCTCATGACGTGGTCGACGTCGGTCTGGTCCTCGAGATGGGGACGGTCGAAGAGCAAGACCAGATCGCCCACGGGATAGAACACCAACGTCGCTCGAAGCTCGTCCTTGCCGTCGGGGTGGCGCTCCAGCAGACCCCACCTCACCCAATCGTTCATCGTCATGGGCGCGATGGCTTCGGCGATCTCGGCCTCGGTGGCTCGGCTTCCGAAGAGCATCACCCGAGCGAGGGAGCCGCAAGGCCCCGCGCCCGCCAATCGGGCGAACATCTGTTCCGCCGACCGCGTCACGAGGAAAAAACTCTCGAGTCCCGTGACCTGCAGCAGATGGCTCTCGTAGTAGTCGAGGCGAGCGAAGAGCTCGCGCAACGAAGACAGCACCTCGGGTGCCAGCTGCGGAACGGGATGGGAAGCCATCAGCCCTCCGAAGCCTCGTCGTCTTGGCCCCGAGAGGAGCCACGATCGCCGAGGAGGGCGTTCTTGACGTAGCCGAGCTGGCTCTTGGCCACCTCGAGGGCCAGACCGAGGTTGTCGCCCTCACGTGCCGAGGTGCGCCCGAAGAGCTCACCGCGCTCGTAGAGGCTGCGGGTCTCGCGGCGCTTGAGCTTGCCGCTCGAAGTCTTGGGGAGGACGCCGATCTCGAGGGCCACCACGTCGTCGACGCTCAGGCCGGTCGCGGTACGCACGGTACGACGCACCCCGTCCTTGAGCTCCTCGCGCTCGGGCCCCGGGGGGGCGGCGGTCTCGAAGGCGATGATGACGCGCTCGCGATCGCCCATGGGTTTGGTGGTGCCAAAGGCGATGACGTTGCCCTTGCGCACGCCGCGCACCCGGCTCGCCTCCCACTCGAGGTCCTGTGGGTAGTAGTTGCGGCCATTGACGATGATGAGCTCTTTCTGCCGCCCGCAAACGTAGACGTCGCCATCGACGATGTAGCCGAGGTCACCAGTCTTGAGCCACCCACCGGCGAAGGCGGCGCGCGTCGTCTCGGGGTCGTCGAAATAGCCGGCGGTCACGCTGGGCCCACGGACGCGGAGCTCGCCCACGCGGCGGTCGGGGAGCGGCTTGTCGCTCGCCTCGTCGGTAGGGTCGAAGACGGCGACGTCGTGGCCTTCGAACGCCTTGCCGCAGCTCACGATGTTGAGGGTGCTCGCCGCCTCCGGGTCATCGGCCACCTTGGCCTGTCCCTCGGCCGCGAGCTCGTCGCCGTCGACCTTGTCCACGCGCAGGCCTCGGTTGTCGAAGGAAACGGCCAGGGTCGCCTCCGCCATGCCGTAGCAGGGCAGCAGCGCCTTGCGGTTGAAGCCGCAGGCCGAGAACTTGTCGGCAAAATCCTCGAGATTCGCGGCCCGAATCGGCTCGGCCCCACATCCCGCAACGCGCCACGTGGACAGGTCGAGGTTCTCCAGGTCGCGGGGTCGCACACGCTTGGTGCAGAGTGCGTAGGCGAAGTTGGGCCCGAAGGAGACCGTGGCCCGCAAGCGAGAGATGGTCTCGAGCCACCGCACGGGCCGCTTGAGGAAGAGCAGCGGGGGCAGAAAGCTCACGGTGTTGCGGTGGTAGAGAGGACCCATCACGAAGCCGATGAGGCCCATGTCGTGGTAGAGCGGCAGCCAAGAGACCCCGCTGTCGACGCCGTCCTCGACCTGGAGGCCGAGCTTCATGAAGGCGTGAACGTTGTGGGCGATGTTGCCGTGGCTCACGATCACGCCCTTGGGCGCAGAGGTTGAGCCGCTCGTGAACTGGAGGAAGCAGGTGTCGTCGAGCCCGACCTTCACCGGCTCGAGCTTCTCACTCGACTTGCGCATCGACTCGATGCTGGCGACCTTCTTCAGCTCTGGAGCCCCGGCCTGCACCGTGCCGAGGATGCGCTTGATGTCGTTGTCGGTGACGAGGACTTTGGCCCCACTCTGCCGCACCACGTGCAAGGTGTTGGTGAGGTAGCCGCCAAGCTTACGCAAACCGGCGGGGGGATAGATGGGTACCGGCACCACCCCCGCACGGAGGGCACCGAGGAAGGTGAAGACGAAGTCCTGGTTGTCGGGCAACACCAGGGCAACCCGGTCGCCCTTCTGGAGGCCGAGGGCCTGCAGCGCTCCCCCGTATCGAGCCGTCGCGCGTTCGAGGCCGCTGTAGGTGAAGAAGGGCTCTGCGGCGCTGTTCTCCTCGATGAAGCGGTAGCCGGTGCGCGTGCTGGCGGCGGCGTCCTCGAGCGCCTGGACCACGGTGCGTCGACTCACGAGGTCAGCTCCCCGTTCTGGTGCAGGTGCGACTCGATGGCTTGGACCACGTCGCCGAGGGTGGCCACCTGGCGCAGCTCGCCTTCGGCGATGGTGAGCCCGAACTCGTCTTCGATGTCGGCCACGACCTCCATCACCCCGAGCGAGTCGATGCCCAGATCGGCCACGAGCTCGGTCTTCTCGGTGATCTCGGTGCCGGGTTCGGCGTGCTCTCCGACCACCTTGGTCACGGTCGCGAGCACGGCCTCGTGTGTCCAAGCCATGGCGGAGGACTAGTACAGCCGAGGGCGAAAATCATGGTTTCGCCGCCGCGATGTGGTCGGCCACGGTCGTGAGGCCCTCCAAACTGCGCAGGCCGTACCACATGAGATCTCGGCCGTTGCAGCGCACCACCTGCGTTTCGGGACCGAGCGCGGCCCGAAAGATCTCGGCGTCGGCCTCGGAGAAGTCATGGGGCTCGTCGGGGAGGAGGACCAGCTTCGGCGCCCGCGCCTGCACCTCTTCCATCGTCACGCGAGGATAACGATCGTCGCGCCCGGGCTTGGCGACGGCCTCGCGGCGACCGAGATCGGCCGCGAGCGGGTATCGACGCCGGCGATCGGAGAAGACGTTCCGTCCGCCGCACAACTCCACGACATCGGAGATGAACGTGTCGGCGTGCACCGTCATGAGCGGCTCCATCCAGATGGGGATGAAGGTCGGCACCGGCGCTGCGGTGGCGGTAGAGAGGCGCGCGTATTGGGCCCGCGCTTCCGAGAGCACGGCCTCGCCGTCGAGCGACGGAAACAAGGCGGCGAGCGCGGCGGCATGCTCGAGCCCGGCCACGACCGTGCGGGGAAAGCTCACCAACACCCTGAGCCCCGCCGCTTCGAGCCGCTCGACGTCGACGCGGCGGTTCTCCTCTTGGTTGGCGAGCACGACGTCGGGGGCGAGGGCCACGATTCGTTCGACGTCGGCGTTCTTGGTCCCGCCCACGGTCTCGATCGGCTCCACGCCGGACGGTTCCACGCAGTAGATGGTGCGTCCGACCACGCGCTCCCCTGCCCCGAGCGCGAAGAGGTTGTAGGTGTCGCTCGGCACCAGCGACACGATCCGCATCGGCTCGGCCGGGAGGTCGTGCACGTGACCGCGCGCGTCGGCAAAACGCGGCATCAGCTCCTCCACACCGTGAGAAGCCAGCTCGCCACGCCCGCGAGGGTGAGGATGAGTCCCCCGCGCGCGGCCCGCAGATCGAGCCGTCCCCCGGCGCCCGCGACGCGACGCGACCACCACGCGAAACCAGCCGCGCTCAGTGCAAAAGACGCCACCAGAGCCACGCCCCAGCCAGGATGGTGTCCCGAGCGGTTGGCCAGCTCTTGAAAGCGCGCCGTCATGACCGCCGGATCCGGCTCGGCATGGCGGGGACGTTTGGCCGTGATGCGGGCGATCTCACGATCGGCGCGCTCTCGGTCAGCCGCGTGAGGTGTCATCAGCCATCGTGTGGTCGTCGACGCCTCGCGCACCGAACGCCAGGTGAGCAGGGCCAGATCGTCACGTCGGTTCTCTTCTGCCGCCTCGGCGAGGGCGATCAAACGTTCGTAGGCCACCGCCACATGGGGGGCGCCAGGCGCGTACCACCCCGCGGCACGACGCGCGTGGACCACCGCCCCGCGGGGGTCCTTGGCCGTGAGGGCCTCGTTGCTGCGGGAGAGCTCCTCTTCACCCGAGACGAGCACCCTCGCGGTGGCCACCCCGAGCAGGGTCACGATCACGGCCAGACCCATGAGGATCCGGGCGGCCGTCGAGGGCCCGGCATCGGACGACACCGTCAGGTGAAGTCCCGCCGTTGGAAAATGATGGCCGCGAGTGTGAGCAGCCCCACGGTCCAAGCCAGACTTTGAAGCCCCGCCTGCGCGACGTAGAGCGGGAGGCTGGTGTCGAGGGCCTCACCGGTGAGCAACGGTCGAGCCGGTGTGTAGACGTGGAGGTTGGGCCACACCATGGCGAGCTTCTTGCCGAAGCCACTGATGGCCGATCCGAAGACCTTGGGCGGCAGCTTGGCCAAGCTGTCTGCATTTCGCCCCACGGCGATCGTCATCACCGTGAGCAGCGACGAGATGAACGGCGTCGAGAAGCTCGAGAAGAGCGTGGCCAGCGAGGCGATGATCATCACCTCGAGCATGGTGAGGGCCGCGGAACTGAGCACGAGGGAGCGCTCGAGAGGTGCCACGGAGGAGAGCACGAACCCACAGACGAGCATGGCCACCGCCCACGGAATGGGGGCGAAGGTGCGCATCTGATGCGAACGAATGGCCACCCCAGCGAGCGCCACCGCCAAGGCGAGCGCGACCCCGATGACCACCGCTGGTGAGCGGCCCCCGAGCACCGCGCACATCATCAAGACGAGCCCCGCCTCCGCCATGACGAAGACGACGACCACGGTCATCGTGCCCACGAACTTCCCCACCAGGTACTCCGACCGCCGAATCGGCCGGGCCAGCAGAGGGAGGATCGTCTTCATCTCCAACTCGCGATAGAGCGAGGTGGCGCCGATGAGGATGGCGACCGCGATGGAGAAGATGCTCACCGTGGCCGCGCCGAGGTCGGCCACGACACGCGGCGCATCGCGAAGGGTGAAGGACCCGACGATGAGGGAGTAGAAGGCCACCGCGAAAGCGACACCCGCGAGGCCGAGCAAGACCCGAGCGCGGACGGCTTCTCGGTAGGCGTTCAGCGCGACCGTGAGCACCCGTTGCAACATGGCAAGCGGTGTCCGTTTAGCACGACGAGGCTAGCGACTTGGAATTCTGTTTGTCGACCTAGGGATCGACGACGTGCACGTCGAGGAACCAAGGCCCGGCGTTTCCGGCGTAACCGTCGACGACGATGAAGTAGGTGTTCGGCTGCAGCTCGAGGTCGAGGAAGCTGCGTTGAGCCCCGAAGCCTGCGGCGCAGCCGAAGGGGACCTCCATGCCGGGGCAGTTGGGCCCTTCCTTCACCGCCAGGAGGGTGGTGTAGGCGCTGCCGAGCATGTCGAGCACCACCCGCTTCGGCTGGGTGAGCGTGAGGCTGAGGATCTGGTCCGGTCCTCCCCCGGGAGGAAGGCCCCCCTGATCGCAGCCGTGCTCGAAGTCGGGCTGGGCGTTGACGGTGTTGCCCTGGAAGAAGCCCCCGCTGGGGGAGATGACCTGCACTTCGCCGCATGTGTTGGCGAAGGGCACGAGGGTGGGTGGAACGGCTGGCCGCACGAGCGCCGTGATTCGCATCGGCTGCGCCTGCACGCTCTCGGCGACGACCTTGTAGTTTCCGGCGGGTAGGTTGCGGTAGCGGCCACGAAGGCGGTTGCCGGTGCCGGCGGCACAGATGAGCTCATCGGCGTCGCCGCCGCAGGTGGGCTGGGACAGCACGACCGAGGCCGTATCGTTGGCCGATTTGTCACCGATGAGGAGGATGTCGGACGCCTGAGCGAGGGTGAGGTCGTACACCGCGTCGGCGGCGCCGCTCACGCAGGTGCTCGGCACGTCATCCTGATGTTGGGCGAGCACCACGTCGACGCCGGTGTTCACCGTCAGCGCGGGCGCGGTCGCGCAGTCCTCGTCGGCCGGAGGCGCCGTGGGGGGCGAGAGCTGGAGGGTGACGGTGACGTCGGTGGGCGCCGTGGCCCCGACCGCGACGTAGTAGGTACCGGGCGGCAGGTCGCGGCGGAAGATGGTGGCCGGTCGCCCTGCGTTGCAGGTGATCTCGTCGGCCGGCATCGCGCAGTTGCTGTCGCGCAGCGACAAGACCGGGTTGCCGTCGCCATCGACGCTGCTGCCAAAGAGCTCGACGTCTTGGTTCTGGGTGAGGGTGAAGCTGTAGACGAGCTCGCCGGTGGCCAGGTCGCAAGCACTGCCGAGGTCGCTCACGGCATCGACGACGCTCGCCACCACGGGGACGTTGTCGAGGATGGGGATCGCAGTACCGCAGGTCTCGTGGGTGGGCTTGGTCGAGGCGGGGAGCTCTTCGTAGCGAAGGGAGACGGGCGACGTCCCGCCCTCGGTGAAGAGGTACAGAGGGAAGACGGTCGCCTGACCCGCATCGCCTACGCCTCGGGCCCGAAGCTTGGCTACGCGCCCTCCGTCCGGATGCGCGTAGCCAGGGCTGCAACCGACTTCGGACGCCGCCTGACCGCATTGCGTGAGCAAAGACGTCGCAACGTCGACGTCGACGGTGCGGGCCGTGATCTGGATGTCGCGCAGCGGGCCCGCCGGGAGCGTGAGGGCGGCGACGATGTCGCGCGAGAGCATGGGATCGCTCACTCCGCAGCTCGCCCCATAGTGCGAGGCGGCGGCGACGGTGGACAGCGGGTAGGTACCGGGTTGCGTGATCTCGAAGGGGTCGAGGCAGGTGTCGTTGGCCGGGTTGGTACACGTCACCTCGTCGAACTGCAGGTCGCAGTCGTCGTCGAGGCCGTTGCCGCAGATCTCCGGCTGCAGCGACGAGATGTTGGGGTCGAGATCGTCGCAGTCGCCGCCCCCACACTTGTCGTCGGGATCGCCATCGCCGTCGACGTCGCGAGGCTCCTCGAGGCACGACTGGGTCGCCTCATCGCAGGTGTCGATCGAGCACGCGTTGCCATCGCTGCAGGTGATGGGCTCACCGAGAATGCACCCGAGCTGGTTGTCACAGACTTCGAGGCCGTCACAGTAGATGCCGTTTTGGCACTGGCTGTCGTCGGGCGTGAACCGACAACGCAACAGCTCGAGGTCGCACGCATCGAAGGTGCAGTCGAACCCATCGTCGCACTGGTCGTCCTGGGTGCAGGGGCCGCCGAGGGTGGGGTCGATGCTGCCGCCTTGGCCCGTGGTGGTCGTGGCGCCGCCCTGGCCACCGCTGCCGCCCTCACCCCCGCCACCGACGAGGAACGGGCTCGGCGGGTTGGACGAACCGCATCCGCCCGACGCACCGAGCGCGGCCACGGCTCCGAAGAGCAGACCGACCAGCCCCGCTACGCCCCACCGATGCACGGGTCTGGTCTAGCTCAACGGTCGCAGTTTTCCATGATGACGACGTTGGGGAACATCTGCCCCAGCGCACACGTCGACGTCGAATCGATCACGGCCGGGCAGCGGAAGCTCACCCAGGCCGCGCCGGGCTGAATGGTCTCGGAGCCCTCGAGGAAGAACTCGCAGGGCTGGTCGTCGGTGCTCGAGTAGACCGCACCCTGGGTGGTGACGGATTGATACTGTACCGAGCCGAACGACGGGTTGTCGCGCGTTGCGCCAGTGTCGAGGTTGGGGATCTCGAAGGAGAGGAAGTTCGCCTTGTTGTCGTCGATCTCGCCCGCGACGCGGAAGCTGTTGCCGCTCCCCGTGACGATGCACGACATCTTGACGAGGTTCTCGCCGTCTTTCTTGAGGTCCTGCTTCTCGGTGTCGGTGATGCTGCCCACCTGACCGTTGTGCGGTCCCAAGCCGCAGGCGCCGCTCTGGCCCTGGTTGAAGGTGATCTCGTAGGCACCGATCGCGGCGGGGCCGACGCCATCGCTGCAACCAGCGAGGAAGAGGGCGGCGGTGAGGATGGGGAGGGGCGCGAGACGCGTCAGACTGGACATGCGAGCAGACCTCGGAAGCAGAAGGGCCCGGATACGTCCGGGCGCGCATCGCGGAGCATAGTAGCGTTTTCGGTGAGTTGGCAACGCTAGGACGCCTCGGGGTGGGGTTGCCGCTCCGTGCCGTGCGCGTCTACGCGAGAAGCTGCTGCATCTCGGCCGAGCTCGGACGCGCTTCGGGCTCGAAACCCAGGGCTGCGGTCAGCGCCCGCCGAAGCGGGCCCTGCGGCAAGGGCGGCACCTCGAGTCCGTGTTCGCCGACCGCGACGAGCGCGGCCGCATGGGCCTCTCCCGGCGGCAAGCCCGTCACGGCGAGGAGGAAGGTCGCGGCCAGGGCGTAGACGTCGGCTGGCGCGGCTTGGCTCCCCTCCCCCCGTGCCCGCTCGGGGGCGACGTAGGGCATCGTGCCGCGCACGTCGGCCGACAGCGGGCTCAGCCCGCGCAGCGAGGCGAGGCCGAAGTCGATAAAGGTTACGCCGGCGTCGGGCGAGGGCGCGACGAAGAGATGATCGGGGCCCAGGTCGCCGTGCACGAAGCCGAGGGGGCCATCGTCGTCATTGGCCGCGTGAAGCTCGGTCAGGGCGGCAAAGGCAGCGCGCGCGAGGGCGAGCACGAGGTCGGGGGGCAAGGCGCCGGATCGCGCGACCAAGGACGCGAGCGAAAGGCCTGGCGCCTCGGTCTCGATGGTGAAAGGTCCGTGGTCGTCGTCCCCCGCGGCGAGTCGCCGTGGAATGACCGACCGCCCCTGAAGGGCCGCGAGCACGGCGTCGTGGCGAGCCAGTGAAGCGATCGCCGCCTCATGGGGCCTTGGCCGTCGCGCGATGCCCCGGCGCCCGGCCCTCTCGACGCGGGCTACGCGAAAGGCACCGCCGGCGCCGATGGGCGCCACGATCGACCACCCTGGTGGTGGCGCGAAGCTCACCGGACGCTCCACTTCGGGGTGCGGCTCCTCATGGGAGAAATCTTGAGGAAGGACGATTTTTTACGCAACTGCCGAGCACGCCGGGTCGAGGGGAGAGCGGGAGGGCTGATGACTGAACGCACGTTGAACCTGGAGCGCTTCACCACCCTGCTCGCGCAGGTGGTACACGGCGGTCGCGAAGGCGAGATCCTCGCCCAGTACGGCATCGACGCCGAGAGCTGGCGCCGAAGCCGTCGCGACTGGTTGAGACGCCTGGCGGCGGTACGGCCTCCCACCCACGAGGCGCACGTCTTCAGCACGCTCTTCGCCCGCGCCCTGCTCGAGCTGGAGGAGCAGTACCCCACCCGAAGAAAGCGCATCACCGACTTCCCCATCAGCGACGCCCCTCAAACGTTGATGGTTCACTCGCTCGAACCCGCGACGATGCCATCGGCGTGCGACCCCTCCGAGATCGAAGAGACCTTGACCTCGGCACCGGCGGTGGAAAAGTCACCTCGGAGTCGCAGCGTCGACGCGGCCGCCTTCGTCCTGAAGCCCCTGATGGACGCTGGGCTCGATGGACCCATCGAGGACGGGATGAGCGGGATCGATGCCACCGTCTTCGGCGCCCCGAGCGCGTGTGACGAGGAGCCGGTGATGAGCCCAGGGGCATATGCCCGTCTCGCATGTGCAACCCACCTCGCGCCTTCGGTCATGCGAGAGCGCGTTCACCGAGCGATGGGAATCGCCAACGAACCCGCCCGCGCCGACATCGACCAGGCGATGACACGCTACTTCGAAACCGACGACGCCGCTTATCGCGTCTACCTGGGCTGGGTTGCGCATCTCCGCCGGGGCGCCTGAGGCGTGCGTTCGGCACCGGAGGACGCTTCTGGTGCGCTCCCATGGGTTCGCTACACCTGGACTCGCCCGGGCTCCGTCTCCTGTTGGGGAGCGAGGACGAATCACGGCATGCCTCGCGCTAGGGAGAGACGGTGGTGGCGTCGACGACGTAGGTACGCTCGCGGAAGCCCTGCGCCCCCTGGGGCGAGAGGCGTACGATGCCATGCCAGCCCGCGATCCAGGCGCTGCCATCCTTGTCGACCATCATCGTGCGCAGAAACTCCATGCGGCTCAGGTCGAAGAAGCGGTCGGCCTGGCCCTGCTGTAGAAGGTGCACCCCGGTCGTGTAGTGG
>JAUHZF010000513.1 GCA_030426145.1 Polyangia bacterium
TCCGTAAGCCACGCACCTGGATGAGTGATTCTTCATCCGTGCGTCCACCGGTCTCGGGGACGTCGCCTTCACCCTGGCCCTCGGGCCCAGACGCGGGCTCGGCCGCCTCGGTCTCGTCTTCGGCGTCCGCCACGACCCTGGTGTAGCCAGCTTCGGCAGCGCCGCCAAGCGGTCAGCGTGACGTCGGGACGGGAAAAGGTTCCTAGTTCTGCGGACCGCAATGCTAAAACTCGGCTGCCCGGACGGGCAGTGTACCGTCCCGCACCGAGACCCGAGAAACCCATGCTTGACCTCGACGCATCGTCCGCCGCTCGTGCTTCGGCCCCGAAGGCCTCCAACTGGCGTCTCTCGCCATCCCGTCGAGCGATGGTCGCCCTCCCGGCGCTCCTCGCCACGGGCCTCATCGCCACCTCGGCCGTAGCCCAGCAGCCTCCTCCTTTCGACCCCGCGGGACAGCCGCCCGGGGGACAGCCGCCGATGGGGCCCCCGATGGGTGCACCTCCCGGTCAGCAACCTCCTCCCGGAGGCGTGACCTTCGGTGGCGAAGCGAACCTCGGCGGAGCTTCGGTCACCGCGCCTCCGTCGCCGGACCAGAACGACGACGAAGAGGTTCGAGCCATGTCGTTGGCCGAGCAGGTGAGCATCACCGGCAGCACCGGCCTTCTCCGCACGGCCTACGCGGGCTCGTCGGCGCCGCAGATGTTCCGGGTCTCCTTCCTGCTCGACTTCTTCAGCCAGGGCGGCTTCCTCTGTGACGCCGATACACCCTGCGCCGACCAGGCGCCCGGTTTCGAAGACTCGGCGAGCCACGTGGGCGCCTTCTTCGCCCTCAACGCGACGCCTCTGTCCTTCCTCGAGGCGTACGCGCAGATCCGCACCTACGCCAACTCCAACGACGCCGGCACGCCGGGCCTGCTGCAGGTGCTCGGTGACACCACCCTCGGCGTGAAGGGTTTCACCCCCTTCCGCGTGGCCGACAACCTCACCTTCGGCGCAGACGTGCGTCTTTTGCTCCTCAACGGGGCCGGCGACGTCGGCGTGAGCGGAGCCGGCACCAGCGCCGAGTTCAACCTGCTGATGTCGTCCGACTTCCGGAAGATCAACGGCAAGGGTCTCGGTGCCCCGGTCCGCCTCCACCTCAACGGCGGCTACCGCGTCGACAACTCGGGCAAGCTCGTCGAGGAAGTCGAACAGCTCCGCGCCCAGCGCGACCCGGCCACGTCGGGCGGACTCGATCGCATCCCGATCAGCCGCGTCGAGCGCTTCGGCCTCGGCATCAACCGGACCGACTTCTTCCAGATGCGCTTCGGCGTCGACGTGCCTTACCGCTGGGTGCAGCCGTACCTCGAGTACAGCGTCGACATCCCGGTCAACCGGCAGGGGTACCAGTGCCACACGCGCACCATCTCCCCCGGCGACGTCTGCCTCGCGCTCCAGGATCTGAACGATCCCTTCTCGGGCGGCCCGGGCTACTCGGCCATCCCGTCGCACCTGAGCCTCGGCGCCCGGACCAACCCCCTCTGGGGCGCCTTCCGCGGGCTGAGCGCCCACGTGGCCGTCGACATCGGCCTCTCGGGCACGAGCACCTTCATCGAAGAGGTCGCTCCCACCGCCCCTTGGACCCTTTACCTCGGTGTCGGCTACGCCTTCGACACCAAGGAGAAGAAGCAGCCGCCGCCGCCTCCGCCGGTGCTTCCGCCGCAGCGCATCGAGCTCCCGCCCCCTCCCGCCTACTACGTGCGCGGCAAGGTCACCGAGCAGGGCGCCGGCACCGCGGTGCCGAACGCCGTCGTCACGCTGCAGGGCCAGCCCCTTCCGCCCGTCGCCACCGGCGCCGACGGCGGGTTCCAGAGTTACAAGCTCGAGCCCGGCCTCTACACCTTCGGGGTCACGGCCGATGGCTACAAGCCAGGTACTTGTCAGGCCAACGTCTCGCCGGCTCCTGGCGCCGGCGGCTCACCGGGCATGCCGGGACAGCCGGGACAGCCGGGCATGCCGGGACAGCCGGGCATGCCGGGACAGCCGGGCTTCCAGCCGGGCATGCCGCCCGCCACGCAGCCTACGGGTGACTTCTTCACCGAGATCGATTGCCAGCTCGAGGCTCTGCCCAAGGACGGCGGCATCTCGGGTACGGCGAAGTCCACCGATGGCAACACCGTCAGCGGCGTGACCGTCGAGCTCGTCGACGC
The DNA here is from genome assembly GCA_030426145.1 of Polyangia bacterium. Classification (GTDB taxonomy): domain Bacteria; phylum Myxococcota_A; class Polyangia; order Polyangiales; family Polyangiaceae; genus JAPYTK01. The sequence goes on from JAUHZF010000513.1 coordinate 2,190, forward strand.
CCAGGGTCAGAAGCACACGGCGTCCACCGGTCCCGATGGGTCGTTCTCCTTCCCCAAACTCCCCCTCGGTAGCGCCACGGTGAAGGCTCAGGCCAACGACTACATGCTCCACACCCAGGAGACGACAGTCCGGCCTCGCGAGACGGTGAACGTCATCCTCACCCTCAACCCGCGGCCCAAGCGCCCGAACGTTCGCGTCATCGGCAACCAGGTGCGCGTGCTCAAGAAGATCTTCTTCGAGCTCAACTCGGCCACCATCAAGCCCGAGTCCGACGACATCTTGACCGAGATCGCCGACTTCCTCGCGCGGAACCCCAACCTCAAGAAGGTCGAGGTCCAGGGCCACACCGACAACAGCGGAACCGGCGCCATCAACCGCAAGCTCAGCCAGGATCGCGCCGAGGCCGTGCGAGGCTGGCTCAGTTCACACGGCGTCGACGGCGGCCGCCTCACGGCCAAGGGCTACGGCTCCAGCCAGCCGCTGGCTCCGAACGTGACCCCCGCCAACCGCGCCCGAAACCGCCGGGTGCAGTTCCTCATCGTCGAGAAGGACTGAGCGTCTGACTGAGCGTCTGACTGGGCGACTGACTGGGCGACCGGGCGACTGAGCAGAGCCCGGCGCAGCCCGCCGCTTGCTACCGAGCCCCTTCCGGCTTCTCGCCGGAGGGGGCTTCGTCGTCTTCGTCCTGCTCGGCGCGGATCTCGGCGAGCAGCTCGTCGACGCGGTCGGCGTTGTCCTGGCCGTGGTCGTAGACGAAGCGAAGCTCTGGCGCCCGCCGCAGCTGAAGCGCGTGGGCGACCTGCCCGCGGATGCGGCCCGAGGCGGCCTCGAAGCCGCGCATGATGTCGTCTTCCCGCCCGCTCGACTCATCTTCGAGGAGGAGCTCACGGACGAAGATGCGCGCGAAGCTCAAATCGTCGGTGAGCTGCACCCGCGTGATCCGCAGCCCCGAAAGGCGCGGATCACTGAGCGCCCCGAGCACGCCCACGAGCAGGTCGTGCAGGTCGCGCTCGACACGCAACCGCCTCGGCGCCCCTCGCGTGGGTACGGCGCTGGCGGGGAGGATGCCGGCGCCACCTTCACGGCGCCCGCTACGCCCTCCCCCACGTCGTCGTCGGCTCATTTTTCCATCTCCTCGTCGACCTCATCCCAAGGCGTGGCATCGAGCACCATGGCGTCGAGGCTAGCCGGGTCGGCTCCGACCCCTTTGCCTTCCGTACCGAAGGACAGGATCTCGGTGGCACGATCGACCAGAATCGCGTCCTTCAGGTTGCCCGCCATCGAAGCCGCAGCGGCGAGGATCTCCTCCACCCGGGCTGCGGTGCCGGACACGTAGGCGATGCCAATCACCGCGTGCTGGTGGCGGTCGGCATCTCCGACCTCCGCCACCGACGCGCGAAGCTTGCTCTGGACGCGGTCCTTGAACGACCGCACCACGCGACGCCGGTCTTTCAGACTGCGGGCGCTAGGAATGTGAAGCCAGACGCGGAGAACCCCGACGAACATGGTCAATCAGAGGGCCGGAGCCCGAGGACCGTTCAGTCCTCTAGCTTGGCCTTCACCTCTTCCATCTCGAAGCACTCGATGATGTCGCCCTCTTGGACGTCGTTGAAGTTGTCGAGACCGATACCGCACTCGAAGCCCTCGCGGACCTCCTTCGCGTCATCCTTGAAGCGCTTGAGGCTGTCGACGATACCCTCGTGCACCACGTCGCCGTCACGTCGGAGGCGAAGCATCCCGTTCCGGCGAATCACGCCCCCGGTGACCATGCAGCCGGCGATGACGCCGACCTTGCTCACGCGGAAGATGGCACGCACCTCGGCGGTCCCGAGCGCACGCTCCACCTTGGTGGCAGGGAGGAGGTCCTCCATGGCCGAGCGAACGTCGTCGATCGCCTCGTAGATGACGCTGTACATGCGGATCGAGACGCCTTCTTGCTCGGCGATCTTTCCGCTCTTGCCCGTCGGACGGACGTTGAAGCCGATCACGAGGGCCTTGGAAGCCACGCCGAGCTGCACGTCCGTCTCGGTGATGCCGCCGACGCCGGTGTGCACGACGGTGAGCTTCACCTTCTTGTTGCTCTGTTGCTCGAGGGCCTGCTGAAGCGCCTCGACCGAGCCTTGCACGTCGGCCTTGAGGATGACCTTGAGCTCGTGCTGCTCCTCCTGGGCCAGCATCGTCTGCAAGGCCTGGAGGCTGTTGATGCCCACGTCTTGCGGGCCGAGCTTCTTCCGGTGGCGCTTCTTGCGCTCGTCGGCGAGGGTCTCGGCCAGCTTGAGGTCGTCCATGGAGTTGACGGGGTCGCCGGCGGACGGAACGTCGTTGAGGCCCAGGACCTCGACCGGCGTCGCCGGACCCGCCTCTTTCACCTGGCGGCCCTTCTCATCCATCATCGCCCGGACCTTGCCGTAGGACGTGCCACAGAGGACGACATCGCCACGACGCATGGTGCCGTCCTGGACGAGCACACGGGCCACCGCGCCCCGACCCTTGTCGAGGAGGGCCTCGACGACGACGCCACTCGCTCGCTTCTCGGGCCAAGCGCGCAACTCGAGCACCTCGGCCTGGAGCAGGACCAGCTCGAGGAGCTCGTCGACGCCAGTGCCCTTGAGCGCCGAGACCTGACTGAAGATGGTGTCGCCACCCCAGTCCTCGGGCGTGAGGCCCTCAGCCGACATCTCGCGCATGATCTTGTCGGGCTCGACACCCGGCTTGTCGATCTTGTTCACGGCCACGATGATCGGCACACCAGCCTCTTGGGCATGCTTGATGGCCTCTTTGGTCTGAGGCATCACGCCGTCGTCGGCCGCCACCACCAGGATGACGATGTCGGTCACCGAGGCGCCGCGCTGCCGCATCGACGTGAAGGCCGCGTGGCCCGGCGTGTCGAGGAAGCAGATGGTGCCCTTGCTGGTCTCGACGCGGTAGGCGCCGATGTGCTGGGTGATACCGCCCGCCTCGCCCCCGGCAACGTCCGCCTTGCGGATGGTGTCGAGCAGCGTCGTCTTGCCGTGGTCGACGTGACCCATGACGGTGACGATGGGGGCGCGGATGATGGGCTCACCGAGCTCTTCGTCCTCTCCACCGAAGGCGGCCGCCTCCAGCTCCTCGTCGATGTCGATGGCGACGTCCTCGACGCGCCAGCCGAGCTCCTCGGCGACGATGGTCGCGGTGTCGACGTCGAGCGTCGAGTTGATGTGCACGCCGGTGACGCCCATGCCCAGCAGCTTCATGAGCACGTCGGTGGCCTTCATGCTCATCTGGTTGGCGAAGTTCTGCAGCGTGACCTCACCTTCGATCTTCACGACCTTCTTGCGGTCGCTCATCTCCTTGGTGGAGACCTCGACCGGGCCGCGACGCTGATGCCGGTTGCCGTAGCCA